>JANNHP010000399.1:0-38337 GCA_031404455.1 Planctomycetia bacterium | reverse complement strand
AAAGAGAAAGCGAAGTGTCGTCAAAGCCCACCGGACCATGGCGCCGCATCATCGCGTCAATCATCAGCACCCGCCGGTCCCCCGGCACGCGAGCGGGCCATTCTCCCCTCGATCAGTTTAGCTTGGAAACTCGAAACCCGTTAGAGTGGAACCTCAACCACTCAAATATTTAGGGAAAACGCCCATGCCGTCGATGTCCGCCTTCGCGTCCTCGAGCGGCGACGGGTCGGAGGCCTTCGAACCGCGCTTCCAAGTCGAACTCGGCGAGGTCGCCGACGTGCGGGTCGTCGAGGGCCCCTCGATGATCAAGAGCGAGAACGGCATGCTCCTCGCCGACGAGGTCATCGACGTCTTCCTGCCGGTCCTCTTCTTCCAGGTCGAGCGGAGGAGATGGCGGCGGATCCATTGCGCGGCATCGGCTCCGATCGCTACAGCGTGAGGACCGTTCCCTTCCGCGCCGGCTACGCGCCGAAGTCGGCGCGCCTCCTCGTCCGGACGACTTCGGCAGGAAACCTGTCACGCGAGGCCCGTGACATCCTGCTCGAAGTCGTTGCCGGACCCGGGGCATTGCCCAACTCGCCACTGGCGAGTCGGGCTCCGTCCTTCGTCCGGACCATGCCCGTTCGTCGGCGCGCCTGCGGCGCGCCTCCTCACCCTCCCGCCTGCGCTGACAGGATCAGCAGCGAATCCCCGTCCGCGAGCGGCGTCGTCGGATCGTCGATGAACCGGTCGCCGCCCAAGCTGAAGCGCCAGTGCGAGGCCGCGACGAGTTCGCGCCCGAGTGCCGGACACGCGAGCGACAACTCCCGCACTGCGTCGCCGAGCGTCGCGGCGTCCACGTCGATCCGTTCGCGGCCCGCGAGACGCCGGGCGACGTCGTAGAGTTCCACGCGGACGAGCGGCGCGCGGCGCGCAAGCGCGGCGTCGTAGGCCTCCGGCGTGTTGCAGTTCATGAACGCGGCGAGGTCCGGATCGACGGCGCGAAGCTCCGGCTCCGTCACCCTCACCGTCGGGACCACGTCGAAGAGGAACGCGGGACGCAACCGCCCCGCGGCGAGGAGTTTCTCGACCTCCGCGACGACCGACGTGCGATAGACCGCGCAGAGCGGTTGCGCGAAGCCCTCGGTCTCGGCGACGGCGATCGAGTTCGTCCCGAGACGCTCGAACAGGAGGCCGATCACGGCCGCGCCGACGAACGGGGCGTCACAGGCCGTGACGAACACCGCGTCGGCGCGACTCGCGGCGAGGCCCGGAGCGAGTCCGCCGATCGGGCCTTGGTCGAGGACCTCGTCGCGCGCGACGCGGACCACGTCGGGCAGCGGCGGGAGGTCCTGTCCCGGACGGGCGACGACGACGAGGTCGTCGACGGACGTCGCGACGCGGCGGACCACGCGCTGGAGCAACGTCTCGGGTCCGAACGGCAGCGTCGCCTTGTCGCGACCCATACGGGTGCTCCGTCCCCCGCAAAGGACGACCGCGCCGCGCGCCGCCGGGACGTCGTTCATCTTGACTCCAGCCTATAACAAGCGCTGGACGCTCGGGCGCAGCGAGAGCCCGAACTCGACGAGGTGCCGGCGCGCCCGAGCGTTCAGCGCTTGCTGAACTGGAAGCCGCGGCGGGCGCCGCGACGGCCGTACTTCTTGCGCTCCTTCACGCGCGCGTCGCGCGTGAGGAGGCCGGAGTCGCGCATCGCGCGGTGCGTCACGGGCTCGAGGATGCAGATGGCGCGGGCGAGTCCGAGCGCGATCGCGTCGGCCTGGCCGGTCGGTCCGCCGCCCTTCACGTTCACGGTCACGTCGTACTTCTTCGCGGCGCCGGTCATCGTGAGCGGACGCAGGGCCGTCGTGCAGTCGACCGAGAGGCTGAAGTACTTCTCGAGCGTACGGCCGTTGACCTTGACCTTGCCTTCGCCCGGGTGGATGCGGACGCGCGCCTGCGCCGACTTCCTGCGGCCGACGGTGCAGAGCGGGTTCTCTTTCGTGATGTTCGTCGGGGCGGCGGGAAGCGCCGCGGGCTCCGGCACGGGTGCCACGTCCACGGCGATCGGGGCGGGGGCGGTCTCTTCGGTGCTCATGGGTTGCCTTCGGTCGGTCGGTTGGGTCGGGGTCGGAGGATCAGAACGAAAGGGGAGCGGGCATCTGCGCCTGGTGCGGATGGTCCGCTCCGGCGTAGACCTTCAGCTTGCGGATCATCTGCTTGCCGAGCTTCGTCTTCGGCAGCATGCGGCGCGTCGCGAGGTAGATGACGTCCTCGGGCTTCTTTTCCAGCATCACGCGGGCGGTCGTCGAGCGCAGGCCGCTCGGATACCCGGTGAAGCGGAAGTACTTCTTGCCGTCGAGCTTGCGGCCCGTGAAGCGGATCTTCGCTGCGTTGACGACCACGACGAACTCCCCGGTGTCCACGTGCGGCGTGTACTGGGGACGGTGCTTGCCCATCAGGATGCGAGCGATCCGCGTGGCGAGACGTCCGACGACCTGGTTCTCGGCGTCGACGACGTGCCAGCCTCGCGGGTTCTCGCCCTTCTTGGCCATGTAGCTGCCCATCGGATGATCCCTCGTATCCCGGCGGACTTGGCACCGGGGGCGTTTCGGAAACGGCGGATCATCGGAGGCGATCTGCGATCCGTCCATCATTTCGTGGGCGGGACCGGCTCCGCCGACGCCCGGAAGCCGGCGACGACGCGCGCGCCGTCGCCCCGCGGGAGCGCTTCCGGGGGGAAACCGTACCGGCCGTGCGGGGCCGCGCGCAGCCCGAGCCGGGCGAGCCAGCGCTCGAGCGACGGCGGCGCGGGAACGTCCGGCTCGCCGGTCGGCGTGGGGCCTGGGGCGATGGTGAACGCGAAGAGCCGCGACTGGCCCGTTGGCAGGTCCACCTCCACGCGGCGGCCCGCCGAGACGCTCGTCACGGTCGCATCGTCGGCCGAGTGACGGAGCACGGCGGCGGTCCCCGCCGAGGCGGGCAGGTCGAAGGACGCGCGGCCCGCCCGGCGCGCTTCCACCCGCACGAGGACGAGGTCGCCGGCCGATCCGCTCGAGACGATGATCGCGTCGGCCCGGAGCGCGCCCGGGAGCCGGTCGCCGGTCGCGACGAACGCGAGCGCCGCCGCGGCCGGAGCCGCGATCCAGGCCGCTCTCAGCCAGGGCCGGTCCCGGCGGAGCGCGAGGATGCCCACGAGGAGGATCTCGGTCAGCGCGAGGATCCCGAGCGCCGCGGCGACGTCGCCGGGGAGCCCGGGACCGCGCGCCGCGGCCTCGGCGGCGACGACGAACGGGAGCGGATCCGGCGGGAGCAGCAGCGGTTCGGCGAACGGGCGGACGGCCGGAGGCAGGGCCGCGAGGCGCGTCAGCATCTCGCGCGCGGACTTCGGCGCGAGGTCTTCGGCGACGCCGTCGAGCAGGAGCCAGCCCTCGTCGACCGTGGGCAGGAGGGCGCGGTCGAGCGAGAGCACGCGTGCGCCGGACGGCAGGACGACGCCGCACGACTCCGGCGTGGCGCCTGCGGGAATGCCGACGACGACGCCGTCCGTCGCGAGCGTCTCGACCGCGACGGACGCCTCTTCCGCACGCCCGCCGCGCTCGATCTCCAGCGTCACGACGCCGACCGTCGCCGGCGTCGTCTGCAGGATGAACTCGTCGCCGCGCTCGCCCTGCGGCAGCGCCCACGGCGTGCCCGGGGCACGCACGCGGTCGGCACCGCCGATCACGCGGACGCCGAGAGGGCGGCCGGGCCGGACGTAGGGACCGAGGGGAAGTTCGACGCGCGGCGGTTCGCCGTCGGGGGCGGCGAGCGCGGGCGCGGCCCACGCGAAGAGCGTCAGCGCGAGGATCCGCAGCGTTCTCAAGCCGCTTCGTCCTTCGTCATTCGCGACGCGACGAGACCGGAGGCGAGGAGGACGGCCGCCGCGACGAGCGCGGGCACTGCGTCCGCCGCCGACGCCGTGCGCGAGGTCCGGGCGAGGATCGTCGGGCCGACCGTCGGCGACGCAGCGAGGAACGGCAGCGCGTCCGCGCCGCCGAAGTCCCCCACTGCGTACGCCGCGAGCGGCAGCGCAACCGCGAGCAGCGACACGCCGAGGCCGTGGACGCGCGGCGCGACGGCCGTTCCGACGACGCCGACCGACGCGAACGCGAGCGCCGTCATCGCCCATGCGGCGTGGAAGCCCGGGCCCGCGCCGAACGCCGCGGCGAGCGCTACGTGGAACGGCGCCCCGACCGCGAGTTTCGCGAACGCCGACGGCCACGACGGTTCGCGCGGGAGCGCGAGGAGGAGGAGCCACACCGTGTCGAAGATCGCGAGGAGGATCTCGGGCGAGACGATCCGCGACATCCCCGGGGCCTCGGGGGCGGGCCTGGAGAGCATCCAGACCGCCGCGCCGCCGAGGATCGCGACGAGCGCGATCGACGCCGCCCCGGCGCGCGCCGGGTCCTCGATCCCGACGTCGCGGGTCACGTTCGCGCCCCGGTTTCGATCCGAGACAGCCGAAGGCCTTCACCGCAGAGACGCAGAGGCGCAGAGAACCGCAACACACGAGAGTGAACCGACGCATCCTGCGACTTGTCAGGGCTTCCTCTGCGTCTCTGCGTCTCTGCGGTGAGAGTCGTTGGGTCGTCCTCGAGTGGATGACTGGCACTGAATGCGCGGCGATTCGACGTGCTCCTCGCGTGCGGCACGGCGGGCGAGGCTACTTCGACTGGACGCCCCCGTCGATCTCGAGCGCCCGCTTGAGCTGCTGCGGCGAGTTCAGGCCGTCGGGGACGACGACCAGGTCGTCGAAGGCGACGCGCACGGTCTTGAGCCCGGCGAGACCCGGGAAGAGGCGCAGCGCCTGCAGGAGGCGCGACGCCTTCGCGTCGAACGGCGATTCGTCGCCCGGGCGGTCGCG
This sequence comes from Planctomycetia bacterium, assembly GCA_031404455.1. GTDB lineage: Bacteria > Planctomycetota > JAJSAM01 > JAJSAM01 > JAJVHW01 > JANNHP01. The sequence continues at coordinate 33,455 of JANNHP010000399.1, read as the reverse complement.
GTCCCCGGCGCGTCCCCACTCCACGGTGCACTTCGGCGAGAGCGACGCGGACGTGACGGGCGCCGGCGGACTGCCCTTCGGCACGGGCGGCGGCGGCGACGCTGAGAGCAGGACCTCGGACGCGCCCGGCTTCAACCGGCCGCCGTAGTTCGACACGTCGATCCGGTCCAGCGCGACGAGGAGCAGGCGGCCCTTGTCGTCGGAGTAGCCGTCGAGCGACTCGGCGAGCGACGCGGCCGCGACCACGTCGGGGCCGAAGCGGCCGCCCGGCGCCGGCACGGCGCCCTGCCAGCCGAGGACGACGCGCATCGGACGGCCTTCGCGGACCGGTCGAGCGGGGAGCGGCTTCGTGAGCGCGACTCCCTCTTCGTCGGACTCCACGTAGAGCTCGGACGTGCCCGGCACGCGGACGCAGATCGCCGGCCGCCGGAGTTCCATGACGGCTTCGAGGCGGTTCGGGAAGACGCGGCGCACGCAGACGACCCGCTTCACGGAGGCAGGCCGCGCGAGGTGGTCGTCCACGGCGGCGAGCGCCGGGGTGTCGAACACGCTCGTATAGAACGGCGCGAGCCCCGACTGTGCCCGGATGGCCCGGACGTCGTCGAGCGTGGACCACGCGGGGCGCTCGAGGACGGTCCACCGGGAGAGGTCGATCCGGTGATCGGGCGACGCGAACGCGGCATGGCCGAGGCGGAGCGCTCCGGCCACGAGGACTCCCAGGAAGGACGTCACGATGAACGCCTTCGCGGCGAACTCCAGCCGGGGTCTCAGCGAAGTCCCCGGATCCGGCGAATCGGTCACTAGGCATCCACCTCGCGGAACGTGGGACGCCCCGCTTCAGTTCGCTGACGGCCCGGGAACCGGCTCGCGCCGGTCCCCGGATCGAGGCGGTCCCCTAGGCGAGGAGCGACGAGGGCTTGGTGTCCTCGACGAACTTGCGCTCGGCCCCGGCCGCCGACATCGGCTTCGCCGTGCCGCCGATCAGCTTCTCGTAGTCCTCGACGAAGAGCTCGAGCGTGGAGACGGCCGAGTTGAGCAGGTGCTTGCTCATCTCGGTGACCTCGCCCTTGCTGTGGTTGTTCAGCTCGTGGCGCAGGAGGCTGATGGTCACCTTCACCGGGTGCAGGCGGCGCGACACGAAGTCGGAGAGGCTCATCTTCTCGGGAACGATCATGGTGGCTCCGTTTCAGGCCGGTCGGCGAAGGCAGGTACCCGCACCGGCTCAGGTTCTGACTTCCCCGCGAAACAGTCGTTCGGTCCGGGTCTCCCGCAGGGAGGACGAGATCCGGACCGGCGTGCACCCCGGCTGCCGGGCAGGGGAGCACGTCCGAGTCGTGGGACAGGTTAGGGACGGGCAGGGACAGAGGTTTCACCCCACACTTCGACCTCGAGTTCGAGGAGGACGCCCGCGCGGCGTTCGACCCCCTCGCGCACGCGGTCGATCAGCTCGTGGACGTCGGACGCCATGGCCCCGCCCTTGTTGACGATGAAGTTGCCGTGGACGGTCGAGACCTCGGCGCCGCCGACTCGCAGGCCCTTGAGACCGGCGTCGTCGACGAGCATCCCGGCGGAGGCGCCCTTCGGGTTCTTGAAGACGCACCCCGCGCTCGGCTCCGAGAGCGGTTGCGCCGCCGCCTTCTCGCGGTGGATCGCGTCGATCCGGGCGCGGTACTCCCTCTCGTCGACGCGCGGCAGCCGGAACACGACCTCGGCGACGACGAAGCCGGCGAGAGCGCTCGACCGGTACGCGAACCGGCACTCGTCGGCCGCGAGGTCGCGCACGATCCCGCCCGGTCCGACGACCCGGACGCGCTCGATCCGCTGACCGGTCGATCCCCATTTCCCGCCCGCGTTCATGCGCGCCGCGCCGCCGACCGTGGCGGGGTAGCCGACGAGACACTCGAGGCCGCCGAGACCGCGCTCGCGCGTGCGTCCGAGCAGCACCGACGTGCGCAGCCCCGCGCCCGCCGTCACCTCGCCGTCCTCGCCGAATGCGAGCCCGTCGAGGCCCCGCGTCTGGATGACGATGCCGGGCACGCCGTCGTCGCAGACGAGCAGGTTCGAGCCGCGGCCGAGCACGCGCCACGGAGTCGCCGTCTCGGCGCACCACTCGACGAGGAGCTTCAGCTCCTCCACCGTTCGCGGCGCGCAGATGTCGGCCGGCCCCCCGACGCGGAGTGTCGTGAGCGGGCTAAGGAGCAATGACCTGGTGGTCGAAGGCGCGCAGCCGGTCCGCGAGATCACTGGACACCTCCCAAACGCTGCCCGCCCCTAGCGTCACGACGAGATCGCCCACGCGGATCTCCGACAGGATGAGCGGCGCGACGTCGCCGAACCGCTCCACGTACGTCACGTCGACTCCGCGGTTCGCCGCGGTGCGCACGAGGTCGAGGGCATGCACCGAGCGGCGGTCCTCCTCGCTGTCGCGCGAGAGGAAGATGTCGGGCACGAACACCCTGTCCGCGAACTTCAGCGCGTCGGCGAACTCCGAGAGGTGCGTCTTCGTGCGGCTCGCCTGGTGCGGCTGGAAGACGGCCACGATGCGCCGCCCGGGGAACTCCGCCTTCAGCGTCGAGAGCACCGCCGCGACCTCGCGCGGGTGGTGCGCGTAGTCGTCGAGGACAAGGACGCCGTGGCCCTCGTACTTCATCTGCATGCGGCGGTCGACGCCGCGGTACTCGAGGAGCGCCGGACGGACCACGTTGTCGAAGTCGAGGCCCATGTGTCGGGCGACGGCGAGGACGCCGAGGCAGTTGCAGATGTTGTGGAGGCCGGCGAGGCGCATCTCGAAGAGGCCCTCGAAGCCGGTCTTGTAGCGGACGTTGAAGTAGGTGACGCCGTCGGCCCGCTGGAAGTCGGACGCGATCCAGTCCGCGTTGCCGCGCAGTCCGAACGTCTCGACGTCGCAGACGATCTCGGGCCGGCGGAACACGCGCTCGTGCTCGTTCAGCGTCGCGAGGAAGCCCTCGTGCGGGATGAGCCGGGCGAAGTCGCGGAAGGCGCCCTCGATCTCGTCGAGGTCGCGGTAGTAGTCGAGGTGGTCGCGGTCCACGTTCGTGACGATCGCGGCGCGCGGCCTGAGGTTCAGGAACGACCGGTCGAACTCGCAGGCCTCGGCGACGAAGTAGCGTCCCCCGCCGGCGCGGTAGTTGCCGCCGAGGGCGCCGGCGTCGCCGCCGAGGACCATCGTCGGGTCGAGCCCGGCGCGCACGAGGACCGTGGTCATGAGCCCGGTCGTCGTCGTCTTGCCGTGGCATCCCGCGATGCAGACGCCGTGCTCGCGCGACATCAGCTCGCCGAGCGCTTTCGCGTACTTCACGATCTCGATCCCCCGTTCGAGAGCGACGGCGACCTCGGGATTGCGCGGGTCGATCGCGGCCGTCACGACGAGGAGGTCCGCGTCGTCGGGGACGTTGCCGGCGGCGTGCCCGAGGCGGATCGTCGCGCCGAGCTTCGCAAGGCGCTGCGTGCGCTCCGAGTCGGACGAGTCGGAGCCGCTCACCTTGTGCCCGGAGTGCAGGAGCGCCTGCCCGAGCGAGGACATGCCCACGCCGCCGGCACCGACGAGGTGCACGACGCGGGGACGGTCGAAGATGCCGGGAATCGCGATCACAGTGCCGCCTCCTTGCCCGCGGCCACTTCCGCGGGTGCTGCCAGGTCTTCTACGTAGCGAGTCAGTTCGAGGATGAGGTCCACCACGCGGTCGGCAGCGTCGGGCCGCCCGGCGCGCTTCATGTCGCGCGCGCGCCGCTCGCGGCGGAGGGCGTCGATCATGAGCGGAGCGAGCTCCCGGACGAGCGCTTCGGGCGTGAGATCCGCCTCGCGCACGAGCGACGCGCCGCCCTCTCGGACGAACGGCTCCGCGTTCTTCGCCTGGTGGTCGTCGTGGTGATGGGGATACGGCACGAAGAGCGCCGGGATCCCGAGCGCCGCGAGCTCGGCGACGGTGGTGCCGCCCGCGCGGCAGAGCGCCACGTCGGCCGTCCCGTACACGGCGCCCATGTCGATGAAGAAGGGGCGGACGTACGCGCGGATGCCCGCGGCGGCGTAGGCGTGAGCGAGGACGATCGCGTCCTCGTCCGAACCGGTCGCGTGGATCACCTGGAACGCGCGGCCGGTCGCGGCGCCGACCGCGTCGATGCCCGAGGCGACGCGCCAGTTCAGCCCCGAGGCGCCGAGACTCCCGCCGAGGACGGCGAGCACGGGGAGCGCCGGATCGAACCCGAACTCGGCGTGCGCGCGCCGGGCTCGCAGCACGCGCTCGCGGATCGGGTTTCCCGTCAGGACCGCGCGGCCGTGGAAGCCGGCCGCGTGCAGCCCCGCGAACGAGGCCGCCGCGACCGCGCCGAGACGCCCGAGGAACCTCGTCGCCTTCCCGGGCACCGCGTTCTGCTCGAGCACGATCGCCGGGGTGCGGCGGGCGCGCGCGGCCATCACCGGCGCCACGCTGCCGTATCCGCCGAGGCCGATGACGATGTCCGGCTCGTATTCGCGCAGGAAGGCGTACGAGCGAGCGATCGCGCGCGCCATCCGCACGCCGAAGCCGGCCATGTACACCGCGCTCCCGGGGAGCTTCGGCGAGAGGAGCTGCACGGTCTCGAGCGGGCACGCGACGAGGTGGCGCGAGGCGAGGTCCTTCGACGTCGCCGCGAGCTGGATCTGGGCACCCGGCATGCGGCGCACGAGGCGCTCCGCCACCGCAACCCCGGGGAAGAGATGTCCGCCCGTCCCTCCTCCCGCCATCAGCACCCTGGGTACGCCCGCCGAACGAATCATGCGCCCACCACCCCGGCCGGAGCCGTGACGGCGTCCGTCGGCAGGGCCGCGACGGCGGCGCCCTCCGGCGGAAGCCTTGATGACGAGTTCATCGGTTCGGCGGCGGCCTCTGCGTCGAGGCGGGCCGCGACCGCGTACATCAGTCCGAGCGCCATGCAGAGCACGACGAGCGAGCTCCCGCCGAGCGAGAGGAACGGCAGCGCGATCCCCTTCGTCGGGACGCTGCCCGTCACCACCGCGATGTTCCCGGCCGCCTGCAGGCCGATGCAGAAGACCCACCCGAACGCGAGCAGGAAGCCGAACCGGTCGCGGGCCGCGGCGCCGATCGTGATCTTCAGTCCGCAGACGACGAAGCCCGCGAAGAGCAGGATGACGAGCGACGTGCCGACGAAGCCCAGTTCCTCTCCGAGGACCGGCAGGATGAAGTCCGTGTGGGCCTCGGGCAGGTAGAGGAGTTTCTGCATCCCCGCGCCCACGCCGCGGCCGAACACGCCGCCCGAGCCGAGCGCGATGAGCGACTGCTTCACCTGGTGGTTCATCTCGCTCGCGCCCGCGCCGTCGCCGCCGAACACGGCGAAGCGGTGGACGACGACGTCCCAGCGGCGGATCACCTGCCAGAGGACGACCGGGACCGCGGCGAGGCAGAGGAGCGCCAGCTTCTTCACCGGCACGCCGCCGACGAGCATCATCGCGGCGCCGACGGCGGCGAGGAAGAGCGCCGTCCCGAGGTCGGGCTCCACGATGACGAGGAGACCCGCGAGCGCCAGCGGACCCGCGGCGGGCAGGACGCCGAGCTTCCAGTCGGAGAGCTGCGAGGACGCGCGCGTCAGGTGCGCAGCGAGCCAGACGACGAGCGTCAGCTTGACGAACTCGCTCGGCTGGAACGACATGGGACCCATGCGGAACCAGCGCTGGGCGCCGTTCGAGGTGTGGCCTATCCCCGGCAGGAGCACCACGGCGAGGAGCACGAGCGACGCGACCATCATCGGCTTCGCCCAGGCGTCGAGGCGTCGGTGGTCGAACCGCATCGCGACGGACAGCGCCGCGATCCCGAGCGCGGCCCACGTGAGCTGGCGCCAGAGGAAGAACTCCGGGTCCTGGTACCTGATCCCGGCGCGCGTCGAGGAGGCGCTGTAGACCATCAGCACGCCGAGCGCCATGAGCGCGAGCGCGATCAGCACCGCCGCCCGCGCGTACGGCACCAGCGGGCGCCGGCCCGTGTCCCAGAACTTCGTCCAGTCCGAAGCGGTCAAACTCGCACCCCGGCCCTTCCGAGCCGCCACGTCAGAGCGCCCGCGTCAGCCCGAGCGCCACCACGCCCAGGAACGCCGAGCTGATCCAGAAACTCATCACCACGCGCGACTCGGGCCATCCGAGCTTCTCGAGGTGGTGGTGATACGGAGCGATGAGGAAGATCCGCCTGCCCCCGCGGTAGCGGAAGGACGCCACCTGCAGGATCACGGAGAGCGCTTCCCACACGAACGCGAAGCCCGCGATGAAGAGCAGGATCTCCTGCCGCATCCCGACGGCCGCGATCGCGAGGGCGCCGCCGAGCGCCAGCGAGCCGGTGTTGCCCATGAAGACCTTCGCCGGGTGGCAGTTCCACCAGAGGAACCCGCCCACCGCGCCGGCCAGCGCCGCGAGGAACACGGTCATCTCGCCGGCACCCGGGACGAACACCTGGCCGAGGTAGCTCGCCGTGTCCACGCGGCCGACGAGGTACGCGACGACCGTCATGACGAGGACGACGATCGTGCCGCATCCGGCGGCGAGGCCGTCGAGGCCGTCGGTGAGGTTCACGGCGTTGCTGATCCCGACCAGCGTGAAGACGCCGAGCGCCACCACGCCGACGCCGATCGGCAGCACGGCGCCGGGGATCGCGGGGAGCCGGAACGTCGCCCAGCCGGGGACGTCCTTCATCTCGAACCAGAGCCACGTCACGGCGACGAGCGCGATGACGCTCTGCGCCACGAGCTTCGGCACGAGGCGCATGCCGCGCATCGTCTTGCCGGGGTTGCGCGGGTCGGGGCGTCCGAGCAGCTTGATGCGGTCGTCGTAGCCGCCGAGCACGCCCATCGCGGTCATCGTCCAGAGTCCGACGAGCACCAGCGGCTGCGAGATGCGCGCGAAGAGCACGGTTCCGAGGATCGCCGCGAGGACGAAGATCATGCCGCCCATCGTGGGCGTGCCGCCCTTGCCGAGCTTCCTGTGCTTCTCCGCCAGCCAGTCGCTGCCCGATTCGATGCGCTCGCCGAAGCGCAGCGCGCGGAGCCGGTCGATGATCCCTTCGCCGACGATGAAGCAGACGAGGAACGCGGTGATGCCCGCGCAGAGCGCCCGCAGAGTGATCGACTCGAACACGCGGAAGCTCTCGATGTACTTCGACAGCGGCAGGAGGAGGCTCGGGACCATCAGCCGACCTTCCGGACTTCGCCGCCGGAGGAAGGCATGCCCGAGCGCGTGCGGCGCAGCGTGTCGGCGAGACGCTCGAGACGCATGCCGCGCGACGCCTTCAGGAGGACGACGTCGCCGCGCGTCGGCGCGACGGCGGCGTCCGCCATGGCGTGCTCGACCGTCGGCGACCAGAACGCGTTCTCCTGGTGGAGCCCCGCCTCGATCGCGCCCTCCATCGTGTCGCGGCTCGCGGTCCCGACGCACCAGAGCACGTCGACGCGGGCGGCGATCGCGCGCCCGGCCGCGCGGTGCAGTTCCGCGCTGCGGGGACCGAGCTCCAGCATGTCGCCGACGACGAGTATCCGCCGCCCGGGCGTCGTGCGCGACGCGAGGTCGTCGACCGCCGCGGCGAGCGAACCGGGGTTCGCGTTGTAGCAGTCGAGGAAGAGCGTGACGCCGCGGTAGGCCACGCGCTGCATGCGGAGCGACGGCAGGCGCACGCCGCGCAACTGGATACGGATGGTCGCGGGGTCGATCCCGTGGACGAGTCCGACGGCGACGGCGGCCATCGCGTTCGAGATGTTGTGACGCCCCGGGACGGGCAGGAAGAGCGGCATCTTCCCGTAGAGCCACACCTCCATCCCGCGCGCCGTGCGGCGCTCGTCCGAGCCCCACACGTCGGCCGACATCGCACCGAGGCCGTACGTGACGACGCGCGCCGTCGTGCGCTCCGCCATCGCGAGGACGCGCGCGTCCTCGGCGTTCAGGATGACGTGGCCGTCGCCGGGCCCCGCACGCGGCAGTGCCGACTTCTCGATCGCGACGCCGTCCTCCGAACCGAGACCCTCGAGGTGCGCGGGCGCGACGTTCGTGACCACGCCCACGTCGGGGCGCGCGATCCCGCAGAGCGACGCGATCTCGCCCCGCCCCGAGGAGCCGATCTCCACCACGAGCGCCCGCGTGTCCGCGTCGGCCCTCAGGATCGTGAGCGGCACGCCGAGGTCGTTGTTGAAGGACCGGATCGACTGGACCACCGGGCCGAGCGGTTCCAGGACCTTTGCGATCATCTCGCGCGTGGAGCTCTTGCCGTTGCTGCCGGTGACGCCGATGACCGGGCACGTGAGCGTGCGGCGGTGCGCCGCGGCGAGATCGGCGAGCGCCTTCCTCGGGTACTTGACGCGGATCTGCGCGCGGTCCGCGAACTCCGCGAGAAGCGGCGGCGCGTCGATCGGCACGATCGCGGCCGCGGCGCCGCGGCGCATCGCGTCGGCGACGAAGTCCGAGCCGTCGGCCTTCGTGCCGGGGAGCGCGACGAAGAGGTCGCCGGGTCCCGCCTCGCGCGAATCGATCGTCACCCTGGCGATCGCCTGGGACGTTGCGCGTCCCTCGAGCGCCCCGCCTGTCACTCGCGCGGCGCCGGTCAAATCGAACGTGGACATCGGGATCCTCCCGCCGGCCCGGCTACTGTAGCTCGTGGACCAGCGAACGAAAAGCACACTATCTGGTACCCAGAGCCCTCTCTTCAGCCGCGAGCGCCGCGCGCACCGCGGCGCTCGCGGCCTCGCGGTCGTCGAAGTGCACGGTGCGGTCCTTGAAGATCTGATAGTCCTCGTGGCCCTTGCCGAGGATCGCGACGCAGTCGCCGACGCGCGCCTCGTGGACGGCTCGCGCGATCGCGTACGCCCGGTCCGTCTCCACGCGCACGTTGCGCGCGCCGTACACGCCCGCGAGCATGTCGTGGACGATGCGTTCGGGGTCCTCGGAGCGCGGGTTGTCGGACGTGAACCACGCGATGTCCGAGAGTTCCGCCGCGGCGCGCGCCATGCGCGGCCGCTTCGTCCGGTCGCGATCGCCGCCGCAGCCGATCACGGTGATGATCCGCCCGCGGACGACGTTGCGCAGGTTGCGCAGCACGTTCTCCACGGCGTCGTCGCTGTGCGCGTAGTCGACGACGATCGTGAACGGCTGCCCGGCCTCGACCGATTCGAGACGCCCGCGCACCCCGCGGACCTGCGAGAGTCCCGCGGCCGCGACCTCCGGTTCGACGCCGAGCCCGGTGACGACCGCGGCCGCGGCGAGGAGGTTCAGCAGGTTGTACCGGCCGATCAGCGGGCTCTTCATCTCGGCCGCGCCGAACGGCGTCACGAGCGTGAACGCGACGCCGTCGGACGTCATCCGGACGTTGCGCGCGGTCACATCCGGGTCGCTCGGCGCGTCGAGGCCGAAGCGGAGCACGCGCGCCTTGCACTCGCGCACCATCGTCGAGGAGTACGGATCCTCCGCGTTGACGGCGGCGACCGCTCCCGGCGCGAGTCCCGCGAAGAGCCGGGCCTTCGCCTCGGCGTAGCCCTCCATCGTCCGGTGGTAATCGAGGTGGTCGCCCGTCAGGTTCGTGAAGACCGCACCCGCGAAGCGCGTCCGCTCGACCCGGCGCTGGTCGAGCGCGTGGCTCGAGACCTCCATCGACGCCGAGCGGCATCCGGCGTCGCGAGCGGCCGCGAGCATCGACTGGAGCTCGGGCGCGCCCGGAGTCGTGTTCTTCGCGGGGATTAGGATGCCCGGCCACTCGTGGTGGATCGTGCCGAAGAGTCCGCACGGACCGCGGCCGGCGTGCTCGAGCGCCGTGCGCACGAGGTGGGTCGTGGTCGTCTTCCCGTTCGTCCCGGTGACGCCGACGACCGTCATCGACTCCGACGGATGCCCGTGGAACTCTGCCGCGAGCGCCGCGAGGGCGCCGCGCGGGTTCTCGACGCGGACGACAGGAACCCCGAGCGACTCGATCTCGCGCGGCGCGTCGCCGGGGACGATCAGTGCCACGGCGCCGCGGGCGACGGCGTCCTTCGCGTAGCGCGCGCCGTCGTCCTTCGTCCCGGGGACGACGACGAACGCCTCGCCCGCGACGAGCGTCCGCGAGTCGCACGAGATCCCGGTGACGGGTACGCGCGACGCGGGCGATCCGAGCTGTTCGCGGGCTTCGCCCGTGAGCGCGGCGTCGAGGAGATCGTGGAGCGAGCGGCTGGGCAGCGTCATCGGTCCTCCCCCGGTGCGGGATCGCTGGTCACGACGAGATCGGCGCCGGCTCCCGTCGCCGTGAAGCGGACGGGCGCGTCGCCCGAACGGGGAACGCCGAGATAACGAAGGCTCTGGCGGAGCACGTCGACGGCGTAGGGCGCAGCGACGACGCTCCCGTGGGTGTTGCCCTTCGTCGGACGGTCGCAGATGACGAGCACGGCGAGCCGCGGGTTCTCGAGCGGTCCGAAGCAGGCGAAAGAGCCGACCACGCCGCCCGTGCCGAGCTGGTCCGCGGTGCCCGTCTTCCCGCCGATGCGGTACTCGGAGCGCTTGACGCCCTTCGCGGTTCCGGTGAGCAGGACCTCCTCGAGCATCGGCCGCATCACGGCCGCGGTCCTCGCGCTGACGACGCGCACCGGCGAGGCCGTCGCGGGCGCGTCGAGCACGAGCCGGGGCTCGAGGCGCAGGCCGTCGTTGGCGAGAGCCGCGTACGCCATGAGAAGTTGCGCGGGCGTGACGGCGATGTTGTGGCCGAACGCGACCGAGCAGAGCGTGTAGGTCTCGGACCAGGTCTTCAGCGCGGCGACCTGGCCGTTCGATTCGCCGGGCCACGCTATCGCGGTCCGCGTGCCGAAGCCGAACGCTCGGACGGCCGTGTGGGTGCGGTTGATCCCGAGCCGCAGGCCGATCCGCGCCATCCCCACGTTCGAGGACCGCGCGATGATCCCGCTCGGGTCCTGCATGCCGTAGCGGTGGCCCTCGTCCTCGTGGATCGTGCGGCGCCCGATGCGTCCGTCGTCGCAGTCGAAGCGTTCGGTCACGCCGACGGCGCCCGAGTCGATCGCGGCGGCCATGACGAGCGGCTTGAACGTGCTGCCGGGTTCGTGGATGTCGGTGAAGAACCGCGGGCGCCGCACGTCGGCGGGCACGGCACCCGGCTTCGAGAGGTCGTACGAGGGACGGCATGCGAGGCCGAGGATCTCTCCCGTCCCCACGTCCACCACCGCGGCGACGGTGCCGGTCGGCTTGAAGTTCACGTAGCTCTGCTCGGCGGCGCTCTCGCAGAACGACTGGATCGTCGCGTCGAGCGTGAGGGTCACGTCGTCGCCGTCCACCGCGGCGATGAGCGGTTCGCCCGCCGTCAGGATCTGCTGCGAACGCGCGTCGCGCAGCGTGATCTTGCTGCCCGCGCGACCCGCGAGCCGCGCGTCGAACGCCCGCTCGATCCCGTCGATGCCCTTCCCGTCGCGGTCGGTGAAGCCGAGCACGTGGGCGGCGACGCTCCCCTGGGGGTGCACGCGCTGCGGTTCCTCGAGGAACACGAAGCACCCGATGCCCGCCGCGCGGACTCGCGCCTTCAGCCGCTCGACCGCAGCGCGATCGTGGAACTGCCGCCGCACGTACGCGAAGTGCTTCGACGCCTTGGCGAGGATCGAGTCGAACTCCCCCTGCGACACCCCGAGCTCCTCCCGCAGGAGTCGCGCGGCCTGCGCGCGGTCCGGGATCGCCGCGGGGTCGATCGCCACCGTCGGGGCGTTCTCCGTGCGGGCGAGCGGGCGGCCGGTGCGATCGAGGATCTGTCCGCGCAGCGCGGGAACGACTTCCTTGCGTGTCCACTGCTGCGCGTCGGCCTGCTTCTCCCAGCGGTTCTCCTGCACGACCTGGATGAAGAAGAGGCGCCCGAGCAGGCAGACGAAGACCCCGAGCAGGATCGAGAGGCCCACGACCGCGCGGATCTGGAGCGTCGCGGGGTTCATCGTGCCACCCCCGCGGGAGCGGCGCAGATCACGGTCGCGTTCGCCGGGTCGGCGCAGGCGCGGAGCGTCGCGGCGTTCACGACGTTCCAGCTCTTCGGGTACTTGAGAGCCGTCAGCTTCATCGCCGCCGCGCGTGCCGTGGCGGCCTGCGGCGTGGTCAGCCTGGTCACGCGCAGCTCGGCCTCGGCAGCGCTGCGCCGGAGCTCGAGGCCGGCGCGGCGGGCGACCGCGAGCTGGTATCCCGTCGACGTGCAGTGGGCGTGCTGCGCGACGGCGAGCAGCCCGGCTGCAAACGCGGCCGTGGCCGCGATCCCGACGAGCACGCCTTCGTCACGCTTCGCACCGTTCATCGAGCCGCCTCCTTGCGCACCACGACGACCGCCCGGAGCCGCGCGGAACGGCTGCGCGGGTTCGCCGCGACCTCGTCCCGGGACGGTGCCGCGTCGCACACTTCGCGGAAGGCGCCGCGGTCCTGCCCGTCCCGGAAGAAGCCCTTCACCTCGCGGTCCTCGAGCCGGTGGAACGAGAGGACCGCGAAACGGCCGCCGTCCCGCACGGTCGACGCCACGGCGGGAAGTCCGCGGCGCAGACGCCCGATCTCGTCGTTGACCTCGATCCGCAGCGCCTGGAAGACGCGCGTGGCCGGGTGCATCCGGCCGCGGCGGCCGCCGAGGGCGCGCGAGACCGTCTCCGCGAGGCGGAGCGTGTCGCGGAACGGCGCCCGCGCGCGCTCCACGGCGATCGCCGTAGCGGCGCGGTGCGCCATCGGCTCCTCGCCGAACTCGAAGAAGATGCGCTCGAGCTCGGGAAGCGTGCGCGAGTTCACGATGTCCGCGGCCGTGGGGCCCTTGCCGTCCGGGTCCATCCGCATGTCGAGCGGGCCGCCCGCCTGGAAGCTGAAGCCGCGCTCGGGCGAGTCGAGTTGGAGACTCGACGCGCCGAGATCGAGGAGCGCCGCGTCGACCTCGGCGAGTCCGGCGCCGAGCACCGCGGCGGGCGCCTCCTCGTACGAACCGTGGTGGGTGCCGGCGCAACCGGGGAACGCGGCATCGATCCGGCTCCGGGCGAGAGAGAGCGCCGCGCGGTCGCGGTCGACTCCCACCACGCGGCCGGCTCGTCCGAGACGCGCGGTCGCGTCGAGCCACGCGAGCGCGTGGCCGCCGAGACCGAGCGTCCCGTCGAAGAGCGACGCCCCGGCCGTCGGGGCCAGGGCGTCGATCGTCTCCTTGGGCATGACCGGACGGTGCGTGGCGATCACGGACGCACCGCCTGCGCGAAGGCGCCGGGCGAGCTGGCCCGTCCCTCGTACGTGTCCTTGCGCCAGATCTGGATGTAGCGGCCGCTTCCCGCGACGACCACCTGCACGGGCTCGGTGCCCGACGGCTCGGGCAGGTTCGCGAGTTCCCGGGCTTTCGGGTCGAGGAGGATGCGACCGGCCTTGTCGACGTCGCGCTCCTGGCAGAAGTGGTAGAACTCGTCCGGGACCGCCGAGGCGTACTGCCTCGCGAGCTCTTCGAACTTCTCCTCCCAGTGCCGCGGGGTGACGAGCCAGATGCAGCCAGCCTTGCCCGGAGCGATCATGAGCTTGCGCTCGCCCTCGGGGCCGTCGAGCTGCTTGACGTATTCAGCCGGGATCGCGAGGCGTCCCTTTCCGTCGAGTTGGCGGTCATGCTTGCCGACGAACACCGCGTGGACCTCTCCCGGAGGCTCCTGGACCGACCCCGCGGGGCGAGTTGTGCCCCACCTTGGCCCAGGGTGACCCACTTTACCCCACCGGCTGATCGGCTTCAAGGCGCCGGATGAGGGCCGAGGCTTGTCGTTGTCTCAAGTCATGATTTCGACATGACTTAGGACGCCAGAAAATCCGCTGAGCTCGGATCGGGCCGAAATCGGGTGGATCGCAACGCCCCACTCGGGGTCAGACCCCCCAGCCTGGAGGCCCGTCGCGAGGATCGAGGCGGCGCGAGCCTGCCGGGGTCAGACCCCAGGCTCGGAAGGGCGTCGCGAAGCCGAGTTGCCGGACGCAGCACCGGCAGCGGACGGGACGCGGGCCCGGCTCAGAGCGCGAAGAGGCGACCGAGCTCCTCGCGGAGCTTCGTCGTCTCGGCTTCGTCGAGCTCGAGGCACGAAACCTCGTAGGCCGTCTCGTCGGGCGGGACGTTGGCGATCATGACCTCGACGCCATCGCGGACGAATTGGTCGGTGACCTTCACGAGCTTCTTTCGCAGGAGGAGCAGCGTGAGCAGGTAGCGGAGCGACGCCCGCTCCGGCGCGTTCTCCTGGAAGAGCCTCTTCAGGAACTCCCGGGCGACGCCGGTGTCGAAGAGCGCCTTCTTCTCCTCCGGCTGCGGCACGACGGCCGTCCACCAGGAGAACGGGTCGCCGCGCTTCTCGGGCGCCTCGAAGCACGCGGCGCAGAAGTCGCGGCGCTCGAAGGACGCGTCGCCCGCACCCGTCCTGTAGAGCGCCGACGAAGCCGGCGTGCCGGGCCCGAGCGCCTTCGCGCAGACGGAGCATCCTCCGCCGCGACGACCGATCTTGAAGTCGCCGTCCACCGTCACTTCGGGTGCTGCTCGATCCAGCTCGCGGCGCGGTCGAGCTCGTTCGCCTCCGCGAGTTTCGCGTCGGCGCGCGCGCGGTCGGCAGCGGAACGGATGTACGGCACGGAGGTGATGTCGCGACGGTTCTTGAGCGCCTCCGCGGCTTTCCTGCGAACGAGGTCGTCGTCGTCGGAGAGCGCCTGGATCAGCGCGGAGCGGGTCGTCTCGTCGTGGAAGAAGCGGAGCGAGAAGGCTGCCTCGACGCGCAGCACGTCGTCGTCGCCGGTCAGGTACCGCAGGATGGGCTCGTAGGCAGCGGCGCCTCCACGGTCGCCGATGATGCCGAGCGTCTGCAGCGCGTATCGCTTCCCCGCCTTCGAGGTCGTGCGTTCGAGGGCTTCGCGCACCGGGCCGACGGCCGGCGCGCCGATCAGTCCGAGGATCGAGGACGCCTCCTGACGCGCGAAGTCGTCGATGACCACGTCGCGGCGCTCGCCCGTCTGCTCGTCGACGGCGCTCGCCACCATTCCGCCCTCGAGGAATGCCGCGAGCAGCGGCACCGACGGCTCGCCGATCAACGCCAGCTCGTGGCGGGCGCGCTCGACCTCGGCCGGCTGATCGCGGCCCTGGAACCTGAGGAGCGCGGCCCACATGTTCTGCACGAGGAAGTCCGCCTCGGCGGGCCCCTTCGCCAGCCACACGGCCCGGGTCGTCTCCCACTGCGGATCGCCCTTGCTGAACTGGTGCAGCCCGGCCTTCATGAACGCCTGGGTCTCCGGCGGGAAGCTCTCGATGGCCCTCGGACCGGAACTTCCCGAGCCGGAGCGCGACGACGGCGCCCCGTCGGAACCGGTTCCGCCGGCGCACGCGCCCGCCGCCACGGCGACGAGCACCATCCAGACCGATCGCAGCACCACGTTCGACTTCATGCCCCGAGTCTCTCTCCGCGCCGCGGCGCTCCCGAGGCTTTTCGACGTGATCGGGACGCGGGCACGTCGCTGCCCGGTCGTATCCTCTGCCCCGGATGGACTTCTGCCACCTGCACGTTCACAGCGACTACTCGCTCCTCGACGGCACCGCGCCCGTCGAGGAGCTCGTCGCCACCGCGAAGGAGCGGGGGCTCTCGAGCATCGCCCTGACCGATCACGGGAGCCTTTCCGGCGCGATCGCCTTCTACAAGGCCGGGCGCAAGCACGGCGTCAAGCCGATCATCGGGCTCGAGACCTACATGGCCCCGGGCGCCCGGACGGATCGTAAGAAGGACCCCGTCA
This sequence comes from Planctomycetia bacterium, assembly GCA_031404455.1. Taxonomy (GTDB): domain Bacteria; phylum Planctomycetota; class JAJSAM01; order JAJSAM01; family JAJVHW01; genus JANNHP01. The sequence goes on along the minus strand of JANNHP010000399.1, from coordinate 17,705 downwards.
CCGCAGTGTCGTCGTTCCACCTCACGCTCCTCGCGCGGAGCCTCGAGGGATACCGCAACCTCGTGGCGCTCTCCTCCGCCGCCTACACGGAGGGCTTCTACTACAACCCGCGCGTCGACAAGGAGCTGCTCGCCGCCCACTCGAAGGGGATCATCGCGCTCTCGGGGTGCTTCAAGGGCGAGACGAGCTGGTATCTCCGGAACGGCTTCCGAGACAAGGCGTACGAGACTGCGCAGTGGTACCGCGAGGTGTTCGGCGAGGACTACTTCGTCGAGATCCAGCGCAACGGCACCGAGGGGCAGGAGCCGAACAACCAGGACCTCGTCCGGATGGCGCGGGAGCTGAAGCTGCCGCTCGTCTGCACGAACGACGTCCACTACATCTCGAAGGACGACGCGCGCGCCCAGGAGATCCGCATGGCGATCTCCACTCAGAAGACGCTGAAGGACGAGGACCGGCTGAAGCACAAGTCGTCGGACTACTACCTGCGCGACGGGGCGGAGATGTCCGAGCTCTTCCGCGACTTCCCCGAGGCGTTCGCGAACACGCTGGAGATCGCGCGCCGGTGCGACGTCGAACTCCCCTTCGGCAAGTTCCACCTCCCCCACTTCGAGCCGCCCGCCGGATGGGCGCCCGCGGACTACTTCCGCCACCTCTGCCGCCAAGGGCTCGCGGAGCGCTACGGCGACCCCGCACCCGCGAACACGGTCGAGCGCCTCGAGTACGAGATGGGCGTCATCGAGAAGATGGGGTTCACCTCCTACTTCCTCATCGTGTGGGACTTCATCCGCTACGCCCGCGAGCGCGGCGTGCCCGTCGGCCCCGGACGCGGCAGCGCCGCCGGCTCGATCGTCGCCTACGCCCTGCGCATCACCGACGTGTGCCCGCTGCGCCACGACCTGCTGTTCGAGCGCTTCCTGAACAGCGAGCGGATCTCGATGCCCGACATCGACATCGACTTCTGCCGCGACGGCCGCGCCGAGGTGATCCGCTACGTGACGGAGAAGTACGGCGGGAGCGAGAACGTCTCGCAGATCATCACGTTCGGCACGATGGCCGCGCGCGCCGTGCTGCGCGACGTCGGCCGCGCGCTCGACGTCCCGCTCGGCGAGATCGACGCGATCGCGAAGAAGGTGCCCGGAGGGCCGAACGTCTCGCTGCCCGAGTCCATCGAGGCCGACCCCGAGCTCCGGCAACTCCGCGACGACCCTCGCTACAAGGAGCTCTTCGACGTCTCGCTGCGCCTCGAAGGCCTGCACCGTCACGCCTCGACGCACGCGGCGGGCGTCGTCGTGGGCGACGGGCCGCTGAAGCGCCACGTCCCGCTCGCGGTCGTGCCGGGCAGCGGCGACGTGGTGACGCAGTACACGATGGAGCACCTCGAGGACATCGGGCTCCTCAAGATGGACTTCCTCGGCCTGAAGACGCTGACGGTCCTCGACAAGGCGGTGAAGCTGATCGCGGCGTCGGGCACGTCGCTCGACCTGCGCCATCTGCCCGAGGGCGACGAGAAGACGTACCGCCTCTTGCAGCGCGGCGAGGCGGTCGGCGTGTTCCAGCTCGAGTCCGGCGGGATGCGCGACCTGCTCGTGCGCCTCAAGCCCGACCGGTTCGAGGACCTGATCGCCATCCTCGCGCTCTACCGTCCGGGCCCGCTGCAGACGGGCATGGTCGACCAGTTCGTGGACAGGAAGCACGGCAGGGAGGAGGTCCGCTACCTGCACCCCGCGCTCGAGCCCCTGCTCGGCAGCACGTACGGGACGTTCGTGTACCAGGAGCAGATCATGCTCATCGCGCAGCGCCTCGCCGGCTTCTCGCTGAACGAGGCCGACGGACTGCGCAAGGCGATGGGCAAGAAGAAGCTCGACGCGATGCAGAAGTACAAGTCGCAGTTCGTCACGGGCTGCGTGCGGAACTCGGTCGGCGAGGAGATCGCGACGCAGGTCTGGGACGTGATGGAGCGCTTCGCCGAGTACGCGTTCAACAAGAGCCACACGACGGCGTACGCCGTCCTCACGTACCAGACAGCGTGGCTGAAGGCGAACCACCCCGTCGAGTTCATGGCGGCGCTCATGACCTGCGACATGGGCGTCACCGACAAGCTCGTCCCGTTCGTCGACGAGTGCCGCCGCATGCAGATCCCGGTGCTCCCGCCCGACGTCAATCGCTCCGGCGTGGAGTTCGGCGTCGAGGAGGCGAAGGGCCGGAGATCGATCCGCTATGGCCTCGCGGCCGTCCGCGGAGTCGGAGAGGGCGCTGCGGCGGCCATCGCGGCGGCCCGCACGAAGGCGGGCGGCATCTTCCCCACGCTCCTCGACTTCTGCGAGTCGGTGGATCTCGCGCAGGTCAACCGTGCCGCGCTCGAGGCGCTCGTCCGCGCAGGCGGGCTCGACGCCCTGGGCGAGCACAGGGCGCAGATCCTCGCGGGCCTCGACCCGTGCATGAAGATGGCGATCGCGGCGCAGCAGGACAAGCGCTCCGGGCAGATGTCGCTCTTCGGCGGCGGCGCCCCGTCCACCCCGTCATCCGCCCCGTCATCCACCCCGGCCACCTCGGCGGCGTCGCGATCGATCGACCTGCCCGCCGTGGAGCGCTGGCCGGAGACGCAGGTCCTCGCCTACGAGAAGGAGTCGCTCGGCATCTACATGTCGAGCCACCCGTTGGCGAAGCACGAGCGCGCGCTCCGCGCCTTCGCCACTCACCCGCTCGCGGGTCTCGCCGCGGCGGGCACCGGCGCGAGGGTCCGGGTCGCGGGGATGGTCGCCCACCTGAAGACACAGTTCCCGAAGAGCGGAAAGAACGTGAACCGCAAGTTCGCGCGTTTCCGCATGGAGGAGTTCGACGGCTCGGTGGGCTGCGTGATGTTCGCGGACCAGTACGAGGAGGCGCAGGCCTTGCTCGCGAACGAGGCGATCGGGTTCGTCGAGGGCACTCTCGACCTCACGCGCGAGGAGCCCGACATCAAGGTCGACCGCTTCGTGCTCGTCGAGAAGGCGTACGACGACCTCGGCGAGGCGATCGTCGTCGTGCCGCCCGCCGGGGAGGAGCCTCGCGTCGTCCCGGTGATCCAGCGCATCCTGCGCGACTTCCCGGGGAAGGCGCCCGTCCTCATCGAGCTCGTGGCGGCGCCCGGCGTCCGCGCCCGCTACCGGGTCGATTCCGGCAACGTCCGGCCCTGCCGCGAACTGCACGATCTCGTCGCCCACGAACTCGGTCCGGAAGCGATCCGCTGGAAGGCGAAGAAGATCGCGCCCGGCCGCCAGCCGAGCCGCGCCTGGACCGGCGGCGGCGACTGAAACGGACCGGCGGCGGCGACTGAAGCGGGCCGTCCCGCGTCTGACGGCGCGCTCCGCCTCCGTTCGACGCCTCGGCCCGCATCGCGTGCGAGTCTCCGGAAACGAAAGAGGCCCCGCGATGTCGCGGGGCCTCTCGTCGATGCTCGTGGAGTGCGGCTACTTCTTCGCGGCGGTCGTCGTGTACATCTCGACGACTTCGCCTTCGACCTCTTCCTTGCTGGAGACGAACTTGATCGGATCCATCGGCCGGTCGTACTCGTCGCCGGTGCGCCCAAACTGGATGACCAGCACGCGCGTCTCCTTCAGCACCTTGCCCTGACGCGTTCGGACCACGGGGTCCCAGAGTCCGTAGACCCGGACCGTGAGGTCGTCCGCGTTGGGGTCGATGCTGCCGAAGTTCGCGACGGCCCGGACCGAGCCGCCCGCCGCGAGATCCGACGCCCGCAGGGCGACGGTTGCTTTCAGGTCAGGGATCTTGAGCGCCTTCGCCGCGGCGGCGGTGACGCGCGCATCCGAACGGTCGCCGTACGTCTTGCCCGTGTCCGTGCGGACCTCGATGTGGAGCCGGGCGGCCCGCGCCTCGTCCATCGGGTTCGTGAGCGTGTAGGGCAGGTAGTAGCGGGCGGCCTCGCGGCCATGTCCCGTGATGGCGACCGACATCTCGCCGGGGATGAAATCGAGCCTGGCCCTGCCGCCGCCGGCATCGGCCGAGGGGGCCGCGAGGAGCGCGGCGCCCGCGGCGACGAGAACGGCCGGGAGGACGAAGCGGAGGAGTTTGCGGATCGGTTTGCAGATCATTGGGTCGTCGCCCTCGGGACTAGTTCTTCTTGCTCACGATGTAGACGACCTGCCGGAGCATCTTGTTCTCGGACTCGGGGCCGATCACGATGTTCTTCTCTGAACTGACTCCGAGCTCGTCGCGCTTCACGAACTGCGCGTCGCCGCCCTCGTACACGCAGACGATCACGTCCTGGTGCTGCATCGTGCTGCCGTTCGGGCCCTGGCGATCGCTGCCGATGATCGTGTCGGCCTTGTCCCTCGTCTCGATGGACAGCGGGTAGTTCTTGAAGTCGCGCGCAGCGTAGGAGCAGAGGTCGCTGCCCGGGTTGTCGAGATCGACATTGTCCCACTTCTTGCGCTCGTCATCCGTGTCCGGCAGCGCCATGGCGTTGTCGCCCGGGCACCAGAGCGCCTTCTCGTCGCCCCGCTTGATGTTGCTGCCGTCCTTGCGGTACGAGAGCCAGAGCGCCACGCCGCTGTACTTCATCGCGCGGCCTGGATTGGTCTGCTTCTCCATCAGGAACACCTGGCCCAGTTGGGACAGGTTGTTCAGGCAGCCCGTCCGCCGCTGCTGCTCCTGCATCTTCGGAACGACGATCGCCACCGTGGTCACGAGACCAGCGATGATCGCGATGACCACCATGATCTCGATCAGGGTGAAGCCCTGCGCCCTCTTATGCATCCCGAGTCTCCTCCTCCGCAGAGGTCTGAACGCCCGCGGCCATGCGCCGGTGGGCTACGCCAGGAGCGTCACCCTAGGTGACGTCGCCCAGCCCTGGCTCGAAGCCCAACGAGGCGGGAATGTACCACCGGGGTTTCGCGCACTTCAAACTGTTCCTTCAACCGTGCGATCACCTCTCGGATCCGAGCCTACCAGACATCGCCGCGGCGTGGACCGGCGATGCTACGCGACGGTCGAACCCACGGCGTCGCGCAGTGCGGCCGCCCGGTCCGACACTTCCCACGTGTAGCCCGGGCCCGATCGGCCGAAGTGTCCGTAGCGCGCGGTCGGCAGGTAGACGGGGCGGCGGAGCTGGAGCTTCGTGAGCATCGCTTTCGGCGTCAGGTCGAAGTGGCTGCGCACGACGTCGGCGAGGAGCGTGTCGGGTGCCGCGCCGGTGCCGAACGTGTCGACCCGGATCGAGAGCGGCTCGGCCACTCCGATGGCGTAGGCGAGCTGAACCTCGCACCGCTTCGCGAGCCCCGCGTCGATGAGGTTCCGGGCCACGTACCGGGCCATGTAGGCCGCGGAGCGGTCGACCTTCGAGGGGTCCTTGCCGCTGAAGGCGCCGCCGCCGTGACGTCCCCACCCGCCGTAGGTGTCGACGATGATCTTCCTTCCCGTGAGGCCGGTGTCGCCGTGCGGCCCGCCGATGATGAACTGGCCGGTCGGGTTGACATGCCACACCGTCTGCGCGTCGAGGAGCCCCGCGGGAATCACGGGCTTGACGATCTGCTCGATCACGGCGTCGCGGATCTGCCCCTGGGTGACCGACGGATGGTGCTGCGTCGAGACGACGACCGTGTGCACGCGGACTGCCCGCGCGCCCTCGAATTCCACGGTGACCTGCGACTTCGCGTCGGGCCGGAGCCAGGGCAACGCCTTCGACTGGCGCGCCTTCGCCAGCGAATCGATGATGTGACGAGCGAGCGTGATCGGCAGAGGCATGCGCTCCGGGGTGTCGTCGCACGCGTAGCCGAACATCAGACCCTGGTCCCCGGCGCCGAGCTCCGCGTCGGCGCGGTCCACGCCCATGGAGATGTCGGGCGACTGCGCGTGGACGTGCAGGTGGATGTTGCAGTCCTTGGCGTCGAAGAGGAGCTCCGGGTCGTTGTAGCCGATCTCCGCGATCGTGCGCCGCGCGAGCTTCTCGTAGACGACGTCGACGTCGGGGCGCGCCTTGACCTCGCCGGCGAGCACGACGAGGTTCGTGGTCACGAGCGTCTCGATCGCCACGCGGGCGTCCGGATCCTGCTCCAGGTAGGCATCCACCATCGCGTCGCTGATCTGGTCGGCCACCTTGTCCGGGTGGCCCATCGAGACGCATTCCGAGGTGAAGAGGTGGCGAGCGCTCACTTGGGGATCTCCGTGTTGGTTCGGGGGACGTGGTCGATGAGTATGTCCAATATGCGACGGGTGGCCCCCTTGCTTTCGCGGCAGACGCCTCGCGCCCGCTCGCCGACGAGCCCGCGGCGCGCCGGGTCGGCGTGGAGCGCCAGCAGTTCCTCGAGGACTCCCGCGGCGTCGCGAGCCTGGACCAGCCCCCCGCGCGAGAGGAGGAGCTCCACGGGGTCGCGGAAGTTCCAGGTCGCCGGACCGACGACCACGGGCTTGCCGAGCCCGGCGGGCTCCATCATGTTCTGACCGCCGCGATTCGTGAGGGTGCCACCCACGAAGACGAGGTCGGCGACGACGTAGAGCTTCGTCAACTCCCCCACGGTGTCGACGAGCGCGACCGAGCCGCTGACCGCGTCGCCGGCGGGGACGCCGGGGACGAGAGTGGAGAGCCGAACGCAAGAGTGTCCCCGGCTCCGGACGAGCGACTCCACCTCGCCCACCCTCTCAGGGAACCGCGGCGCGAGGATCAGCCGCGCGCGCGAGTCGCGCCTCCGGATCTCCTCGTAGGCGTCGAGGACGACCTCCTCTTCGCCGCAGTGCGTGCTGCCCGCCATGAGGACGAACGCTCCGGGAGAGAGCCCGAGCCGCTCCGAGTATCCGGCGCGGACCTCCTCGGGGAGGCCGTCGGCGACGGTGTCGAACTTCATCGAGCCGGTGATGGTGATCCGCTCGACCGGCACGCCGACCGAACGGAAGCGCGCCGCGTACTCCTCCGTCTGCACGCAGTAGTGGGCCACCCGGTCCATCGGTTCGGGGATCACCCTCTGGAGCCGCAGGTAGTCGCGCGCGGACTTCATGCTCATACGGCCGTTGGCGAGCAGGACGGGGACGCCGCACAGGCTGGCGGTGATGAGCAGGTTCGGCCAGAGCTCGAGCTCCATCAGGAGGACGAGATCCGGCCGGATGCGCCGGACGACGCGTCCCGTCGCGAACGAGAAGTCGAGCGGGTAGTAGAAGACCAGGTGTCCGGGATAGGCGCGGCGCGCCGCTTCCTGCGCCGAGCCGGTCGTGGTGCTCAGCACGACCTCGATCTCCGGCATCTCGCGAGTGATCAGATTGACGAGTTCCTTGGCGGCGAGCACCTCGCCGACGGAGACGCCGTGGATCCAGATGGCGCGCCGCCCGCCCGTGCGCTCGGGGCAGAAGCCGAACCGCTGGACGAGTCCGGAGCGCCAGCGCCGGCTGACGAGGAGCATCACGAGGACGAAGGGCGCGCCGAGGAGCAGGACGAGGACGTAGACGAGGTCGTAGACGATCTGGAGCGTGCGCAGGTAGACGCGCGAGGAGCGCTTCAGCATGGGGGGGAGCGCGTCACTTCGTTGGAGCGAGCGCGGCCGGAAGGACATCGCCGGAAGGGCACATCGACACGGTGCGCGATCCGTGGCGCGCCTCGTCCGGACGAATTCGGCAGGGCACCCGTCGCGCGAAGCGCGCGACACCCTGCTCGAACCGTGCGCCCCTCCTCGTCCGGACGACTTCGGCAGGGCACCCGTCGCGCGAGACGCGCGACACCCTGCTCGAAGTCGTCGCCGGACCCGGGGCACTGTCCGAATCGCCCCCGCCGAGTCGGACTCCGTCCTTCGTCCGGACCATGCCCGTTCGTCGAAGCGCGCGAGGCGCGCTTCTCCTTACCCATGACACTTCTTCGACTTCTTGCCGCTGCCGCAGGGACACGGCGCGTTCGGGTCGACCGCGGGCTTCGCGAAGAGCGGATCGGCGGCGGGACGTTCGACGTCGCGGAGCGTCGCGGAGCGCTTCTGATCCTCCCGCCAGGTGGGAGACTCGGCGGCCGTTCCGGGCGCAGGGCTCGATTTGACGAGCGTCGCCGCGGGCGGCGCGGTCACCTCGACGGACGGGGCGCCCATCGTGGCGGTCGCCGTCGAGACCTCGAGTTCGGCCTCCATCGTCGCGACCGGAGCCGGCTGCGGAGCGGAGCCGATCGCGACCTCGGCGGCCTTCGCCACCGCATCCCAGTCGGTGTCGTCGTCGTCGGGACCCCAGTCGTCGTCGTCGAACCCTCCCGCGGGGACGGGCGCCGATGCGGACTCGGCGGAGGCAGACATCTCCTCCTCGGGTTCGTCCACTACGACGCGCTCGGCCTGCGGCTCGACGTGGAAGACGAGGTCGACGACCTGGTCCTGGATCGCCTGGAGCATCTGTCCGAAGTACGTGGCCGCCTCGCGCCGGTAGACGATCTTCGGGTCCTCCTGCCCGTATCCGCGCATGCCGACGCCCGTGCGCAGGTAGTCGAGGGCGTGGAGGTGGTCCTTCCACTTCTCGTCGATCGTCTGCAGGAGCACGTAGCGCTCGAGCGAACGCAGGCGCTCCACGCCGACCTTCTCGCGGCGCTCGGCGTAGATCGCCCGAGCGCGCTCGGCGAGGAGCTTCGCGCCCCCGTCCGGGGAGATGTCCGCGAACGTCTCGGCCGCAGGCGCCTCGCCGTTGAACCGCTGCTGGAACGCGCGCCGCAGCTTGTCGATCTCGAGCGGCTCGTCCGCCTCGTTCTTCTCGAGGTACGTCTGCGCGAAACGCTTGCACGTCTCGCCGATGAACCACTCGACACGGTCGCCCTGGTCCTCGCCCTCGAGGATCGACTGACGCCAGCCGTAGATCTCCTTGCGCTGCTCGTTGTTGACGTAGTCGTACTCGAGCAGGTTCTTGCGAATGTCGAAGTTGTGCGCCTCCATCTTCTTCTGGACGCGTTCGATCATCCGGCTGACGAGCGGCGACTGGATCTCCTGGCCCTCTTCCATGCCGAGCTTCTGCAGCATGGTGCCGACCCAGTCCTTCGCGAAGATGCGCATGAGGTCGTCTTCGAGCGACAGGAAGAATTGCGAGCTGCCGGGGTCGCCCTGGCGGCCGGCGCGGCCGCGGAGCTGGTTGTCGATGCGACGCGCCTCGTGGCGCTCGGTGCCGACGACGTGCAGCCCTCCGAGGTCCGCCACGCCCGCGCCGAGGATGATGTCCGTGCCGCGGCCGGCCATGTTCGTGGCGATGACGACGGCGCCGCTCTCGCCCGCCTTCGCGATGATGTTCGCTTCGCGCTCGTGCTGCTTCGCGTTCAGCAGGTCGTGCTTGATCGGCTCGGTCACGAACGGGAGCTCGTCCTTCGCAGCGAGCTTCTTCGCCGCCTCCGCGTCCTTCGTCTCCGACCGGCTCTTGCGCAACGCCTCGATCATCGCCGCCGGCATCGGCTTGCCGTTGAGCAGCGACGAGAGGATCTCGCTCTTCGCGACGCTCGTCGTGCCGACGAGCACCGGACGCCCGGCCTTGTGGACCTTCTCGATCTCGGCGACGACCGCCCGCCACTTCTCGGCCTCGGTGCGGTAGATGAGATCGTCGGTCGCTGGCCTGCGCAGGCGGCGGTTGGTCGGGATCGTGACGACGTCGAGGTTGTAGATCTTGATGAACTCGGGCGCCTCGGTGAGCGCCGTGCCCGTCATGCCGCAGAGCTTCTTGTAGAGCCGGAAGAAGTTCTGGTACGTGATCGTCGCGAGCGTCTGGTTCTCGGCGCGGATCGTCACGCCTTCCTTCGCCTCGACCGCCTGGTGCAGGCCGTCGGACCAGCGCCGGCCGGCCATCTTGCGTCCGGTGAACTCGTCGACGATGACGATCTCCGGCCCCTCCTCGCCCGCGTCGACGACGTACTCCTTGTCGCGCTTGTAGAGGTAGTTGGCCTTGAGCGCCTGGTCGATGTGGTGCGGCCACTCGATGTTCTGCGCGTCGTAGAAGGACCCCACCCCGGCGAGCTTCTGCGCGTGCTCGATCCCGTCCTCGGTCAGGACCACGTGGTGGTCCTTCTCGTTGACCTCGAAGTCCGAGCCCTCCGTGAGCTGCTTGACGATCCGGTCCACGATGTAGTACTGGTCGGTCGAGTCCTCCGCGGGCCCCGCGATGATGAGCGGCGTGCGCGCCTCGTCGATGAGGATCGAGTCCACCTCGTCCACGACGGCGAAGTGGTGGCGGCCCTGCTGCGTCTGGTCCTCGTAGCGCAGCTTCATGTTGTCGCGGAGGTAGTCGAAGCCGAACTCGCTGTTCGTGCCGTAGGTGATGTCCGCCCGGTAGGCGAGGAGGCGGAGCGAGTTCGGCATCTGCGCCTGGATGACGCCGACCTTCATGTCGAGCGCCGTGAAGATGGCCCCCATCCACTTGGCGTCGCGGCGTGCGAGGTAGTCGTTCACGGTCACGACGTGCACGCCCTGGCCAACCAGTGCGTTCAGGTAGCAGGCGAGCGTCGCGACGAGGGTCTTGCCCTCGCCGGTCGCCATCTCGGCGATGCGTCCCTGGTGGAGAACCATGCCGCCGAGGAGCTGCACGTCGAAGTGCCGCATCCCGAGGTTGCGCTTCGCGGACTCGCGGCAGGCGGCGAAGGCCTCCGGCAGCAGGCGGTCGAGCTTCTCGCCGCTCGCGAGCCGCGCCTTGAATTCGGCGGTCTTCGCGAAGAGGCGGGCGTCGGACAGCTTCTCGTACTCGGGCTCGAGCGCGTTGATCCTGCCCACGGTCGGCGCGAGGTCCCGGATGAACCGGTCGATGCGCGAGCCGAACACCTTCTTCAGCGCCCGGCCGATGATCTCGAATTCTGCCATCTGGTTCACGCCCCGAATTGGACAGGCTCGTAGCCGCAGTCGCGGGGCTGCGGCTCCGCCCTCAGGCCTCCGGACTCAAGACTCGAGCCTCGTCTTCAGACGAACTACTGCTTGTCCCAGGGAAGCTGATGTCTGACAAAGGAAAGGAGGAGGGTCCGCTGGTAGGGCTTCACGAGGAATCCGTCCGCCAGCGAGAACTGCTGGAGCGGGACCATTCCCGCCGTGCAGAGGAGGATCGGCGTGCGGTGCTCGCCCTCGGACGGCGCTCCGACCTCGCGCATGCGGCGGCACGCCTCGTCTCCGTCCATGCCCGGCATCTCGTAGTCCATGACGACGAGATCGGGCCGGTCCTGCACGAACCGCTCGATCGCCTCCATTCCCGAGGACGCCTCGATGACGCGGTAGCCCTCGGCGCGCAGCATCTTGACCGCCGCCGTCCGCATGCCGAGCTCGTCGTCCACCACGAGGATCAAGGGCCCGTGGCAGGTGTCGTCTCCGACCCGCGGCAGCATGCGCTGCACGACCCGCGCGGTCGGCACGCCGCTCTTGCGCCAGGCTGCCTCGACTTCGGCCTTCACGCGCAGGTTGTGGAGGCGCAGCTCCTGCCACTTCGCATACTCCGGCGAGTTCGGCGCGATCGGGGCCCGGTCGTGCGTGTCGACGGCCCACATCCACTCGCCCGGCTCCAGGAACTCCATCAGCGCGATCTTCATGTGGGGGTAGCGCGAGTTGCCGAGACGCAGCACGTAGTGGTGCGCAGACTCGGCGCCCGGGTTCGGTCGCGGTTCGGCGACGAAGAGCGCGAGCACGTCGTCGGACGTGACGAGGGCGCTCGTGTCGATCCTGGCCTTCGGAGGCGGCTTCATGCCGACGTACGCACGCTCCAGGTAGAGCGCCAGCGCCTTCCGGAAGAGCTCCGGCGTCAGCTCGGCGAGCTTCATCGTACCGCCGGAACGGCTCCGCGCGCGACACAGCCGATGACCTCGTTCACGTCCCGCACTCCTTCGGCGCCGAGGAGGCGCGACATCTCCTGCGCGATGCGGACCGGCACGTCGGGCCCGAGGAAGCAGGCCGTGCCGACCTGCACCGCGGTCGCGCCCGCGGCGAGGAACTCGAGCGCGTCCCCCGCCGTCGTGATCCCGCCGATCCCGACGATCGGTATCCGGACCGCGCGCGCCGTCTTCAGGACCGCGAGGAGCGCGAGCGGCTTGATCGCGGGGCCCGAGAGTCCCGCGATCTCCCGCGCGAAGATCGTCTTCCTGCGGCGCCAGTCGATCGCCGTGCCGAGGTACGTGTTGACGAGCGACAGCGCGGTCGCGCCGGCGTCCTCGCAGGCTTTCGCGATCGGGACGACGTCGCCGACGTTCGGCGAGAGCTTCGCCCAGATCGGGAACGACACGACCTCGCGACAGCGGCGCACGATCCGGCCGGCGGTCACGGGGTTCGAGCTGAAATCGAGACCGCCCGAGACGTTCGGGCAGGACAGGTTCAGCTCGAGTGCCGAGAAGCCCGTCAGCTCCCCCGCGCGCCGCGCGAGCTCGACGAACTCGTCCTCGCTCTTGCCCGCCACGTTGAGGACGAACGGGCACGGAAGTTCGCGGACGCGCGGGAGGGTGTCGCGCACGAACCCCTCCCATCCGGGGTTCATCAGACCGATCGAGTTCAGGAGGCCGCCGGCAGTCTCGAATGTGCGCGGCGGTGGGTTGCCGATCCGTTCCGTCATCGTGACGGTCTTGCCCACCACCCCGCCGATCTGCGACAGGTCGGCGAGCGCCGAGAACTCGTAGCCGAGCCCGTACGTACCGCTCGCGGTGAGGATGGGATTGCGCAGGACGAGCCCGCCGCCCACGTCCACGGCGAGCTTCACGGCGGCGGCGGGCGCGCTCAATCGCCCCCCTTCGCCGCACCGGCCTCGGGCGGCTTCTCGCGCAGGATCTTCCACGCGAGCAGGACCACGCCGCTCACGATCAGCGCGTCCGCCACGTTGAACGTGTACCAGTGCGTGGTCCAGTCCTTCGTCACGTTGTTGGACTTCATGAACTCGGCCCCGGCCGAGCCTTCCGGGAAGTACCAGTCGATGAAGTCGCGGACTCCCGGGTGCTTGTCCGGCTCGAGGAACGGCCTGAGCGCTCGATCATACAGGTTGCCGATCGCGCCGCCGACGATGATCGAGAACGCGAAGCACTTGACCCGCTCGCTCCGCGGGGCGAGCCAGAGCGATCGCACGAGGAGCGCGATGACGACCGACACGCCGAGCGTCAGCACCCACGGTCCGAGCTTCGCTCCGAGTCCGAACGTCGCACCCTCGTTGTAGGCGATCACGGTGCGCCACCAGGACGTCACCCGGCCGACGACCCGCCCCTCCGGGAACGGATCGAGCGCGTGCGGATAGAAGACCGCGTGTTTCGTCCAAAGATCTGCGGCTAGCGCCCCCGCCGCGATCGCGAGCCACGGCAGCTTCTCCGCGAGCCGGTTCGGGACGACGTCCGGTGCGACGGGAGTCGTCACCGCTCCGTCGCCGCAGGTCCGTCCGCGCCGCCCCGATGACGCATCCGGGCCAGTGTCCCCCGCCTGAAACTCGCGAGCAGTTGGCCGAGAGATGTTCGGCCGAGGCAAGGCGCTGAGCCCGGAAGGCGACCCTTGCGGGTCGCAAAGGAGGGCGAGCAACGCAGCATCGGCCGAACAGATCCGGACAAGTGCCGCGAACTTCGGGCGGGGGACACTAGGACGGGATGCCCTCGCGCTTGCTCTGACACGCGATGCAGAACCGCGCGTGCGGGAGGACCTCGAGGCGCGCGGGCGGGACGAGGACCTCGCACTCCTCGCAGAGGCCGTAGCTGCCGGCGTCGATTCGCTTCAAGGCGTCGTCGACGTCGCGCATCGAGAGCGAGTTGACCTCGATGAGCTGGAGCGTGGTCTCCTGCTCGGAGCTGTCCGACCCGAAGTCGGCCATGTGATCGACGGAGACCTCCTGCTCGAGCGCCTTCAGGCCCTCTTCCTCGAGGTGCGATCCCTCGCGGAGCAACCGGTGGCGCAGCGAGATGAGGATGTCCTTCCACTTCCTGTACTCGCGCCGAAACTTCCCGGGGGCCTGTGCCGCGGGAGCCGCGGGCACGATGACCGGAATGACGAGTCGCGGCGCCTTCGCCGCCTTCACCGGCTTGACTGCCTTCGCAGCGGGCTTCGCAGCGGACTTCGAAGGAGCCGGCTTCGAGGGTTTCGCTGGCTTCGAAGCCTTCGCGACGCGCGCCGGCGCAGGGTGCGCGCGGGGGCGCGCGGGCTTGCCGGCGGGCTTCTGCGGCCTCTTCGCGACCTTCTTGGACTTTGGCAAAACGAACCTCCTGGACGCCCTGATCCACCGAACCAGCCGAAGACCGAGGCCGCGAGGGCCGAGGAGTATAGAGGTGCCCCCCGTGGTCACAAAGGTCCGATGCGCCGCGCTCCGCGCGGCGCGTAACATGAATTGAATCAAACAGTTATGTCCAACGCCGACGCCGAAGCGCTGCCTTCTTCCTGCCGTGACTGGCTGGACTGGTTGCGCGTCGAGTGCGGCGTCGCGACGAACACCCTCGAAGCGTACGAAGCCGACCTCAGGCGCTACGTCGCCACCATTCCGGAGCGGCGTCCCGAGCTCGCGCGGCCCGAGCACGTCGTCGACTTCCTGCAGTCGGAGACCGCCCGCGGGATGTCCCCCGCCTCGCAGGCGCGCAGACTCGTGGCGGTGCGCAACTTCCACCGTTGGCTCGCCGCCGAACGCCGCGCGCCCGACGATCCCTCGGCCGAGGTCGACCTGCCTTCTCTCTGGGACCGCGCGCCGGACTATCTCACTTACGAGGAGATGGAGCAACTGCTCGCGCCGGCCGGCGGTTCCGAGCCGTTCGATCTGCGCGACCAGGCGGTCATCGAGGTCCTCTACGGCTGCGGACTGCGCGCGTCGGAGGCGGCCGGCCTCAGGATCAACGACGTCTCCTTCGACGAACGCGTGCTCCGGATCGTCGGCAAGGGCGGGAAGGAACGCCTCGTGCCCTTCGGCGAACGGGCGCAGACCGCGCTCCATGCCTGGATCGACCGCGGCCGGCCGGTGAAGGCGTTCGACGCCGCGAAGGCCGCGGGCGCCGTGTTCGTGGGTCCGCGCGGACGCCCGATCCGCCGCGAGGACGTGTGGCGCATCGTCAAGACGCGCGCCCGGTCGGCCGGGATCAGGAAGACGCTCTACCCGCACATGCTGCGGCACTCGTTCGCGACGCACCTCCTCTGGGGCGGCGCCGATCTGCGCGTGGTGCAGGCGATGCTCGGCCACGCGTCGCTCTCGACGACGCAGGTCTACACGCGCGTCGAGGAGGAGCGTCTGCGCGAGGCGCACTCGAAGTTCCATCCCCGAAGTTGAGGCCGATGCGGCCTCGACTTCGGGATGGATCCGTCCATCGCGAGCTCAGTCGCGCGTTCCCGATGCATCGGCGCCTCCGGCGCCAAGGTGCTCCTGGATCCGCAGCGCCCGGTTGCGCCCGAGCCCCGGCACCGCGAGGAGTTCGTCCATCGTCGCCTCGCGGATGCCGCGGACGCTGCCGAAGCGCTGCAGCAGGTCGCTGCGCCAGCGCACGCCGACGCCTTCGATCGTGTCGAGGGCCGAGTCCACCGCCATCTTCGAGCGGAGCTTCCGGTGGTACTGGATCGCGACGCGGTGCGCCTCGTCGCGCAGGCGCGCGAGGAGCAACGTCTCCGGCGACGCGGGCGGCGGCACGATCGGATCGCTCTCGCCCGGACGGAACACACGCTCGAACCGCGCCGCGCCTTCGCGCCCCGCGCGCGCCTTCGCGAGCGAGACGACCGGCGCCGCGGCCCAGCCGATCGCCGCGAGCGCGTCGCGCGCCGCGTTGAGCTGTCCCTTGCCGCCGTCGATGACGATGAGGTCCGGCCGCTCGGGCATGCCCTCGGCACCCTCGCGGTAGCGGCGGCGGAGCACCTCGTTCATCGAGGTGAAGTCGTCATTGGTCACCGACTCGCGGATCCGGAAGTGCCTGTACCCCGCGCGGTCCGGACGTCCGCCCTCGAAGCGGACCATCGACGCCACGACCTCCTTGCCTTGCAGGTGGCTGATGTCGAAGCACTCCATCGTGGCGGGTGGCGCCGCGAGTTCGAGCCGCGCCGCGAGCGCGGACAGCGCCTCGACGGCGGCGGCGCGGTCGCGGCGGTGGGCCTGCGCCGCGAGATCCGCGTTCTTCTGCGCGAGTTCGAGGAGTTCGCGACCCGCTCCGCGCTCCGGCACCCGCAGGCGCACTTTCGATCCGCGCTGCGCCGAGAGCACCTCCTCGATCAGCTCCGCCGATTCCGGCATCGACGGGACCAGCACCTCCTCAGGGACGTACTTCCCTTCGTCGTAGAACTGTCCGAGGAACGCCCCGAGCACCTCCGCGTCGCCGCCCGCGGCGCCGGGCAGCGCAACGTCGCGCGCGGAGACGACCGCGCCGTCGCGGACGAAGAGGACCTCAGCGACCGTGAGCTCGGGAGTGCGCGACAGCGCGATGACGTCGCGGTCCGTGTCGTCGGTGCCGACCACGCTCTGCCGCTCCAGCGTGCGTTCCAGCGCCGTGATCTGATCGCGCACGCGCGCAGCGCTCTCGAATCGGAGCGCCGACGAATCTTCCTGCATCCGTTCGCGCAGCTTCTTCATCGTCTCGGGACGACGTCCGCGCAGCACCAGGATCGCGTCCGCAACGAGCGCCGCGTACGGCTCCTTCGCGATGTGCCCGTGGCACGGTGCGGCACAGCGTCCGAGCTGGTAGTAGAGGCACGGCGCGGGGATCGTCGCCAGCACGCGGTCGGTGCACGAGCGCAGCGGGAAGATCTCGCGCAGCGCGCGGAGTGTCTGCCGCAGCGCGCCGGCGTCGGCGTACGGGCCGAAGTAGAGGGCACCGTCCTTCTGGAATTTGCGCACGAGCGTGATGCGCGGGAAGTCGTGGCGCATGTCGATGCGCAGGCAGAGGTAGCGCTTGTCGTCGCGGAGTTTCACGTTCGCGGGCGGCCGCTCCTTCTTGATGAAGGAGTTCTCGAGCATCAGCGCCTCGGCGGCGCCGCGCGTCTCGATCACCTGCACGTCGCGCCAGCGCCTGAGGAACGGAGCGAGGTGCGGCCGCTCCGCCGCGGTGTCCGCATCGAGATACGTCCTCACGCGCGAGCGGAGGTTCGTCGCCTTGCCGACGTAGAGGATGCGGCCGCCCGCGTCCTTCAAGAGGTAGACGCCCGGCGTCGTCGGGAGCGCGGCTACCTTGTCGAGGAGTTCGGCGGAAGGCACTGGTGACGATCTTGCCACACGCGGCGAACGATCGAAGGCCCTTGCCGGGCGATCCCTACGGGTGCGCCCGGACGAAGATCACGCCCAGCGGATCGTCCGCGCCGCGACGAACGCCGCGATCGACGCCGCCGCGATCAGCAACGCCAGCCAGCCGACCCCGCGGCGCGACGCGGAGCCGTCGCGGCGGATCGCAGCGACGAGTCCGGAGACGGCAACGGCTCCCGACACCGAGCCGACTCCGAGGACGGCAAACCCGAACACGTACGGATCGACGAACCAGGTCGCGACGTACGTCGCGACGGCGAACGCCAGCCACGCGGCGTACGTTCCCGTGCGCGTGAGGAAGTCCGGGAGTCGCATGACGGACTCATCGGCACGACGGACGTCCGATCGTATCGGCGGGCCGGGTCGCTCGTCCTTCCGCGCCCGCCCGCGTCACGGCCGCGACGCGAGGAACATCACCACGCTGCAGTGGAAGGCGACCGTCAGCCAGAAGAGGATCTGGAAGACGAGCTTCCGCGTCTTGTGATGGAGCAAGCGCTGTGCGACGAACGCGCCGGGCCACCCGCCGAATGCACCGAGGAAGTGCAGCACGAACTCCGGCGTCCGACGGGTGCCGCGCTGCGCCGCCG
>JANNHP010000398.1:0-3430 GCA_031404455.1 Planctomycetia bacterium | reverse complement strand
ATGAAGACGACCTTCGGCAACGGGATGAAGTCGGAGGTCGCCTACGACGGCTTCCGCCGGCCGACGGACATCGCCCACAAGACCTCCGGCGGCACGGAGCGCGCAGGCTTCGAGTATGGCTGGGACCCGAACGACAACCCGGATTACGAGGAGCGCCGGCACCGCTCGGGAACGGGGGATGTCTACTTCTACGACAAGGCGAACCGCCTGACGAAGGTGCTGCGCGACGTGACCGATCCTTCGGCCGAGGTCGCCTCGCCGGGGACGTACAGCTATGTCGACAAGAGCGAGTACCTCATGGACGACGTGTTCAACCTGGTGCAGTACAAGGTGACGCCGTACGGCGGCAGCACGACGACGACCTCCTACACGACGAACTGCATGAACGAGTACACGGCCGTCGGCGGCGTGACGCACACCTACACGGACAACGGCGCCTTGAAGGACGACAACGTCCAGCTCTACAAGTACGACGCGCACACGACCGGCTGATCGAAGTGAAGCGGAAGTCGGACAACTCGGTGCTGGGGGAGTACCAGTACGACGCGCTCGGGCTCGGCCGGCGGACGAAGAAGGTCGTGAGCAGCGCGACCACGCGCTACGTCTACGCCGACCAGCAGTCCGTCGAGGAACTCGACGGCTCAGGGAATCTGCGCCGCCTCTACGCCTTCGGCGAGCGGATCGACCAGGTCGTCCTGATGGAGGCCGCGGACGCGGCGGACGTGGACAACGACAGCAACACGTCCGAGACGATGCGCTTCCACTTCCAGACGCAGCTCATCGGGAACGTGACGACGGTGACCGCCACGGCGCAGACGGTGGTCGAGAGCTACGAGTACGACCCGTACGGGAAGATCACGATCAAGGACACGGGCGGGAGCACCGTCTCAAGCTCGCCGATCGGGAACAGCTACACGTACACCGGGAGGCAGCTCGACGAGGAGTCGGGGCTCTACTACTACCGGGCGCGGCAATACTCGCCGGAGCTGAGGAGGTTCATTCAGAGGGATCCATTGGAGTACGTCGATGGACCAAACCCGTACGCCTACGCCAAGTGCATTCCGGTGTTGCGCCGAGACCCAAGCGGCCAAGACTCGCTGGCCGACGCAGTAGAAAGCGTATTCGGACTCTTGATCGATTTGCTGACGCGTCGCCGCAACGCGACGAAGCAGGCACAAAGGAAGCTCCTTGGGCCGCTTAACGAGGTGGCTGAAGATGCGGAGGCGTTCGAGGCGAGACTTCAAGAAGAAGAAGCTGCGGAGCCGGACACGGATCCAGAAGAAGTGAAGAGGTCTTGGCAGAAACTCAGCGAGATGGTCACGCTGGGTCGATCGATCGGTTGGGTATGCGGAGAAATGGATAAGGAACTTGAGCGAACGAAATGGCGGGAAGACCTCGCGAGTGCTCTCGAAGAGATAGAGGATTGGATTCTGAAACTGGTGAGGGGCAAGTGACTCGTTCGTTCCAACTCGGCCGACGCTTCCGTAATGTCACGATCGTGCTGCTTTCGGGCGCCGCCGTTACGACTTGCGTATTCTCCGTCGAGTGCGGGCCTAGTGTCGAGCTGATAGATGGTGTCGAGGTGCCCGGAGTCTGGTTGAGGACCGACCCCGGCTGTGACGTCGGTTCAGATCTTCGAACTTGGGATATCACTGCTGAAGGCGTCGCCCGGCGGCGTCAGAGCAAGCTATCGAATGTGTTCGGGTGGTTCGTCCGTACGACAAAGTCCGACTCTCTCTGGTCAACCGAGCTAGTCGATGGTGGGACTCGTTCAGGGTTCTACGGAGATCCAGAGGTCATCAAGTCGATCATTCGTGCGCGCGCTTCGGCCATGCAGCAAGAAGTCCGTTCGCGTAGGAAGTGACGCAATAGCGAACGCGCAATTACGCACGACACGCTCAGTGGTTCCCCGGCGCGATTACCGTCACAGCTGCGCCTCACGACATTGTGCATGGAATTGACGAGTACTCGGCGCGGGGTCCGCGCCGTTCCCCTCCGTCGGCCCGGCGCGTCCCGTTCCGACGCCACGACGCCCTCCCGACTGCGAATCGGCGTCGCACCGGCCGTCCGGCAGCAAACCGGGAATCCGCGGCTCCGGAGGCGCGGTCCTCATCTCGATCTCGACGGGTCGTTCACCTCCTTCCGAGGACGCAGACTCCGCACCGAGCCGCCCGGTGGATCTCGAGCCGCCGCCGCGCCTCTGCCCTCGCCGCCGCAAGTTCACCCGGCACGTGCCCGCCCGTCCCGAGGTACATCTCGTCCGGCGTCTGCCCGTCGAACGCCGCGTGCGGCACCCGCGCGTTCCTTCCGATCTTCGAACCGGCGAGTAGCTCGCCGTCCCTTTCTCAGCTACGCCGACCGCCTCCGCCCCGCTCCCGCATGCGGCTTCGCCGCCTTCCCCGTCCCCGAGAAGTCCATCGCCATCACCGTCGCCCGCCGCCGCTCCGACAGCGCACTCGCGTAGATCTGCGTCGTCTCCAACTTGCTGTGCCCGAGCTGCATTTGGAGATCCGTGACCGCGCCGCCGCCCTCCAAGAAGTGCGTCGCGAACGAGTGCCGCAGGCTGTGGAACCCGAGCCCCTCGCGGTCGCCGAGACCCGCGGCCTTGAGCGTCAGCCGCCACGCCTTGCGGATCTCGCGGTACGCGGTCCCGTGCCAGCTGAGGAAGACGTGCTCGTCGGGCGGCGGGTCGTCGCGGTCGGCGCGCAGCCGCACGAGTTCGCGGGCGAGCATCGGGTGGAGATCGACCATGTCGCAGTTGCCGACCTTCGGCCGGAAGAGGGAGATCTTCCCGCGTTCGAAGTCGACGTCGGCCCAGGTCAGCCGGACGAGCTCGCCCTTCCTCGCGCCGGTGAAGATCGCGGCGAGGAGGAGCGCCTTGAACCGCTTCGGCGCCTTCTCGATCAGGAGCCCGATCTCCCGCTTCGTCAGGTACCGGCGCGGTCTCCGCTGCTCGCGGAGCTTCTTCAGACCGCGCAGCGGACTCGCGTCGAGGAGCCCCTCGGCGACGGCGCTGTTCAGGACGAGCGCCGCGAAGGCGTGGTCGCGGTTCAGGGTCGCCTCGGAGAGGGGCTTCGTCTTCGCCCCCTGCGGGCTTCACGGCATCGCCGGGGTGCATCTCGCCCGTCAAGCTTGGCGTCGCCAAACTCAAGCGCGTCGTGGCTCAGCCCCGCATCAACTTACTCGCTTGGCATGCAGGAGAGCGCAGTCAACGCCTCATGGAACATCGTCGGAAAGTCGCGTCGGCTCTTCTTGAAACGGAAATAACGCCAGGGTCGGCCAAACGCACTGTAGTCGACCATCTTCATGCCTTCCTCGGCCAAGACGCAGATCTGATTGCGATGTGCCTCAGCGACTCCAATCTCCCAAAGGTACCAGGATTTGTCGACAGTCACGTGCATTTCCTGCAAGGCGGACTGGCGCTTGCGGC
>JANNHP010000397.1:0-15893 GCA_031404455.1 Planctomycetia bacterium | reverse complement strand
CCACGTTGCCGAGCGACTTCGACATCGTCTGGCCCACCGCGTCGCTCACCATGCCGTGATGCAACAGGCGGACGACCGGTTCGTCGACGTCCAGGTACCCGGCGTCGTGCAGCACCTTCGTGAAGAACCGGAAATAGAGGCAGTGGCCGTTCGCGTGCGACGCGCCGCCGATGTAGAGCTGGATCGGCAGCCACTTCGCCGCCGCCTCGCGCGAGAAGGGCATCTCGGTGTTGTGCGGATCGAGGTAGCGCAGGTGGTACCAGGACGAATCGATGAACGTGTCCATGGTGTCCACGTCGCGGCTCGCCGCGCCGCCGCAGTTCGGACACTTCGTGTTCACGAACTCCGGCACGTCGGCGAGAGGCGAGCGGCCCTTCGGAATCCAGTTCGTGATGTTCTCCGGCAGGAGCACCGGCAACTGGCTCTCGGGCACCGCCACGACGCCGCACGCGGCGCAGTGCACCATCGGGATCGGGCATCCCCAGTAGCGCTGACGGCTGATGAGCCAGTCGCGCAGCTTGAACGTGACCTTCGCGCGGCCGAAGCCCTGCTCCGCGAGCCACGCGATGATCTCGGGGATCGCCTCTTCGGAGTTCCGCCCGTCGAACGGGCCCGACGCCGTCATCGTGCCGGGCGCGGTCCAGGCGCACCGGAGCGTCGATGCATCGGACGAACCGGACGTCGGCAGCACGACGACTTTCAGCGGCAGCCCCATCTTCGCGGCGAAGCCGAAGTCGCGCTCGTCGTGCGCCGGGACGCCCATCACGGCGCCCGTTCCGTACGTCGCCATCACGTAGTCGGCGACGTAGATCGGCAGGTGCGCGCTCGTCGCCGGATGCACGACGTACCAGCCCGTCGCGACGCCCGTCTTCTCGCGGTCGGCGGCCGTCCGCTCGATCTCCGTCTTCTTCGCCGCCGAGGTCGCGTAGGACGCGACCTCGATCGCATTGGGACAGTACTTGGCAGCGAGACGCCCGATCGCGCTCTCCGGTGCCACGCTGACGAACGTCACGCCCCATAACGTGTCGGGCCGCGTGGTGAAGACGGTCAGCTTCGCGAAATCGTTCTCGGTGGCCGCTTCATTCGACTCCGCGGCCGGGTGGTTGACGAGTGCCAGGAAGTCGATCTCGGCGCCCTCGCTGCGCCCGATCCAGTTGCGCTGCGACGCGATCGTGCTCGCAGGCCACTCCGGCAGCGTGTCGAGACCGTCGAGCAGGCGCTGCGCGTAGTCGGTGATGCGGACGTACCACTGTTCCAGGTCGCGCTTGCGAACCGGGTTGTGACAGCGCCAGCAGGTGCCCTGCTCCACCTGCTCGTTCGCGAGCACGGTGGCGCACGTGTCGCACCAGTTGACGGGCGCGTTCTTCCGGTAGACGAGGCCGCGCTTGTGCAGCAGGAGGAACATCCACTGCGTGAACTTGTAGTAGTCCGGCAGGCACGTCGTGACCTCGCGGGTCCAGTCGTAGCCGATGCCCATCGCCACGAGCGTCGCGCGCGACGTCTCGATGTTGCGGAGCGTCCAGTCGCGCGGGTGGATGCCGCGCTGGATCGCCGCGTTCTCGGCGGGCAGTCCGAACGCGTCCCAGCCGAACGGGTGCAGCACGTCCTTGCCGTTCATCAGGTGCCACCGGCAGCAGGCGTCGCCGATGCCGTAGTTCCGGTAGTGCCCCATGTGGATGTCGCCGGAGGGGTAGATGAACATCTCCAGCAGGTACGCGGCGCGTCCCGGGCGCGGCGACTCGGGCGCCTTGAAGAGGGCGAGCTCGTTCCAGCGGGCCTGCCACTTGGCCTCGGTCGCCTGGAAGTCGTAGCGCTCGCTCATGGGACCCGTCCGTTCCGCGCGCGCGGCACCGCGCCGAGCGCAAGCGGGGGATCGTAGAGGGGTCGCGCGGCTTGCGGGAATCCTTGAGGCGCGGACGCCGCGGCGCGCGCGACGCTCACGTCCCGGTCGCCGCCGCTCTCGCCGCCGCGAGTTCCAGCGACGGATGGTCCTCCGGGACGGCGGTCATCGAGCGGACCCGCCTCGCGCCGAGGGCGAGGAGGGCGGCGACCGGGCCGGCGGCGAGGGCGGGAAGGATCGGGGACGGGACGAAGCCGTACTCGTCAGAGACGAACCCGCGGATCGCGTAGAAGGCGTCGATGACGAGGAACGACGCGATCGGGCTCAGCGCCAGCACGAGTCGCGCGCTGACCTGACTCGTCGCGACGGCGTGAACGAGCAGGGCGACCGCGGCGCACCAAGTGATGTCTCCCCCCAGCCCGTCCGGATGTAAGGCGCTCCG
Source organism: Planctomycetia bacterium (assembly GCA_031404455.1). Taxonomy (GTDB): domain Bacteria; phylum Planctomycetota; class JAJSAM01; order JAJSAM01; family JAJVHW01; genus JANNHP01. The sequence continues at coordinate 13,611 of JANNHP010000397.1, read as the reverse complement.
GAGACGACGATCGACGTTCGCAACCGCAACGACCGCAACTCCTGCGATCGTCAACCACCCCCACCAGGGAAACCGCATGCTCCGGGCGCGAGCAGCAACCAGTCCGACAACGAGCGGAACGTAGAGAGCCACCACCGCCTCAGGCCACACCGTGAGTTCGAAGGAGTGCGACCTGAGCGGTGCGCAGTACGACATCGAGAGCGGGACGCAGAGCGCCGATGCCGCAACCCAAGGCGCGAGAGAACCGAGCGCGAAGGACGGTCCGAAGCACGCATTTTGGACGAAGATCACGGCCGCGCTCGCTATGACGAGGTCGCCTTGCTCCGGCCCGTTCCAGGCGGACCGGAACAGTGCCGTGCCGATGCCGAACGCGATCAACGCCGTCCACCATCGATCGCGCTGGAAACGTACGATCAGTCGCGAGAACGGATCGCCGGACGCGGGGGTTGCCAGCGCCGCTGCCGCACGTCCAGCCACGATCGGAAGGACCACGGAGAACATAGCGAGAAGGAGGATCACGGAGAACCAGGCGACATCCTTGAGCGAGGGGTTGCGCAGGCTCCAGATCCCCCAGATCGCGGACTCGCGCCAGACCGCGGCCAGCATCGCGAGCGGCATCAGCGCCAGCCAGCGACCGTGGCGCGCCGCGAGCATCAGCCCTATCACGCCGAGGTAGCCAGCGTAGAGCGCCGGACCGCCGGTCGCTTGGTCAGTCGAGCGGCCAGACATCGCAACCAACGCGGTCGGCGAGAGTGTGAGGACTCCGAGCGCAGTCGCGCAGCCGACGGCCAGAAAGTTGCGCGTGGCGGCGCCGAGTTGGAACGAGACCCCGGCGACGGCGAGGCGCGCAACCCAGGGGTCTACCCCGCCGCTTGCGAGCGCGCGCAAACCGACTAGCGAACCGACCAATAGTCCGACGAGAACGCAACGATCTACGGTCCAGGTCCAACGCTCCGCGCGATGTGTCCCGGCGAGCGTCGCGCCCGCTACGAATGCAGGAGCGACGATCCAGGCGAGGAACAGGGACGGATCGATCCCACGCTCGCCGGTCAGAACGACCGCAATCGACGCCGCGAGCACCATCGCCGTCGCGATCGGCCGCCGCCGCGCCACGGAAGCGACAGCGCCCGCGACGTCGTCGATGTAGCCGCCCACCGCTGGGCCGGTCCGGCGGTCCATGTGGGCAGGCTAGCGCAATCGGGCGGAGCGAACGGCGACGCGGTCCGCCGCGCGGCGCCCTCGGTCGAGGGAAACCTTGACGCTCGCCCCGCCTGCTCGAAGATCGCCGCTCCGCTGCCCGGTGGGGCCATAGCTCAGTTGGTAGAGCGCTTGAATGGCATTCAAGAGGTCGACGGTTCGATCCCGTTTGGCTCCACCACGGGCGGTCTGCCGTCGCGGCCCTTGGACCGTTCCGCGCTGAACGCGTCAGGAGGCATCGGTCACCTCGGCAGGGCTCCGCCCCGCCACGGCGTGCGATCCCGTTTGGCTCCACCATCCCGGCATGCCGTGTTGGCCCTTGGGCCGTTTGCCGACTGAACGAATCAGGTGGCATCGGTCACCTCGGCGAGGCTGCGCCCCGCCACGGCGTGCGATCCCGTTTGGCTCCACCATCCCGGCATGCCGTGCTGGCCCTTGGACCGTTTGCCGACTGAACACCTCAGGAGGCACGAAACCCTTCTGCGGCGCTGCGCGCCGCAACAGGGTGCGATCCCTGGGGGACGCGGCAGCAACGGTTTGGCCCCTGCGGCGCTGCGCGCCGCAACCGAGACGACGCGCCGGCGGCGGCTCCGCCGCCGCGATGGCGCAGACCGCGAACTGCGCACGGCGATCGCGACGCGACGGACCGTGCCAGGCTCACGCCGTCGGCCACAGGGACCTCCGAGCTCGCGCCTCGCGTGGACGCCGACGGCGTGTGCCTGGCACGGTATGTCGCCGGCGACTCCGCGCGCGAACCCGCGAGCCTGTCCTTTCGCCCTCGGCATCCGGTAGGACGATGGAGCGCTCCGTTGGTCCGCCCTCACTTGAACGCGCGCAGCATCTTCTCGATCTGCGGAACGACCGGCGCGAGGACCGCGGCGTACGCCTCCTGCTGGCTCCGACCGGCGAGAAGGGCGTCGAGGTAGCGGTCCAGCACGGACCCTAGCGTGGCGTCCTTCGCGCCTCGAAGCACGTGGACGACGGCCCACGACTGGGCGTAGTGGACGTCGGCCCTCGCCATGAATTCCGTGGGCCGCATGAGGAAGAGCCGTTCCAGCGGCACGAACTTCGGAACGAGCGCCGCCACGACGGTCGCCTGGCTCTCGCCGACCTGGCCCACCAGGGACTTCCCGAGCTTGCGCCGCGAGAATCCGAAGAACTCCGCGTAGCCCTCGTTGAACCAGATCGGGGCGTCGTCGAGGAACTCGTGGAGGTACTGGTGGAACGCCTCGTGCCGGATGGTGTTCGAGAGCTCCGATCGATGCTCGTGCAGGTAGACGCAGAGCTCGCGGATCGCGGGCAGGTACATGCCCAGCGTGCCGTCGGGATCGGCGCCGAGCTCGGTCAGGTACTCCGCGTAGCTTTCGTAGCCCACGAAGACGCGCACGCGGGCGCGAGTCTTCTTCGGGCGCGGGCGGAACTTCGCGGCGTAGATCTCCACGCACTCCTCCAGAGTCTTGCCGACGTCGCTGCAGACCGCGAAGCTCGCGTCGCTCGTCACGACGAAGTTCGGAGTCGACGCCTCGAACTGCTTCTTCCAGTCGGGCCCTCGCCGGAGTCGCAGGAGGACCTTGCGCAGTTCGATCGTGAGCTTCGTGCCGACGCGGCGCGACGCGCCGTCCGAGAGGATGCGCTGCATGGCCGCGGCGTCGCCGGCGCGCAGCGCAAGGAGCGCGAGCCCGTCGACCGCCGGCGCGAAGTTGGCGTCGAGGCGGATCGCCGCGCGGAAGCTCGCGGCCGCGTCCTCTTCCGCGCCGCGCGCCAGCCGGATGCGGCCGTCCAACGCGTGCACGGCCGCGAAGCCCGGCTCGGCGGCCAGCACCACGCGACAGGCTTCGTCGGAGTCCGCGAGGCGGCCCTCGGCGAACGCGAGGAGGGCCGCTTGCCACGCGCCCGTCGTCCCTTCGAGACCCGACGGAACCTGCCCGGACTCCGGAGCCTCCGCGTCGAACACGCGGCGCTGGAGTTCGACCAGTCGGGGGCGCGCGGACGGCGCGAACGAGGCGGGCAGTCCGTCCGCCCAGGCGACGCTCCCCCGCTCCGACGCGATCACCCAGGCGGGCAGCGCGTCCTCGCGCCGCCAGTTGACGGCCCTCCACCACCGGAAGCGACTCGATTCCGCCTCCACCGCCTGCCTCTTGGCGAACACCGGATCCAACTTGCCCGAGATCCGGAACCTGCTGCCCTCGGCCCCGCGGATCGCGACGAATCCGCCGCGGTACGTCGCGTCCGAGTATGAATCGAACTTTCGCGGGTGATGCCACTCCTTGGGCTGGACGACCTCGGTCGTGACTTTCGACGCATTGAGCGAGTACCGGACGCCCACACTCGAACTCGACAGGAGCCCGCCGGTGCCGAGCTGGATCGGCGCGGCGGCGGTCGCGTCGATGCGGTAGACCGCCACGGTCTCGTAGTCGCCGGAGGAAGGCTCGACCCTGATCGCATAGGCACCATGCGTCTCGGGACCGAGTCCCAGATAGACCGTCAAGTTACGCGCGGTCCCCTCGGACATCTCGACGCACACTTCGTCGTCGAACATCGCGTCGAAGAAACGCAATTCGTCCTCGCGCTCCCAGCCCATCGACTCGTCGAACCTGGCGCAGTCGAACTCGACACGTCGCGTGACAACGTCGTACTTGGTGGCGCCCCGCCCCAGCAACTCCAACGGCTTGGCCTGCGGCGTCGCGAGCCGGTAGAGGCATTTCATGAGGTCCGTCTCGAGCGCCGGAATGTGCATCGCCACGCGCGGGTCGTCGGCGTGCGCTGCGAAGAACTTCTCGATCGCGAACTTTCCCGACTTCCAGCTCCCCACCGCCACCTGCCGCCGAATCGCCTCGACTTCCGCGTCGAGCGGATCCGCCTCCCGGGCGTCCGCAGCCGGACCATCCTGCGCCGACACGGACGCCGGAGCGAGACCGAGGACGCACCACGCCACGGTCAGGAGCGTGCACGCCGTTCTCGATCCCCGCATGCTCGGAAGCCTAGCGGACGCGCGAGCCTCCTCAAGCACGGGCGCCGAAATCGTCCGCCGTCGGGTCGCCGACCTGCCTGAACTCGCCTCCACGTGACCGCGGACCCTCAGTACTTCACGCTCTTCCCCGTGCTCGCCAAGGACGGCGTGTCCGCGAAGTGGACGTTGCCGAACTCGACGACGACCCGCACCGGATCGGGGCCCGATGCGTGGGCGCCGAGTTCGGCGCCGCGGACGACGACGGAGAACGCGCCCTTCGCGTAGTCGAGCGTGATCGCCACGCTGCCGAGATTCGTCTCGTGGAACGACCACTTGTCGCCGGAGCGCGTGAACTGCGTGCCCGGGGCGCGCAGGTCGAACGTGCCGAAGGTGAGGTGGACCTCGGGCGCGGCGCCGGGCGTGCCCGTCGCGGAGTGGAAGGCGCCCTTCACGACGAGCGTGTCCTTCGCGCCGTCCTTCAGCGACGCCGAGACCGAGAGCAGGTTGAACGGCGGATCGACGAAAGCGCCGCGCGCGGGCGGCAGGAACGCGTCGCCGTCGAGTTGCACCGTGCCCACGGCGCGGAAGACGCCGTTCCCGTACGAGACCGTGAGCGCGTCGCTCGCGGCGGGGAGCGCGACGAGCGTGTCGTCGGTCTGCAGCGTGAACGTGACGCGCGACGTGCCGGTGCCGGCCTTCAGCTTCACCTTCACGCCCGCCGCCGCATAGCTGTAGGTCGCGCCCTTCTGCACGAGCGACGGGATGACGACCGTGCCCGCGCCCACCCCGAATGACGTGCCCGCAGCGAGGTTCACGCCGCGCCCGCCGACGTCGAACTCGCCGGTCAACGTCAGCTTCGACGGCGTGCCCGCCTTCTTCGCGCGCACGATCGTCGCCTTCCGGACCACGAGCATCGCGTCGGTGTCCACCTCGGCCGCGACGGCCCACCCGGATCGGCCGTTGTCCCCCACCGCGGCCACGCGGTAGACGTAGCCGATCTCCTGCCCGGCCGTCGTGTCGACGAACTGCGTGACGTTCGATCCGACGACCGCCACCCGCTCGAAGAACAAGCTCGACGCGACGGCGCGCATCACCTCATAGCTCGTCTCGACGTTGGAGACGTCGGTCCACGTCACGCGGACGCTGCCGGCCGAGAGCGACACGGCGCCCGCGTTCGTCGGCGCGTAGGGCGGCGTGGTGATGCAGCGGTCCACCGCCCAGTCCGATGCGCCTGAGGCCGTCACCGCGCGGATGCGGTAGGTGTACGAGCGCTCCGGGAGCGCCGTCGCGTCGGTGAACGTCGTGACGTTGGGACCGGTGATCGTGACCGGACCGAACACCGTCGCCGGACACCCGTTCCCGCGGACGATCTCGAAGCCGGTCTCGCTCGTGGAGTCGTCGTCCCAGGAGAGCGTCACGCTCCGGTCGGTGGTGCCCTCGAGCGAGACGCCTGTCGGGGCAGCGAGCATCGTGGTGACGGACGCCTCCGCGGTGTAGCCCGACTTCCCGCCGGCCCCGGCGACACGAACGCGGTACGAGTACGTCGTCTCGGGCACGACGGCCGCGTCGGTGTACGACGTCGCGTTCGGCCCCTGCGTCGTGACGACGGCGAAGCCCGCGCCCGGCGAACCGGCGCCGCGCTCGACCTCGAACCCGGTCTCTGCCGCGGAGTTGTCGGTCCAGGCGACGCGCACGCTGCGCGCCGTCAGCGCGGTCGCGGTGAGACCCGTCGCCGCGGGCGGCGCCGTTGCGACAGTGAGCGTGTTCGACCATCCCGAGGGGCCGACGGAGTTCACGGCGCGCACGCGGTAGCGGTACTGCGTCTCGGCGACGACGGCGGTGTCGGAGTAGGTGACGGCGTCCATGCCCGGCTGCGCGAGCGGCGCGAACGATCCCGCGCCGATCGCCTTCTCGAGTTCGAAGTTCGTCTCGCTCGTGGCGGGGTCGTCCCACGCGAGGTCCATGCGCAGGTCGGAGACGAGCGTCGCGCGCAGGTTCGAGGGATCGGCCGGCAGGTTCGGGTCGGTGTTCCACTCGACGATGTAGTAGGCGGTTCCCGTGGCGTTCCAGTCGTTCCACACGCCGGTGGTCGAAATCGTGAGGTAGTCCTCCTCGCCGACGTTGTTCGGCTCACCGGAGTTCCAATTCGTGTAGCTCCACGTCTCGCCGCTGACCCAGGTCCACGTGTTCTCGACGGCCGCGTCGGAGCCGCCGATCCACGGCGTGTTCGCCGTGAGACCGCTCGACACGAGCCACGCGTTCTCGCCGCTGGACGCGGGGCAGCAGAGGTAGCCGCCGACGCTCGTCGCGCTGCTGCTCGCCGTCGTCCACGTGGAGAGCGTCGTGTAGAGCTTGTAGTAGTGACCGGTGCTCGCGTTGTAGATGACGCCGGTGATCGCGGACGCGTCGCCCGCGGGGATCACCACGAACGCCGCGAGCAGCGCGACGAGGAGCCATCGGATCCTGCGCATCGGTAGCCCTCCTTCGGCGTTCGGATCCGCGTCCCGCCCCGGTCGGGCGAGAACGGTCGAGACTCCCATCTCTCTCCGGCGCCTCCCCGCGTCGCGTCCGCAGACGCGAGTGCGGCTCCGGCGCCCGGTGGCGGCGATGCCCGCCGGGCGCAAGTGTATCGGTCCCGCACGCCGCTGACGAGGGGGTGGATTCCCACCTGCGGGCCCAACGCCGGAGCGACGCGCGTCAAGCCTCGGGGGCGTCCGTCGTTCCCCCTCCTGAGGACGTGACACGGGTTTCATCCGACCGCAGGGGCGGCGGCTACATTGGCCCCGATGGATGGACGAACTCGCGGCGGAGCCGTCGCGCGACTCGTGCTGGCAGGCATGGTCGGCGTGGCCGTGGGCACCGCCGGCTACACGTTCGTCTACGCCAAGGGCGCCGCCTACATGACGAACGACCCCGAGGCGTGCGCGAACTGTCACGTCATGCAGCCCTATCTCGACGGCTGGATGAAGTCGAGCCACCACGCCGTCGCCGTCTGCAACGACTGCCATGCGCCGTCCGGCTTCTTCGCGAAGTACGCGACGAAGGCGTCGAACGGCTGGCACCACTCGGTCGCGTTCACGTCGGGCGACTTCCGCGAGCCGATCCAGGCCCGCAAGGTGAACCACGACATCGCCGAGGCGAACTGCCGGCGCTGCCACGCCGACGTGACCGCGGCCGTGGATGGACACGGCGAGCACATGTCCTGCATCCGCTGCCACGACTCCGTCGGACACATGAGGTGAAGAGATGACGACAGATCCCGAGACACCCGCAAAGCCGAAGCGGCTCATTCCGTTCGTGCTCGTGGCGCTCGTGTCGATGGCCGCCGCGATCGGGGCGATGGCGCTCTTCGCCGACATCCTCGAGAAGAAGGAGGAGGCGAGGAACCCGTACTTCCGCGTCGTCAAGGTCGACGACGACACCGAGGACCCGGCGATCTGGGGGCGGAACTTTCCGCTGCAGTACGACCTCTACAAGAAGACGTCCGACATGGTCCGCACGCGCTTCGGCGGCAGCGAGGCGACGCCGCGCACGCCGACCGGCGCCGATCCGCGTTCCGTCGTCGCGCAGTCGCGGCTCGAGGCCGATCCGCGGCTCGTGACGTTGTGGGCGGGCTATGCCTTCTCGAAGGACTTCCGCGAGGAGCGCGGCCACGCGTACACGCTCGACGACCAGATGTTCACGGAGCGCCAGATCGTCGCGAAGCAGCCGGGTGCCTGCATCCACTGCCACGCGTCGGTCTACGTCCCATACAAGAAAGCCGGCGGCGGCGACATCGTGAAGGGCTTCGAGCACTACAACCCGATGCCGTACGCCGAGGCGAAGAAGGACTTCAAGCACCCCGTCGCGTGCATCGACTGTCACGACGCGGAGACGCTGGAGCTGCGCGTCACGCGACCCGGGTTCATCGAGGGAATCCGCGCGCTGAAGGCGTCGCAGGGAGTCGCGGACTACGACGTCCGCACGATGGCGACCCGGCAGGAGATGCGCTCCTTCGTCTGCGGCCAGTGCCACGTGGAGTACTACTTCAAGGGCGACGAGAAGCGGCTCACCTACCCGTGGGCGAACGGTCTCAAGATCGAGGACATCCAGGCCTACTACGACTCGGTCCCCGGGAAGGACGGCGGCAAGGGCTTCTACGACTGGCGCCACGCCGAAAGCGGCGCCCTCGTGCTGAAGGCGCAGCACCCGGAGTTCGAGCTCTGGAACCAGGGCATCCACGCGCGCTCGGGCGTCTCGTGCGCCGACTGCCACATGCCGTACCTGCGCGTCGGCGCGCAGAAGATCAGCGACCACCACGTGCGCAGCCCGCTGCTCAACATCAACAGGGCCTGCCAGACGTGCCACAAGTGGTCGGAGGCCGAGTTGAAGGACCGCGCGGAGACGATCCAGCAGCGCGTGTTCGACCTCCGCAACAAGGCGATGGACGCGCTCGTGGGGCTCATCGCGGACATCAAGGCGGCGAAGGCGGCGGGCAGGCCCGACGCGGAACTCGACCTCGCGCGAGACCTGCAGAGGAAGGCGCAGTTCCGGCTCGACTTCATCGAGGCCGAGAACTCGATGGGCTTCCACGCACCGGCCGAGGCCGAACGCATCCTCTTCGAGTCGGTGGACTACGCGCGGCAGGGACAGATCGCCGTCCGCGACGCGAAGTTCGTACCGACCGCGCCGCTCTCGGGACCGAAGGCGTCGGAGCTCCCGGCCCCCGCCCCGCCGAAGTGACCACGTTCGCGCACGCTCCGCGCGTCACGACCGCGCGCGACGAGCTCTCCGGGCCGCGCGCGACCGCGGTTCGTCTTCGAAGAACATCGCGGGCGCCTCCACGTCGATCCGCATCGCCTTCACGAGTTCACCGAGCGACTCTGAGAGACGCGATCGCACTTCCGGGGAGAGGCTTCGTATCGCCGCCACGATCCGCTCCTGAGGCGCACGCGGCGCGTCGCGCAGACGGGCGGCGCCCTTCGCGGTGAGCGAGAGCTCGGCGCGCCTCGCGTCGCTCGACGAGCGCACCCGGCGCACGAGCCGCATCTCCACGAGCCGCGTGACGACGACGGAGACCGAGCTCTGGTGCGTGTGCGTCCTCGCCGCGAGCTCGTTGACGGAGAGCGTCCCCGCGTCGGCGAGCGTCTGCAGCACGAAGAACCGCGCCACGGACAGGTCCCCGCGCGCGGAGTCGGGAGTGCGCAGGGTCCGGACGATCCGCCGCAGCGCGTCGAGGATCTGCCGCGTGTCGGCGCCGGCGGGAACCCGAGACCTGGATCGCATGGAGCTCCTTCTCACGCGGTCGCCCGCCGTGACGACGAATGTATGGTGTCCCAAGCAATCGTCACGACGCTGCGTTCCGCCGCTACCATCGATCGCGGTCTGCCGGACGACGGGAGAAGGTGACCGGCGGCTTCGAACCGGAGGGACGGACGATGGAAGACCCGCGTCACGACGACGACCGGCCGCTCTCGAAGTGGTGGCGGCACGCCGCCATCCTCGTCGCGATCGCCGGTTTCGCGGTGCTCTCGTTCGTCACGATGCGGACGTACAAGGACGCGCCGCCGATCGCCGCCCGCGCCGTGGGACCCGACGGCGCGACGGTCTACACCGAGGCCGACGTGCTGCGCGGCCAGGAGGTCTTCCTCCAGTACGCGCTGATGGAGCACGGCTCGCTCTGGGGCCACGGCGCCTACCTCGGCCCCGACTACAGCGCGTCGTACCTGCACCGCACGACCGAGGTGATGCGCGACGTCTTCGCCGCCGAGCGCCACGGCAAGCCGTACGCGGCGCTCATCGCGGGCGAGGCGTCTGGGATCGCGGACGCGGTGCGCGGGGAGCTGAGGAAGAACCGCTACGACCCCGCGACCGGCACGCTCCAGCTCTCGAGCGGTGCCGTCGCCTCGTTCACGGCACAGAAAGCGGAGTGGCGCGCCTACTTCGGCAGCGACGCGACGCCGCCGGGGCTCCCCGCCCGCTACATCGACGATCCGGCGAAGACCGACGCGCTCACTGCGTACTTTGCGTGGGCCGCTTGGGCGACGACCGCGCGCCGCCCGGGCGAGGACTACTCGTACACGAACAACTGGCCGTTCGATCCGGACGCGGGCAACACGCCGTCCACGGCCGCGTACTTCTGGAGCGCGATGTCGCTGGTCACGCTCCTCGGCGGGCTCGGCGCGGTGCTCTTCTTCTTCGGACGGTTCGGTTTCCTCGGCTGGCAGGCCGCGGCACCCGGAGGGCACCTCCACGACAGCCGGTTCAGCGGATGGAAGCCGACGCCGAGCCAGAAGTCGTGCGGTCTCTTCTTCGCAGTCGTCGCGATCCTCTTCCTCGCGCAGTCGCTCTGCGGCGGAGCCCTCGCCCACTACCGCGTGGAGCCGGGCTCCTTCTACGGCTTCGACCTCGCGAAGTGGCTTCCGTACAACCTGCTGCGCACGTGGCACCTCCAGCTCGCGATCTTCTGGATCGCGACGGCGTGGGTCGCGGGCGGTCTCTTCCTCGCGCCGCTCATGGGCGGCGGCGAACCGCGCGGCCAGCGCGCCGGCTCGCTCGTCCTGCTCGGCGCGCTCGCGATCGTCGTCTTCGGCAGCCTCTTCGGCGAGGCCCTCGGCATCAACGACAAGCTGGGCAGCCTCTGGTTCTGGTTCGGGCACCAGGGATCGGAGTACCTCGACCTCGGGCGCTTCTGGCAGATCCTGCTCGCGGTCGGACTCGTGTTCTGGCTCTTCCTCATGTTCCGCGCGCTGAAGCCGGCGATGGGGAAGCCCGGACAGGGCGACCTCGTGCCGCTCTTCCTCTACGTCGCCGTCGCCATCCCGGTCTTCTACCTGCCGGCGCTCTTCTACGGCCCGCACGACAACTTCGCCGTGATCGACAACTGGCGCTTCTGGATCATCCACCTCTGGGTCGAGGGCTTCTTCGAGCTCTTCGCCACGGTCCTCGTGGCGGTGATCTTCTTCCAGATGGGACTCGTCACCGCGAAGAGCGCCACGCGCGTCGTCTACCTCGACGCGATCCTCTACCTCGGCGCGGGCATCATCGGCACGGGGCACCACTGGTACTTCACCGGGCAGGGCGTCCTCAACATGGGCCTCGCGTCGTGCTTCTCCGCGATGGAGGTCGTGCCGCTCACGCTCCTGACGCTCGACGCGTGGGACTTCATGCGGCTGAAGGACCGGCAGTGCTCCGACTGCGGCACCTCGTTCGCTGCGAAGCAGAAGTGGGCGATCTACTTCCTCATGGCCGTCGGCTTCTGGAACTTCCTCGGCGCCGGGGTCTTCGGATTCCTCATCAACCTGCCGATCGTGTCGTACTTCGAGATGGGGACCACGCTGACGACGAACCACGGCCACGCCGCGATGTTCGGCGTGTTCGGAATGCTCGCCCTCGCAGTGCTCGTGTTCTGCATGCGCGCGCTCGCCGACGACCGCACGTGGGCGAAGAACGAGAAGGCCGTTCGCATCGGGTTCTGGGGGCTCAACATCGGCCTCGCGCTGATGTGCCTGCTCGATCTCTTCCCGGCCGGGGTGCTGCAGCTCTGGGACTCGATCACCAACGGCTACTGGCACGCGCGCGAACTGACCTACACGATGACGGGCCTCTTCCACACGCTCGAGTGGATCCGCTCGGGCGCCGACGCTGTGTTCCTCGTCGCGGGCGTCGTCCCGCTCGTCTTCGCCACGCTGCGGATCACGCTGACGCGGCGTGCGGTATCCGGCCTGCCGATGACGGACGCAGGGAAGTAGGCGGCCAGAGCGACGGAGTCGGACAGAGCGACGGAGACGGACGACGGGACCGGCGCCCGCGCCGAGCTTGTTTCGCCGCGTCCTGCGTGCTTGCCTCCCGCGCATGCCGCTCACCGTGACCATCCGCCGAGAGTCGAAGGGCCGCCGAGGCAAGCAGGTGACGACGCTCGCGGGACTCGCGTCCCTCGGCGACGCGCGCCTCGCTGAGCTCGCGTCCGAGCTGAAGCGCCGCTGCGCGACCGGCGGCACCGTGGACGTGAGCGGCACGATCGTGCTCCAAGGCGACCACCGCGACACCGCGGAGGCGGAGATCGTGAAACGCGGCTGGCTCGCGAGGCGCGCCGGGGGCTGATCGCGTCTCGCGCGGGTAGCCTCACGTCCATGAACCCTGCGAGCTACCGCGTCGACGCCGACATCCGCTTCGCCGCGACGCCGCCCGCCGCGCTCTACGGCGATCCGTCGTGGTTCGCCGCGATCGCCGAGCGGGTCCTCGCGCGCGGCTGGCACGTGGTCGCGGACGCGGCGGAGGTCGCGACGAAGGAGACGGCGCTTGCGGTGACGCTGCTTCCGGGCGTCCTCGACGAACCGCTCGTGCTGACGCGCGACCGCAAGGAGCGGCTGCACTGCCTCTCGAACGTCTGCACGCACCGCGGCAACCTGGTCGCGACCGCCTGCGGGTCCGCCAAGATGCTCGCCTGCGGCTACCACGGCCGGACGTTCCGGCTCGACGGCGAGTTCATGGCGATGCCGGGGATGGAGGGCTCGCCCGGGTTTCCGTCGCCTTCCGACTCGCTGACGCGCGTGCCCGTCGCGCCGTGGGGACCGCTCGTCTTCGCGGGGATCGAGCCGTCGATGCCGTTCGAGGACGTCGTGCGTCCGTTGCGGGAGCGGTGCGGGTTCATCGACTTCGACGCGATGCGCAAGGACGCGACTGCGTCGCGCGACTACGAGATCGACACCAATTGGGCGCTCTACGTGGACAACTTCCTCGAGGGCCTCCACGTCCGTCACGTCCACCCGGAGCTCTCGGAGGCGCTCGACCTGCCGCAGTACGCGACGGAGCTCTTCCCCCACTCGGTGCTGCAGTTCGGCGTCGCGGCGAAGGGCGAGCCCGCCTTCGAGCCGCCGTCCGGTCACCCGGACCACGGCCGTCGCGTCGCCGCGTACTGGTGGTGGCTCTTCCCCGCGACGATGCTGAACGTCTACCCGTGGGGACTCTCCGTCAACGTCGTCGAGCCGCTCTCGGCGACGCGCACGCGGATCCGGTTCCGTTCCTACGTCGCCGACGAGTCCCTTCGCGGACGCGGCGCGGGCGGCGACCTCCATCGCGTCGAGTTGCAGGACGAAGCCGTCGTGCAGCAGGTGCAGCGCGGCATGCGCTCGCGGCTCTGGAAGCCTGGCCGGTACTCGCCGCAGCACGAGCGCGGCGTCCACCACTTCCACCGGATGCTGGCGCAAGCGCTGATCGTGGCGTGACCCCAGCGTCGCGCGACCGGACGCACACGAGCGTGATGCTCGCCGGCGCGAGTGCCGGTACCCGTGCCCATGCCGCACTCGCGACCGGTGCGGGCCAATCCCTTTACGCACTCCTGGTATGCGCTGCCGGGCGCACCGCGCCGGGAAAATGTCTTCTGACACAAAAAAACCCATTTCGTACTGAGTTAGATCAAGCGGGACCCGTGCAAATGGCGTGACAATCCTGTAGGAGCCGTCTTTAGGATGTTGCTTAGTCTG
>JANNHP010000396.1:0-31106 GCA_031404455.1 Planctomycetia bacterium | reverse complement strand
CCCCACGCGAGCTCGAGGGCCTCCGAGCGCCGGAGTCCCGTCTCCCCGATGAGGACGACGCACGGACGGACCGACTCCGGCACCGCGGCGTACAGGCGCGTCAACTCCGCGGGCGTGAGTCGAGGGATCGGAGCAACGTCGGGCTTCGGGAGCTTGACGCCGCGCGCCGGGTTCGCGCGCATCAGCGCCAGGTCGACGGCGACCGTGAACGCGGACGAGAGCGTCGTGAGGTGCGTCCGCAACGTCGAGGCCTGGAGGCCGTCGTCGATGCGCACCTTGGACATCCACGCTTGCACGTCGGCCTGCGTGATCTGCGCGAGCGGCTTGCGGCCGAAGTGCTTCGAGCTCTTGCGCAGGAAGCCGGTGCGTCCGTGGACGGTCGCGGGCCGCACGTGCGCGCGGAGGTGCTGCTCGATCGTCGGGAGGAACTCCTCGAACGTGACGAGCTTGATCGGCTGCTCCCCCGTCGCGCGCACGCGGTCGCGTTCGTCCAGCCGGTTGCGCAGGAACCGCTCGGCGGAGTCGCGCGTGCGTCCGCCCTTCGCGAGCTTCCTCCGGGCGTGCGCGTCGGTCCAGCGCACGTACCAGCCGGAGAACGGGCGACCGTCGGAGTCCTTCCGGCGGAACACCATCGCCTCGCCGCGGCCTCTTCGAGGCTTCGGCGCGTCGTCGTCGGATCGGGTCTCCTCACCCATTGCGGAGAAAGGTATCAGATAGGCATCATGAGGCGCAAATTAGGCTCGGATCTCAGTTCTCCTCGAAGAGCTGTGTGAACCGCCCTTCGTTGCGCTCGGCGAGCTTCCGCATGAGCTCCTCGTCCACTTCGAGGCGGCCGAAGGCGTACATGTGGGTGCGGACGCGGTAGTAGCGGTTCAGTTCGCCGTACCACTCGAGGAGGAGGTCGGGGTCGATGATGTCGCCGACGGTCGGGGTGCCGTCGGTGAGGAAGACCATGGTGTCGAGGGTGTCGCCGACACCGGGAGACGTGAAGGGAACGGTGTCGAGGTCGAGCGCGGCCGAGAGCGCGCCGTAGAAGTTCGTCTCGCCCGCCGCGGCGTAACTGTGGACGAAGCCGCGCGCGCCCGACTTGTTGGACTCGTTCGCCGCGACCATGGAGCGCTGCCATCGGCGCACGTCGCTGCCGAAGGCGATCACGTTGAAGTTGGCGCGCGAGTCGAGCGCCGCGACCGACTCGGCCACCTCCTCGCGCGCGATCTCGAAGATCGTCGCGTCCTCGTACTTCCCGTGGAGGAGGCTCGCGGTCGACGAATCGGGCTTGAACTTGCGGTTGGTGCTGCGGCTCGTGTCGAAGACGAACCCGATGCGCTGCGAGAAAAGCGTCACGCCGTAGTAGTGCGGCTCGCCGTCCTTCGGCTTCGCGTAGCGGTCGTTCGCCTTGTCGTCCTTCTTCGGTTTCGGGTCGAACCCGCGCCGCTCCCGCACGCGCCCGCCCTCGCGCTCCCACCACTTCTTCCAGTTCTCGGGCTTCTCGCCGAGGTCCTCGTCGGTGAGCCAGCGCAGCGTGCGCAGCACCTCCTCGCCGATGCGGCCCGCCTCGGCCTGGAGCCGCGCGACGAGTGCATCGACCGCGAGCCAGTTGCCGAGTTTGCGCAGGTCCTGGCACGCGGCGAGCCGCACCTGCCAGTCGGGGTGGTTGAGGTTCTTCGCGATCGGCGCGATGCACGCATCGTTCGCCTCCGTGCCGAAGATCGCGAGCGCGTCCATCGCGCCGATCCGCACGCGGGACGACGAGTCCTCGACCATCGCCCGCATCTTCGACTGCGAATCGAAGTCCTTGAGCGTCGCGAGCGCGAGCGCCGCCTCGACGCGCGCCATCCAGAACGAATCGTCGAGGAGCTTCTTCAGAGGTTCCTTCGCGTCCGCGAGACGGAGGCTGCGGCAGATGCGCGCGCTGTAGGCGCGCGAGATCCGGTCCGACGACGCGAACCCGTGCTCCCACACAGTGCGGCGGCAGGTCTCGTCCTTCAGCTTGCGCAGCGCGCCGAGCGCCGTCTCGCGCACGAGGTCGCTCTCGTGGCGCCCCATGATGTCGATCACCTGCTTGACGAGCGCCGGGTCGGTGATGGTGCCGAGCGCGCGGATCTTCGCCGCCACGTCGGTCGCGGGATCGGACGGGTTCACGGCGAACTTCACCTCGAGCGTCTTCTCGGCGCGCGGCGAGGTCATCGCCTCGCGGACGCCCATGAGCCGTTCGATGAAGCGCTGGTTGAACTCCTCGGGCGTGCAGCCGAGCGTCTTCTTGAAGGAGTCGTGCACGTCCCTCTCGCGGCGGAACTCGGCGAGCAGCGCGACGAACGGCTCGCGCCACTCGGCGAGGCAGATCTCGAAGATGCCCCAGGCGCGCTGGTGGTCGTCGCGCGAGAGCTGACCGAGCGACGAGCGCGAGATGAACTCCTCGAACGGCGCGAACTTCGCCTTCGCCGCGGTGTCCTCTAGGTCCTTCATCCAGCCTTTGCCCGAGCCGGAGACCTTCTTCTCTTCACCGATGCAGTACCAGACGTCGTCCGCGAGGTCGGGGTGGCGCTTGCCGAGCCAGTGTGCCGCGCCCTCGAACACCCAGCGCGGCGTCGTCTTGATGTCGCCGCTGCGCACGATCCAGCACGTCACGAGGATGTTCCCCATGAGGTGGCGCATCGTCTGGTGGAGGTCCGTGTCGTCTCCGCCGGCCTGCTGGAGGGACACGCAGAGTCCGTTCAGGCAGAAGCCCTGCGCGATGTGCGACTCCGAGGCGCCGGCGTACGACGAGTAGATCATCGGCGCGTTCTTGTTCCGGAAGTACGCCTCGCGGATGCCGAACCCGGTCGTCTCGCGCTGCGGGAGGAAGATGCCCATCGGACGGAGGAGACCGACGCGGCCGTCGAACGCGCGGTCGAACTCGCGCGCCGCCTTCTCCGCGCGCTCGAGCATGATGTGCGCGTACTCGTGGGCGTCGACGTAGCGCAGTCCGCCCTGCGTCTTGATCTGCACGTGCTGGATGTCGGTGACCACGTAGAAGCGCCGCGTCCACGCGATCGCCGGGGTCTTCTTGTCGAACACCTTCTGCTCGATCGCGACGCGCTCGAGCGCCGAGGCGCGCGCGTCTTTGCCGAACGGATCCGTCTTGAGCGGGTCCTTCGCTTCGCCGTCGCCGCAGCCGGGACAGCGCTCCTGGTGCTTGAATTGACAGCACTTCGTCTCCGCGAGGCACTCGGTGCACGTGATCTTCCAGCTCGCCGCGTGGCGGCGCAGGAAGCAGTCGAGCGACTTGCCCTGGAAGCACTGCGGGTTCCAGCCCTCGGGGACCTTCGAGCCATCGTGACGGGTGTCGGGCGTGCACTTCGGACACCAGCAGAGGTCGTTCGGCGGCTCGACCGGCGCTCGCAGATAGTGCCAGCAGGCGTTGCGCGCGGCGCAGGTGCACTTCGGCTCGCGAACGGCGGGCTCCTCCTCGGCCTCTTCGTCGTCGCCTGCCTGGACCGGCGGCGCCGGGGCGACGAAGAGCATCGCCAGGAGCGCGAGCCACGAGAGGACGACGCCGGCGGTTCGGAGCTTCATGCCTCCATAACCTGCCACCTCCTGCCGCGGCGCGACGACGGGATTGCGGCATCCGGGACCGAGCGGCACCATGAGTATTTCATCGACGATCATCTATCTCTCGGCCATCCTCCGTCCCGTGGCTCCGAGGACGCGACCCGAAGGCTGCTGCGAGAAGCCCGCGCGCTGCGCGGCGCTCCCGGCGAAGCCGCGGGCCGCCCTCGTGGCCGTGTTCAGGGCGCTCGGCGACGCGACGCGGCTCGAGATCTTCCGCCTCATCGCGGCGCAGGCGGCGCCCATCTGCGCCTGCGACGTCGTCGCCCGCTTCGACCTGCGCCAGCCGACGATCTCGCACCACCTCGGGGTGCTGCGCGAGGCCGGGCTGGTCGACGCCGAGCGGCGCGGCGTATGGACCTGGTACTCGGTCCGGCCCGAGGGCGTCGAGATGCTGCGCGCCGCCGCCGGCTCGCTCGCTGCCTCGGAGGGCGCTCCCGCGGCCTGATCCCCCCTTTTCGGCTCCGAGGAATAGACAACCATCGATGAAGGAGGCTCCCGTGACGACGACCCGTGAGGACGAGGACCTGCGCGAGGAGGTCCGCACCCGCTACGCCGCGCGCGCGCTGCGCGTGCTCGGCGAACCGGAGGGCGGATGCTGCGGAGGCGGCGAGTGCGACCCGATCTCGCGCAACCTCTACGACTCGCTGCAAGAGGGCGAGGTCCCCGCCGACGCCCTGCTCGCGTCGCTCGGCTGCGGCAATCCGACGGCTCTCGCGCAATTGCGGGCAGGCGAGACGGTGCTCGACCTCGGCAGCGGCGGCGGCATCGACGTGCTGCTCTCCGCGAAACGCGTCGGGCCCACGGGCTTCGCGTACGGGCTCGACATGACCGACGAGATGCTGGCGCTCGCCGAGCGCAACCGCGCCGAAGCCGGTGCGACGAACGTGAAGTTCCTGAAGGGACACATCGAGTCGATCCCTCTGCCGGACGCGTCGGTGGACGTGATCGTGTCCAACTGCGTCATCAACCTCTCGACCGACAAGGCGCGCGTGCTGGCCGAGGCGTTCCGCGTGCTCCGGCCCGGTGGCCGCTTCGCCGTCTCCGACATGGTCGTGCAGGGCGTGTTGCCCGCCGAAGTACGCCGCGACGTCGAGGCGTGGGCCGGCTGCATCTCCGGATCGCTCGAGGAGGCGGAGTACCGCCGTCTGCTCTCGGCCGCGGGCTTCGAGGACGTCGAGATCGAGGTGACG
Source organism: Planctomycetia bacterium (assembly GCA_031404455.1). GTDB lineage: Bacteria > Planctomycetota > JAJSAM01 > JAJSAM01 > JAJVHW01 > JANNHP01. Next base: position 26,325 of record JANNHP010000396.1, on the reverse strand, counting down.
CGCGTGCACGACCGCCCGGAACTCGCGGGCCGTTTCGACGGAAAGCTCGTCAGCGCGTTCGTCCGGGCGAAGAAGCCCGAAGCGCGATGAGCGTCACGGGCGGCGCGTGCGCCCGGCCGGCGTCGCTGCCGTTCCTCGACCGGTTCCTCACGCTCTGGATCTTCCTCGCGATGGGCGCGGGCGTCGCCCTCGGTCACGGCCTCCCCGGCGTCGCCGCGTGGCTCGAGACGATGAGCGTCGGCACCACGTCGATCCCGATCGCCGCGGGGCTCATCCTCATGATGTACCCGCCGCTCGCGAAGGTGCGGTACGAGGAGCTGCCGAAGATCTTCCGCGCGCCGAAGGTGATGGCGCTGTCGCTCGTCCAGAACTGGGTCGTCGGTCCGGTGCTGATGTTCGCGATCGCCGTGCTGTTCCTGCGCGACCGGCCGGAGTTCATGCTCGGGCTCGTCCTCATCGGGCTCGCGCGCTGCATCGCGATGGTGATCGTCTGGAACGACCTCGCGCGCGGCGACACCGAGTTCTGCGCGGGGCTCGTCGCCATGAACTCGATCTTCCAGGTGCTCTTCTTCTCCGTCTACGCCTGGTTCTTCGCCACGTGGCTGCCGCCGCGCCTCGGGCTCCCCGCCGCCGCCGTGGACGTAACGATCGGCGAGATCGCGACGAGCGTGGCGATCTACCTCGGCGTGCCATTCGTCCTCGGGATGCTCACGCGGTTCGTCGGGCGAAGGTGGAAGGGCGACGCGTGGTACCACGGGAAGTTCGTGCCGCGCATCGCGCCGCTGACGCTCGTGGCGCTGCTCTTCACGATCGTGGTGATGTTCGCGTTCCAGGGGCAGCAGATCGTCGAGCGGCCGTTCGACGTGGTCCGCGTGGCGATCCCGCTCACCGTCTACTTCGTCCTGATGTTCTTCGCGTCGTTCTGGATGTCGCGCCGCGCCGGCGCCGACTACGCGCGCTCCGCGACGCTCTCCTTCACCGCGGCGTCGAACAACTTCGAGCTGGCGATCGCCGTCGCGATCGCAACGTTCGGAATCCGCCACGGGGCGGCGTTCGCTGCGGTCATCGGGCCGCTCGTCGAGGTGCCCGTGCTGGTGGCACTCGTGCGCGTGTCGCTCATGATCCGCGCGCGCTGGTTCCCCGAGGAGGCCGCGCTTGACTGACCACGTCCCCGAGATCCTCTTCGTCTGCGTCAAGAACGCAGGCCGTTCGCAGATGGCCGCGGCGCTCGCGCAGCGACTCGGCGGCGACCGAGTGCGCGTGCGGTCGGCGGGCTCGATGCCGGGCGAGCGCGTGCATCCGGTCGTCGTCGAGGCGATGCGCGAGATCGGCGTGGACCTCGCGTCGGAACTGCCGAAGCTGCTCACGCCCGACGCCGTGCGTGCGGCCGACGTGGTGATCACGATGGGCTGCGGCGACGCGTGTCCCGTCTTCCCCGGGAAACGCTACCTCGACTGGAAGGTGACGGACCCGAAGGGCCGCCCGATCGAGGAGGTCCGCGCGATCCGCGACGACATCCGCCGCCGCGCCCTCGGCCTTCTCCGCGAACTCGGCGCGGCTCCGTAGCTTCTCGCCATGCAACTGCGCATGGACGGCAAGGTGGCGCTCGTCACGGGCGGCTCGTCGGGTCTCGGCAAGGCGATCGCGACGGCGTTCGCCCTTGCGGGCGCGAAGGTGGTCGTCACGGGACGGCGCGCGCAAGAGATCGCCGCGGCGGCGGAGGAGATCGGCGCGGTCGGTGTCGTGGGCGACGCCCGCGATCCCGCGGCCGGGGCGCGCGCGGTCGCGGCATGCGTCGAGCGGTTCGGCGCGCTCACGACGCTCGTGAACAACGCGGGCGTCATCGGCAACGGCTCCGTCGAGAAGACGACGCGCGAGGAGTGGGACCGGGTCGTCTCGATCAGCGTCGACGGCACGTTCGAGACGACGCGGGCCGCGATCCCGGAGCTCAGGAAGCACGCGGCGAAGGGCGCCTCGGTGCTGAACTTCTCGTCGGTCGCGGGCAACCGTCCGTTCGCGGGACTCACGGCGTACTGCACCGCGAAGGCCGCGGTCGAGATGATGACGAAGTGCCTGGCGCTCGAACTCGCGCCGGACGGGGTCCGCGTGAACGCGATCGCGCCCGGCGTCATCGTGACCGGCCTGCACACGGTGACCGGCGCCGTCGCCGACTACCCGGCGTTCCTGGAACGCGGGAAGATCACGCACCCGCTCGGCTTCGTCGGCGCACCCGAGGACGCCGCGAATCTCGCGCTCTTCCTCTCGTCCGACGCCGCGCGCTGGATCACCGGCGCGATCGTGCCGCTCGACGGCGGCCGCGCGCTGATGTCGGCGCGCTGACGGACGACTTCGCGGCGCGGGAGACGTCTCCCGGTCGCGCTTCGCACGGCGGGCCGCGGCGCCCGGCGTAGTCTCCGCCCGGCCGCTCAGGAACGCGAGGGCACGAGTTGGATCTGGACGTGCGATGGGAGCCGAAGATCGGGGACCCGTCCGTCATGGGCTGGCTCACCGTGGCGGCCTGCTTCGTCACGGCGATCCTCTGCGCCGCCGCCGCGCGCGCGCTTCGGTCGCACCTGCCCGAGGCGGAGCGAGGCCGCCAGCCCGCGGTCTGGTGGGGAGCCGCGGCGCTCCTCGTGGCGCTCGGGATCAACAAGGAGCTCGATCTGCAGTCGTGGTTCACGGCCGTGGGCCGCGCGGTCGCGGAGCGCCAGGGGTGGATCGGGCAGCGACGCGAGGCGCAGGTCGTCTTCATCGCGGTCTTCACGACGACGGCGGCCGTCTCGCTCGCCGTCGCCGCCTGGGCGATCCGTCGCAAGTGGCGCGAGTACGGTCCGCTGCTGCTCGGCGTGGGGTTCGTGCTCACGTTCATCGTCGTGCGCGCGGCTTCGTTCCACCATGTGGAGACGTTCCTCGACCACCGCGTCGGCGGAGCCCGGATGAACTGGGTGCTCGAACTCTCCGGGATCGCTTCGATCGCTCTCGCCGCGGCGGCCCGTCTGCGGCATGCGCGGCGACGCGCAGCGTCCGGGACCGGCTAGCCCGGATGCGGGCCATCAAGGCGCGACAGGTACGCCTTGCCGTTGTAGGGGCGAGGCATGCATCGCCCGCCGCTGCCGGACGGCGACCGACCGGACTTGTGATTGCCACGGCGGGCGACGCATGCGTCGCCCCTACAGTGGCAGATGCGCCGTCCCTTACCTGTCACGCCTTGATGGCCCGTGCCCGGATCATTCACGAGGGGTTCGCGCTCATCGGCGCGAAGAGCGGGAAACACCTGGACCTCCCGGCGGCAAACAGCCGGTTCGAGCTCCGACACACTGTCCTGGCCGAGGATTTCGGCGCCGATGGCAAGACTGGACCGCCGCAGCGACCTTCGCAGGTCGGTGCAAGGGCCAGGCCCCGCCAGCGGACCGAAAGACCGGCCAGGCGCGAAGCTCTCGTGAATGATTCGGGCTCGCACGGCGCCAGGCGGGTGAAGGTCAGACCCTGCGCGGGTCGCGCGACGACGCGTCGCGTTCCCACACGTAGGCGGCCCGGTTGGCGAGCTGACGCGCGGCGCGCCTGCGGGCGCTCAGGTTCACCCAGAGGTAGACGACCGCGTGGGGCCAGAGCCACGGGCGCAGGGCGATCACGCGTCCCGCGCCGCCGTATCCTTTCGCGGCGCGCTCGCGGGCGACGAGATCGGGGAACCTCCGCGCCAGCTCGAAGCCTCCGAGCCGGCTGCGCGCCTTCACGCGGACGAGATCGCCGAGCTTCGCCGGCGCCACGACGCGGACGGGCGCCTCGTCAACGCGCGCCCGCTCCGCCGCGGTGAAGAGCATCCGGACGTACCCGTCGTCGGCGATGACGTCGGGGAACTTCTCGAACCGGCGCCGACCGGCCTCGGAGAGGGCGTAGACGCCGACGCCGATCATCCCCTCGCGGACGTACGGGAGCCGCGTCCACACCGCATAGAACGCGCGGACGGGCCAGGAGGAGCCCGAGAGATCCACCTGCATCGCGGGCGACGCGGCGGGGACGCTGCCGCCCTCGAGGCGCGCTGCGATGTGCCGGATCGAGGCCAGGGAGAGCACGACGTCGGCGTCGATGTAGAAGCGCGGGAAACCCCGCGCCGCGGCGTCTCCGAGATTGAGCGCGTTGGTCTTCGACGGGACGGGCGTCTCGATCACCTTCACGCGCCCGCCGTAGCCCCGCGCGACGTCGGCCGTGCGGTCCTTGCAGCCGTTCGGCACCACGACGACGTCGATGTCCTCCCCGGGCTCGATGCCGGAGAGGATCGCATCGAGGCACCGTCCTAGGACGGCCTCCTCGTCGTGGGCGGGGATCACGATGGAGATCGGCACGCGAGGCGTCGGGTCGGAACCGCGTGGTTCGACGCGACCGGGATCAGTCTGCCACGCCCGCATCCGCCCGCGGCCGAGAAGATCCGCCGCACGGGACTTGCGCGGGCGAACCGGGTCGCCGGCTCGCCGATCAGGCGAAGAGCGGACTGCGGCGCCGGCGGACGAGCTGCGTCGCGCCGATCCCGCCGAGGAGCGCCAGTCCCAGCCAGGCCGCAGGCGGCAGCGGCACCATCACGAGGAGGCTCTGACGGTTCGCGCCGTTCTCGGTCAGGTTGAGGACACGGACGTTGCCGATGGTCGTCCAGGAGCCGTCGTTGAAGGCCGACGTCGCCTCGGCCACCCACGCCTGCGCCTGGACGTTGCCGGCGTACGCGGTCGTCAGGCTGCCGGGCTGGATCTCGCCTTCGAGACGCCAGATCGCGAGTTGCAGCGCCGTCGCGGAGGCCGTCCGTCCGGTGCCGGTCGTGTAGTCGTAGTCGGAGAGCGTCCCGTTCCAGAAGTGGCTGTAGAGATACGCGGTCCTGGCGTCGAGAGGGTCGTTGGGGCCGCCGGAGAAGCCGCCGGCGTTCGCGTACGACGCGACCGACCAGTCGAGAGCGGTGCTGAAACTGAGGGACTCGTTCGTCTCGAGGCAGAACGTCTGGAAGAGGCCGCCGGCGACCCCGACGCCGCTCGCCATGGCCGGAGTTCCGATCTCGGACCCCGTGAACTGCGTCACGCGGAACTCGCCGCCCCCGTTCGTTCCGGAGTACGAGCTCGCGTCGGCCGTCAGCGTGATCGTGCCCGCCTCGGCGGTTCCGGACAGTCCGAATGCGGCTGCAAGGACGACGACGGTCGTGAGCGAAGCAACCCCAAGTCGTACCGACACCGACGCTCCTCAATCCCCGCGTACGAACGTCCAGCGAAGAGGCGCCACCGCGAGTTCTGGGCCCTCGCATCTCTATGCCGGAACGACCTCGGAACTTCGACCGAAACTCCCGGACCTTCGTTCCGGACGACCCGGGCGGCAGCCAGGCCGCCGCGACGCGGATCGCGGATCCCGGTCGTCGACGTGCCCCGCCCGCCTCGCTGCAGCCTCGAAACGAGCCAGGGCGCCTTCGGCGCGGCGCACGATCCGCTCGTCGTCAACTCCCTGGCTCCGTGCCGTCGCGGGCGCGCGCCGGGACGGGACCGCGATCAGCGGGACTTGGAGCGCAGTTGATCGATCCGGCGGCGGAGCGGGTCCGGGATCTGCCCGCCGGCGGCGGACAACTCGTCCACCTTCGCGAGCGTACGCCGCATCTCGTCGACGTTCCCGCTCTCCGACTGCGTCTCCGCGAGACTGACGAACCACTCCGGGTTCCGCGGATCCAGCCGGATCGCTTCCTGGAGCGACGCGATCGCGCGCTCGAACTGCTTCCCCTTGCGAAGCGCGTACGCAAGGGTGTCGAGGTCGTTGGCGCTGCGGGTCTCCGCCCCGGCAGCCTTGCCGGCCTCCTCGACGGCAGCCTGCCACTCGCCCAGATCCGCCAGCACGACGGCGAGGTTGTTGCGCGCGGCGGACAGCGCCGGGTCGAGACGGAGCGCCGCGAGGTACGCCGTCCGCGCCGCGGGCAGGTCTCCCCTCAGTTGCGCGAGCGTGCCGGCTACGAGGTGCGCCTCGGCGGGAGCGTCCGGCGAGCCGATGACGCGCGCGACCGCGCCCTGGGCGGCGTCCATGAACCCGGGTTCGCGGTACCGCTCCCAAGCGGCGCCCCAGGCGCGCGCGAGGCGGACGTTCGCGGCCCTGTCGTCCGCCGGGATCGCGGCTGCACAGAGCTTGATCCAGTCCGCAGACGACTTCGCGTCGCCGAGCCTCTCGGGCGCGACGGCGAGCGCGACGGCGAGCCACCGTTCCGACTTGCGCACCAGATCGGCCATCATGTCCGTCGCGCGGGCGACCCTGCCGGAGCGGACGAGCGCCACCGAGAACGTCACGAGGAGGCGCTCGTTCTCGGCGGGTCGCGTCATGGCGGCCCGAACGTGCGGTTCGAGCTGGGCCGCGGCGTCCGAAGCGCGACCCGACCGCAGGATCACCTCGGCGATGAAGACCTCGGCGTCGAGGTCGCGATGCGAGGCGCGGGCGCGCCACTGGTTGGCGGCGACGAGAGCTTCGTCGTACCGTCCGCTCCGGGCGAGCATCTCCGCGGACTGGCGCGCCGCGGCGGCGGAGTTCGGGAACTCCGACATCGCCCGCTTGGCGATGTCGCAGGCGCTCCGCAGATCCCCCGTGTGCGCGCACTGCTGTCCGGCGACGAGTTGCAGGACGAGCACCCGCACGTTCGAGTCGGCGAGGAACCGGAGCGTCCGCGTGGCGTCTGCGGAGGCAGCCGGAGCGGCGGAAGCGCTCGAGATCGTACGGATCGCGTCGAGCAGGATCGGCCGGTTCGGCAGGTCGTCCATCGCAGCGAGGAGGAGCGCGCGCACCCGATCGTCCCGGATCGCGTTCGTGGCGAGCGGCCGCATGCTCGCGAGGAACCGCACGGACTCCACGCTCGCCGCCCGCGGATCGTCGAGCACGGCGCTGATCGCCGCGGCGTCCGCCATCGTGACGGCGTTGGCGAGTCGCGCGGTCCAAACGTCGGCGCGCTCCGGTGCGGCGTGGGACGCCTTCTCGTACCACTGACGGGCGGCCAAGGGCGGACCCCACGCCGCCGCGAAACGCGCTCTCGCGAGTTCCCGGTCGCCCGGCGCCAGGTCGAGCCGGTCGATCCGATCGAGCATGGCGTCGGCCTCGGCGGACTTCCCGATGGTCGCGAGCAGGCTCGCCGTCACCTCGACGATCTCCAGGTCGGGCGCGGCGAGGAGCTGCTCGCACAGCACGATCGCGCGCTCGGGCTCGCCGAGCTTCGCGTAGAGCTGTGCCAGGAGCAGCGCGGCATCGCGCCGCACCTGCGCGTGTCCCGTCAGCGGCTCGAGGAGGTCGGCCCCGCGCTGGCGGTCGCCCTGGACGGCGAGCAGGTAGGCCGCCCGCTCGACCTGCTCCGGCGCAAGGTCCTGGGAGCTGACGATCCGGTCGAGCTGGCGCCGAGCCACTTCGGATCGCCCCTGACGCTGCGCGAGCCGGGCCACCTCGAGCGCGATCCACATGTTGTCGGGTGCGAGCTCGGCCGCGATGCGGAGCTGCTCCTCCGCTCCGGTCAGGTTGTGGAACTTCTCGAACGCCTGCGCGAGCAGGAGCCGGGCCGACGCGCTGCGCGGCGCGGCCTTCGTCACGTCGTTGAGGATCTGCGCCGCTTCGGCGATCCCCGCCTCGGAGGTGTCGTGCCCGGCCAAGAGCCAGCGCGAACGGGCGATGCGCCAGGTGATCGCCTGGTCGCCCGTCAGGCCGCGCACCCGCTCGATGATGCGCGCGACCGCCGCGCGGTCGACCCAGACCGCGTCGGAGGCGAGGGCGCCGAGCTGTGCGCGCAGGGCCTCCGGCTGCGCGTCGGCGATGCGGATCCAGGACGGTCCGGCTTCGGGCGAGCGCAGCGCCTCGAGCACGCTCGCGCGAGCGAGGTCCCAGTCGAGGGGCGCGGTCGGGGCGGCGGCGCGCGCGCGGAGCTCGTCGAACACGCGAACTCCGGTCGCTGCGCCGTCGGCGCGCGCGCGGGAGAGGGCGCGGGCGAACCCGAGCTGCGGCGTCACTCCGTGGATCGACTCCGAGAGATCGAGCAGTTTCGATTCGAGCGGGATGCCCGAACGGGCTGCGGTGAGTGCCAGACGGATGAGCGTCGTCTCGCTCGCGGGCGGCTGGCCCGCGAGCACCTCGAGGAGGCGCTCCTCGGCCGCGTCCTTGTCCACTCGCACCAGGAGGTCGAGGTAGACGGGCAGCGTCGCGTCGGCCTGCTCCGGGGCGGCCGCGTCGATGGCCTTCACCGCGCCCATCAGGGCCGCGATCTGCTTCTTGTCCAGGTCGCCGCCGATCGCCGTCGTCGCGCGGATGTACGTCGCCAGCGACGCGACGTCGCTCGGGCACCTCGTCACGGCGGCGCGGGCCAGCGCGGGCGCGAGGTGCTCGCGGCCGGTCGCGATCAGCATGTCGGCCATCCGGCGCAGCGGAAGCGACCAGGCGCCCGATCGCGCGGACGCGGCGGTCCAGGCCTCGAGCGCGAGATCCGTCTCGCCCAGCGCCGCGTACGCATCCCCGAGCGCCTGCCGGAGGAAGGCGCTCTCCGGAACGGCCGCGACCGCGTTCGCGAGCTCCGGAGCCGACGCGGGACTGCCCGCCGGATCCGCCGCGAGACTCGCGACGAACGCAGTCCACGCCTCGCCGGCCTTGTCGCCCCTCGACCTGAGCTCGGCGCGGAGCGGCTCTGCCTCGGCCGCGCGTCCGACCGAGACGAGCGCCAGCGCGTAGAGAGCGAGGATCTCGGGCTCGGCGCGGGCCGGATCCGCTACGAGAGCCTTCGCCTTCGCGGCGACGTCGTGGATGCGGCCCGCGTACCAGAGCCGTCGCACGAGCTCCCGCGAGAGTCCCGGGTCGGTCGCGGGGTCGATCGTCTCCAGCACGCGCAGCGAGTCGGCGAACCGATCCGCCGAGTCGAGCTCCGAGACGAGCAGGCGCACGTAGTTTGCGTCCTTCGACGAGGAGCCGGCGGTCATCGCGCGATCGAGGCACGCCTTCGCGTTCTCCTCGTCGAACCGGCGCTTGAAGACGGCCGCGCGCAGAAGCTCGAACCTCGCGTCGCCGGGGTGGGAGGCCACGACCGAGCCGAGCCACGCGTCCACCTCGCCCGCGGACGCGTTCGACGCCACCATCAGACGCATCGTGCGGGCGAAGTTCTCGAAGTCGTCGGGTGCCGCGGCGTTGATCTCCCGCGACACGAGGAGCGCCTTCGCGAAGAGCCGCTGTCCCTCGAGCAGATCGCACTTCGTCCGGAGGAGCTTCAGCTCGCCCGGCGCCGCGAGGAGCATCGAATCGGCCAGGGTGAGCGCTTCGGTCCTCATGCCCGTCTCCACGTAGAGATCGAGCAGTTCCGACTTCGCCTCCGCGTTCAGCGGATCGAGTTGCAGCGCCCTCTGGATGGTGCGCATCGCGGAGATGAGGTGCTTGTTGTTCGGGAGCTCGACGCGCCGCCGGGCGCGCGCGGTGAGGAGGAAGTCGGCCGGCCCGGCGCCGCGGTTGCCGAACCTCCCGAGGTAGCGGCCCATGCCTTCGAGCGTCGCCTCGTAGTCCCCGGCCGCGAATGCCGCGACGCCGGCCGCACGCCCCGACTCGGCCTCCCGGTCGCGCTCCTTCTGCCGCAGCACGTAGGCCCCGCCCGCCACCGCCGCCATCACGGCGCCCACGGAGACGATCAGGAGGATGCGCTTCGTGCGCTTGGTGCCGCGCGCCATCTACTTCAGCCCGACGATCACGGCGAGCGTCCGGCCGATGATCCTGAGGTCGAGTCCCCAGCTCGCGTTCTCGACGTACTCGACGTCGAAGCGGATCCACTCCTGGAAATCGAGACCCCTCCTGCGCGTCCGGCTCACCTGCCACAGTCCCGTCACGCCCGGCCGCATGCTGAGGCGGGCTTCGCGCCACGACGGGCAGAACTGGTTCTCCTCGTAGGGGCTCGGACGGGGTCCGACGACCGACATGTGGCCGAGGAGCACGTTGAGGAACTGGGGGAGCTCGTCGAGCTGGAGCGCCCGGATGACGCGGCCGACCCGGGTGACGCGGGGATCGTCCGGCATGTAGAACTGGGGTCCGTCGGCCTCGTTCACGCGCTCGAGGCCGCCCTTCACGTCTTCGGCCTCCCTGCTCATCGATCGGAACTTCAGGCAGGGGAACTCGCGCCCTCCCACGCTCTCGCGGCGGTGCGCGAAGAACACCGGCCTTCCGTCCTCGATGAGGATCGCCAGCGCGACGAGCGGGAAGAGCGGCAGCGCGAGGGAGAGGACCGCCAGGGAGAACACGATGTCGAACGCGCGCTTGCCGGGGACCTTGCGCGGATGGACGACGAGGCGCGCGGTCGGCGCGAGCGTCGTCGGCTCGATGTTGAGCCACTCCACCGCCTCGACGGGGGGGCGCGACCCGGGATCGTCCCAGAGCACCGCCGGTCCCACGACGTGGGTGCCCGCCTCGACTCGCCGGCCGGCGCCGATCCAGACGGGCCCGACGAACGCAGCGTCGTCGTCCACGTGGGCGCTCGGGTCGGCGACCGCCTCGCCTCTGAGGCGCATGGCGCGGCGGATCGTCGTGTCGGGACGCTTCCAGACGCGGGTCAGGTCCCGCATGCACTCCATGACCTGCGCGTCGTCGCGGTCGTCGTAGACGCGCGCGGTCGCGGCGCGGGCCAGACGGCGATCGGCGGGGATCTGCGTCCGGAGCCAGCGCCAGGGGGAGCCGACGTTCGGTTCGTTCTGCCAGAGCTTGGCGACCTCGCGGTCCGGAGTGAGGGCGACGCGCGCCGACTTGGCCCTCGCGTCGCGGTACACGCGCTCGAACCGCACGAGCCGGTCGCCCTCGGTGACCGCGACCTCGCGGTACGCGCGCGGCCGCGCGTCGCGCGCCCTGAGCACGAGCAGGCTGGGATCGAGCCAGTAGAGCGTGGGAAGGACCTGCGCGAGACGGAAGAGCACGAGCGTCCCCGGCTCGCAGAGCAGGAACAGCTCCGCGCCCTCGACGATCTCCGACCGTTCGTGCTGCCGCACGACCTGGACACCGAACGCCGCCCAGAACCGGTCGTGCGCCTGGTGCGGCGTGCACCCCCAGATCGTGGGCGCCTGCCGCTCGGTCCGGGGAGGTGCGGTGACCGTAGCGGTCATGCGCGCTCCGCGGCCCGGCTCTGCGAACGCGACGCGTAGCTCGAGCGCGCGACGTCGGCCGTCGTCGCCCGATTGAAGATCACGCCCGCTACGCCGGCGCCGAACTGGTCGATGCGCTTGATGGCCTCGTCGACCGCAGGCCGGCGTTCGCCGCGGGAGACCACGAGGAGCACCGCGTCGGCGGCTGCCGTGACGAACGCCGCCTCGATGCTCCCGAGCACCGGGCCCGTGTCGATCAGCACGGTGTCGTAGTCGTCGCGGCACGCCCGCACGAGCTTCTCGAGTCCGGCGCGCGACAGGTACTTGGCGTCCTGCGGGAGGGCGTCTCCGACCGGCAGCACCGAGAGGTGCGGAAGGTCGGTCTCGATGACGCAGTCGGCGAGCGGCCGGCCGTCGAGCGCCCCGAGGATCCCGCGCCGTCCCGAATGGACGCTGACCCCGTTCGGCTTCGAACGGGACAGAGACTCGAGGCACCGAACGACCCTGGCGGAAGATGCGTCGCCGACGGTGGCGCGCGCGCGGGTCTCCACGAGGAGCTCGTCGATCTGCGCGTCGTCGAATGCCATGCGCCGGGCAGCGAGCAGTCCGGCGACGATCCCGACCGGCGCGGCGGGCTGGTGCGGCTCGGAGACGCCGGACAGGAGCGCGCGGCCGGCCCCGTCGCAGACGATCGAGCGCAGGGACGACGTCAGTCCGTGCCCGACGAAGTCGCAGTCGATCAGGAGGGTGCGCGATCCGGCGGCGGCGAACGACATGCCGAGCGCCAGGCCGACTGTGGTCTTCCCAGCGCCCGGCGAGGGACTCGTCAGCGCGATGACGGCCTTGTGCTCCGCCGAACGCAACTGGAGCATGGTCCGGATGTGGTGGACGCAGTAATCGCCCATCTCGCCGGGATCGCGGCCGTCCTCCGCCTCCACGTGGGCAGCGCCGTCGCCGGGCAGCTCAGGGATCACACCGAGGAACCGCCCCCTCGAGTCGTCGCCGCCGACGTCCTCCAGGTGCCGCAGCTTCGACTCGCTCAAGCCCCAGAGCAGCACGAGCGCGAAGCCGAGCGCGAGTCCGCCTCCCGCCCCCATCATCGCGAACGGGAGGCGGCGGTCGGTGTCGGGCGCGACGGCGCGCTCGCCGAAGCTCATCACCGTGATCCGGTCCTTGCCCTCGGACTCGAGGCTGATCTGCTCGAGGCGTCTCTTCAACTGCGAGCGCTGCTCCTCGAGGACGAGCTGCTCGGCGGCGATGGTGTCGAGGGCCAGGCGCTTTCGGCTCAGTCTGCGGATGTCGTCCTGGATGCCGTCGCGCAGTTCGACGAGCAGCGCGCGCTTGCTCTCGTTCTCGCGCAGCGTCGCCACCCGCACGTCCGGAGCGTCCGCCGACAGCGCACGGATCGCCTTCGCGCGCTCCTGGATCTGCTTCATCAGGAACGAAACGGCGTCCTTCGCCTCGATCAGCTCGGGGTTCTTCGGGCCCATCTTGTCGTTCGTCTCGAGCGCCATGACCTTCGCCTCGGCCTCCGCGCGGCGCCAGAGCAGCGACTCCATGGCCGGGTTGCTCGCGGCGATCTCCTGCTCGGTGAGCTCCCGCGGCAGAGCTGTCGCGCCGAGCTGGTTCGCGGCCTTCGCGGTGGCGATCGCGACGTCGAGGTCGTGCAGCACGTTCTCGATCTCGTTGAGCTCGAAGACCTGGCTCGTGTACTTCTCCTTGAGCGCGCCCTCCCCGAGATCGTCGGTCACCGAGAGCACGTCGGCCCTGAGATCGTTCAGTTTGTTGTTGATGACCGAGAGCTGGTTCTCGATCGCATTGAGGAGTTGGACGCCGCCGGCGTTCTTGTTCTCCATGACGACGTTCATGTACGCCTTGACGACCTGGTTCACGGCGACGACGGCCACCTGCGGATCCGGGTGCGAGTACGCAACCGACACGAGCTGCGTGTTCCGCATGTGCACGACTTCGAGGCCCTTCATGAAGTCGGAAATCGAGGCGTCGGTCCCGCTCGGCCCCACCGCCCGCCACTCGGCGCTCGACATCGCCTGGTCCACGACGCGTCGCGTGGAGATGAGTTCCGCCTGCGAGCCGACGTAGGCGTCGAACAGCGGCAGCACGCCCTTCTCGTCGGTGTCGGTGAGGACCTTGGGCACCTTCGGGGCGATGTCGATGAGCGCAACCGTGCGATAGGTGGGGACGGGGATCCTGTAGCCGATCAGCGCTCCCGCGACCGCGAAGACGGACCCGAGCCCGATGGCCCAGCGGTACCGGCCGCGCAGCATGCCCAGTGCCGCGGCGAGCGGCGACGGCGCCGCGGGTTCTGCGGCGACCGGCTGCGCGTCGTAGGTCGAGGGCAGCGCGAGTTCCGAGGTCGTCAGGTGGTCAGTCATGTTGCGTCTCCGAACCCACGGCCTCGAGGAGCGGCAACGTGGGCGCCACCAGCGAGCGGAAGATCTCGTCCCGTCGCTCCCCGTCCATCTCCCCGTCGGTCACGATCTGCATCTCGGCGGCGCCGAAATGGCGCATGCGGACGTCCCCCGCCGCGGCGTTGACGGCATCCATGTCCCGGCCGAAGCCGCCGGCGGGAAGGACCATGAAGTTGTCGACGACGGTCTCGGCCGAGTTCCCGACGCTCGACCCGGCGAAACGATAGCGTACGCCCCGGATGGTCGTCACTCCGACGATCCAGTCGCGCGATTCACTCGCCAGGAGCGATCGGCCGTGGGCGGGGTAGCAGGCGGGCGGGTAGTGACCGAGGAGGTCCCGCGCGTCGCTGCAGTGAACGAAGAGCAGGCTCGCGGTCTCACCCGTCCTCACGTTCTGGTACGCGCGGCTGATCAGGACGTTCGGGCGCAGCAGCGCCACCGCCGCCCGGGTCGGCTCGACGTCTCGGCCGAGCCAGTCGCCGACGCAGAGGGGAATGGACGTCTGGGCGATGTTGCGAATGCGGTCGTGACGATCCGATGCGTCGCCCGAATCGTCGCGGGCGTTCGTCTCCACGCCGATCGCCGCGAACAGGATCAGGGTGACGAGCGTGGAGCCCCAGACGGGCCGCGCGTCGGCGAAGCCCTTCTCGGACCGGCGGGAAGCCTGCTCAGGCGCCATACGTCAGGATGAAGGGTGTGATCGGGATCTGCGCCCATCGCAGCAGGCGCATCAGCCCGAGCAGCGAGAAGAACGCGCAAGGGAGCATCACCCATCCGCCGGCGTCGTGCATCGCCGACGCGACGTCCGCGGGGAAGAACCCGAAGGCCCACACCGTCGGGACGAGTCGGAGGACGTTGAACGCGATCGCCGTGACGGGGCTCGCGAGGACGATGAGGACGCGAACCCAGTTGCGCAAGGGAACGCTGTACGCGAAGGCGAACGAGACCATCACGAGCGCGAACACCATCCGCAGCCCGTTGCAGTCCTCGGCGATCACGACGTCCTGCTGGTTGATGCGGAGCATGTTCCCGACCCGGTCGACCGTGACGCCGAGCGTCTCGAGGACCTGCTGGGTCCGATGGGCCGTCTCCGCCTGCAGCGGGACCGCGATCTCCTGCCGGATCCGCCCCGGAACGGGAACGAGGAACAGGAGCATGGCGAACACGGGAAGGAAACGCACCAGGAACCCGCCGCCCGCGACGGTCAGGAACCCTCCCACCACGACCACGATCGCTCCGAAGTGCCAGAGCGACAGGATGTTGTGGCTGTCGCCGAGACGGTTCAGCGCCCAGCCGAGAGCCACGAAGGCCGGTCCGGCCCAGGTCGCCGTGACGACGAACTTCCGCAGGCGCTCGCGGCGCACCCACAAGAGGCCCGCGGCGACGATCGGCACGAGCAGGGCGTGGCTCTGCTCCTCGTCGACCATGGCGATGTGGAGCATGTCGCGCCACGCGTCCATCGTGACGAACACGCCGAGCGCCATCAACACGACCGCCGCGACGAGGCTGCGCGATGTCCATCCGCGTCGACACCACGTCGAAGCGCTGGACAGTCGAGGCGTCTCGAACTCGGTGATCACAGGCTCCCTGCTCACGGGGTGACGATCGATTCGAGGACGCACTGCCCTCGACGTACGACGCCACCGGCGCAAACCACGGACCGGGTCACCACGGCACCTGCTTCCACGCGCCCGCCGGCGAGGACGACCGAGTCCTGCAGGACGGCGCCCGGCATCACCTCGGCAAGAGGCTCCACGATCGAGAACACCGGCTCCCATGTCTCCGCGAACGGGTCCTCAGGCGAGCTGATGATCGAGCCTGAGTTGGGTTCGGAGTGGATGATTCGCAGCGCCCGTATGTACTCGCCGAGCGTGCGGATCGGCAGGGTCGAGCCTGGAGCCCGGCGCTTGACGAAGAGCGGTTCCTTCCCTCGCGCCGAAGGGATCGCCTGCTCCTTCAGGTCCACGAAGCCGACGTCCGACACGTCGCACAGGCGAGCGCATCGCAGCAGGAAGACGCCCGCGAACTCACCCCCGTCGTGCGGAACGATGCTCACGCTCTCGTCGCCGCGCCAGAGGACCTGGAAGACGTCGCGGAGCGGCTCGCGGTGGATCTGGTTCGCCGTGGCGACAAGGATCTGGTCGTTCTCTCCGTACCCCTTCGTCAGGTCCTTCACGAGGCCCGCCGTCCCCCGGTACTCCTCGGGATCGCGGACGACCTCCATCTCGACCCTCGGATGCCCCTCGCACGCCCGGGACGCCGGAAGCGCTCCCGTCCGGTCGACGGCCACGCGAAGGTGGATCTTGGGCAGGGCGAAGGCGGTGGCGAACTGGTCCAGGGTCTCGATCCACCGATCGAGCACCGTGCTGCTCACGTCGACCGGAAGGTCGAGCACGGACCGGCCGACGCCGTCGGCGAACTCGTTACGCCCCACGCGGCCGGCCAACAGGATGACGGCGCGCAGGTCGTTGACGACCTCCGCAGTCGTGAGCATGTCGGAATGCTGCGCCATCCGGTTCCGCCGATCGAGGCTGAGAGTTGTCGGCTCGGGGGAGCCCCCCACAGGGTTCTCCGGGCAGCCTCCCGCCCGGACTGAGCTCGCGTCACCTGAATTGTGGGTCAGAGTTGCGTGACCTGAGCCGCTCGACGATCGCCCCCGCCACGAGGCCGACCCGACCGAAGTCTCGGTACTTCGTCCCGGCAGCGGAGCAGATCCTGACTTATCAACCACTTGTATCGTGTTTTCCTTGCCCAACTTTGAGCCGAACCGCCTCCACGCAGCCCGGCCGACCCACGCCTCGGCCCGAACGATACCCGAGCGCCCGCAGGCTTCAACTCCGGGGGTACGGAGGGCCGCTCTCGAGCACGAACTTGCGCAGCGATTCGAGGAGCGGGGCCGACGCGCAGGCTCGAATCGTTGCGCCGGGACGCAGTTCCGAGAGCTTGCCGAGCCAGGCGACCAGTTCGACCGCGTCGCGCGCCACGTACACGGCGCCGAGTTCGCGGAACCTCTCGGCAGTCGCCACCTGATGGTCGTTCCTCGTCTCCTCCAGATCTCCCCGCCGGGGCATGACGACGATCGGCTTGCCGTGCTCGAGGGCGGTCAGGATCGTTCCCATCCCGGCGTGCGACACGACGACGTCCGCCTGCGCCACCCGCCGACGGAATTCGTCCGGCTCGAGGAAGCGGGTCCACGCGACGTTGCGGGGGGGCTCGCGCGCCGGACCGATCTGCGCGAAGACTTCGGCCCCCGGGGTGCGGCCGGCCCAGTCGTCGACGGCCGACACCAGGCGGTCGAAGGACATCTGGGCTCCCACGGTCACGAGGATCACAGGACCGCCCCCTCGAAGTCGGGACCGCCGGGCGCGGCGAGGTGCGACCACTGCGTGAGCCAGCGGTCGGCGTACCGGCGCACGAGCGTGCCCGTCATCGAGAGTCGCTCGACGTTGGCGATGCTGTCGAGCCACACCGTGCGCGCTCCGAGCAGCTTGCCGAACCTGAGGGCGAAGTACCCCGGAGCGGCGCCCGTCGACACGACGACGTCCGGGCGCACCCTGAGGACGACGATCAGGAGCCGGACCGCGAGCAGGACGAGCGCGAACTTGTTCCACCGTGTGGCGTCGTTCACAGCGAAGTAGCGGCATCCCGGTACGTCGACGCCGTATCCGGGGCGCACGCACACGTACGACGTGTCGCATCCTTCGAACGCGGGACGGAGCCGCAGGAGCTGCACCCAGTGTCCGCCGCCCGAGGAGACGAGCAGGACCCGCGGCGCGCGCGTCGGCGCGGTGCCCGGGGTCAAGGCTTCTCTGTCTCCGGCCTCGCCGGATGGCCTTCGCCCGCCGCTCGCGCGAGGAGACCGCCCTGCGTGAGGACACGGAACCCCTCGGCGCGCGAGAGCTCCAGCAGGCGCTCGGTCAGCTCCAGCACGTATCCGACGCGCGGTTCGTCGCGGTCGAGGTCGTGCATGAGCACGACTCCGCCGCCGTCTCGCCGGACCGCGTCGACGACGTCGCCCGTGCGGGGCAGATCCTCCCACGTGTCGCCGGAATCGTGCGTCCACCACGCGAGGCGCGCACCCCCCGCTCGCGCGACGGCCCACGAGAACGGGGACAGCTTCCCGTACGGCGGCCGGAACAGGCCATCGCGCGCGACCCACGGTGCCAGCGCCCGGAAGCCCTGCGACACGTCGTTCGCCGGCTTCCACGGAAGCGCCTTCCAGGGATGGACGTGGCGATACGAGTGGCACCCCACCTCGTGGCCCTCGCGGACCGCGCGGTCGAGCGTCGCGGGATCGCTCTCGGCTTTGCGGCCCAGCGCGAAGAAGGTCGCGCGGGCCTTGTGCGCCCCGAGGAGGTCGAGGAGGCGGGGAGTGGCGTCCCGGCTCGGACCGTCGTCGTAGGTGAGCACGATCGCGCGGTGCTGCGCGCAGAGCCGCCGGAGCCGCCGCTGCTCGAGCACCCGGCCGGCCATGGGCGCGATGCAGAGGCCCGCGCCGCCTGCGACGACCCCGGCCGATGCGATCGCGAGAGTGACCTCGGGCGTCACGGGAGCTTCGCTCCGCCGGGCGCGGAAGGCGGCCGGCCGGGTGGCGCCGGAGACGGAGCCGCCTTGCGCGCCGCCCGGCGTCCCCATGCGCGAGGGAACGCGCGTGGTGCAGGTCCGCGCGCCACGGCCGCCGCCCGGGCGGGCGACCCGGCGGGCACGACGCCGCGGGGCCCCATCGACGCGATCAGCGCGATCGTCAGGTACCAGAGCATGCGTGCCTGCCCGAAGTAGGACACCCCGAGGAAGTTCGTGCAGTGGACGAACAGGGTGCATCCGAGGGACCACGCCATGTGGGAGCCGACCGGGTCCTTCCCGAAGCGCCTGCACTCGTCCCCCACCCTGCGGTACGACTTCCAGATCATCCCCATGAACATCGCGAGGGCGAAGAAGCCGCCCTCGATGGCGACCCAGACGTATCCGTTCGTGATGTCCCAGACTCCCCAGGAGTTCGTGTCCGGTATCCCGACGAGGAACCAGTCGCCGAAGTGGCGGATCGCCTGGTCGATCACGAAGTACCTGTGCCATCCGGTCGACGCGTCGAACACGGTCGCACGCGCGAGCAGGTGCCAGACCGGCGCCTTCATGACCGCGTGGAGCGCGATCGCCAGGAGCAAGGCCGTCCAGCAGACCACCCGCATCGAGTTGCGGAGCGGGAAGGCGAGCAGCGCGATCGCGCCGAAGATGACCGCCATGATCGAGGTGCTCGAGTTGGTGGCGAGGACGATGACCATGGCCGAGGACACGCTGACGAGCGACCACATCCTCCACCTGCCCCCGCAGAACCAGAGCGAGGCGAAGACGGGGACGAGCGAGCCCCAGAAGCAGCCGGCGATGATCGGGTGCACGAAGGGGCCCTGGCAGCGCAGGCGGCCTCCCCTGATCCACGTGACCGGCGGCACGCTCCCGAACACGGAGAAGAGGTTTCGGTGCGTGCTGTACTCCACCGCGAAGACGATCGCGACGGGGATGCTGGCGATCGCGAGCACGAGGACCACGTCCTTGACGTCCACGGACCTCATGAAGACGAGTCGGAACACGAAGTAGAAGCCGACCACGTCGAGCATCCATCCGAGGCGGCGCGTGAGCGAGATCGAGTCGCCGTGCACCCAGATGAACGCGAAGAAGCTGATCACGGCGAACCATAGGAAGCACTTGTCGATCGAGTTCCAGTCGAGCTTCTTGAACTCGCCCCGGATCAGGAACCTCAGCATCGCGGCGACGATCAGGAGGCGCGGGAAGTCGAAATCGAAGTTGAAGATCACGACCCGCTGGGCGACCGGCAGGAAGCAGGACAGCAGGACCAACGGTGCGAACGCCCAGCGTCTCGGGATGAGGAGCGTCGCTATGGCGAGCGCGATGACGACGGCGAGTCCCACCGGGTGGACGGTCGTCTGACCGAACCACGCCGAGATGTCGTCGTTCGGATTGTAGTCTTCCACCTGGGTCCTACGCGGGCGCTCCGCCGGCGAACGAAGCGCTCGCCGCCCGGACGCCGGACGTCACGCGCCGCGGATCGGAACGACCGATACGGCGCGAAGCGCCCGGCCGGCCGAGAAGACTCGACCTCCCGTTGCGCGGCAACTTCCCGCCGACTGCGGACCGGGTCCGGAGTCCCACGGCCTGCCATCTCACGACGGGCAAGTCGGCACCGTCACTTGCGAGCCCCGGGGGTGGTCCGGCCGGATCCGCCCGGCTCCCACGGAACGACCTCGGCCCGAACCCTGAGGCGCCGGACCCAGGCGCGCTTCACCGTGCCGAGCACCGAGTGGATCTTCTTCCAGGCGGAGAGCCGCCGCCACCAGAGCCGGAACAGGTTGAAACCCCGGTACTTCGGGGCGCCGGCACCCACGAGACGCAGCGCCAGTATCCGCCCCCAGATGACGCTTCGCCCCTCCTCGAGACCCGGCTGCGATCGCGCCAGCATTCCCGGGTCCGACTTCTCGAGCACGAGGTATCCCGCCGCGGCCGCCGCGTGCATGATCCGCACACCCCGCTCGGTCCGCGCCACGATCAGCGACCGGCCCGCCTCGCCCGGCTCGACCTTGCGGTACCACGGATCTCCGACGGCGATGTCGGCGAACTCCCCCGTGTGGTCCGCGCAGACGTAGCAGCGCCACTGCCGGTACGACTGGAGGAACCCCCACGACTCCTCGTAGGTCTGCGACCGTTCGTCCTCGGTGCCGTCCTTGCGCCGGAAACGGACGGTCCAGCGGCCCGGCCAGCCGTTGCCGCGGTAGCGCAGGCTGACGACCGACGACGGATCCTCGACGCCGACCTTCGCGAGGAGGTCGAGCGTGCCCTTCAGCGACGGCGTTCCCGCGCAGAAGAAGCCGATCGTCAGCCCGAGCTTCTCGTCGAGGCGCGGCCGGACCCGGCGGGCGCCCTCAACGGCCGCGACGTCGCACGGCTTGCCGATGAAAACGCACGGCGCCGGGGCGTCCTCGACGAGTTGCAGTCCGTCGCACGGACTCGCAGGCGCGTATCGAGACCCGGTGCGGGCGAGGAGCTCGAGCCGCGTCCTGCTGAGCACCGTCTCGTTCAGATAGGGAACGTCCCCGCGCGCCGCCGCGTGGAGCGTCCCGAACATCCCCCCGCGTTCGATGCAGTACAGGGCGAGCGCGGTGGCCGCACCGCCGCTCGATCCCGCCCTGCGGATCTCCGGATCGGCCGCGAACCCTTCCCACACCTCGAAGACCGGCCCCCAGGCCTCCGCCAGGTCCTTCAGGAGGCCCTGCGCTCCTCGATCGAACCCCTGGTCGAGTCCGGCGCCGGGACAGGCAGCCAGCGCTTCGCGGGTGTCGGCGGTCTCCGGACCGTCGCGGAGCGAGACGGGCCGGCGCCCGTACTGCGCCGTGTCGACCATGCGCAGTCGTCCGGGAGACAGATACGCGCAGGCGCCGCAGCCGGCGCACAGTTGACGCTCGACCACGTCGGGGATGATCCCGGGCACCTGCCTCAAGTCGCTCGCTCCCGCGCGCTCATGCCTTCGAGGACTCGGCGGCGGCTCGGCAGAAATCCGCGATCGCATCCATCTGCGCGTTCGCTCGCGCGATGACTCCCGGAAGGCGTGCCCGCAGCGAGATTCGCGATTCCTCCCGGCACTGCCACGACGCCCACACGTGATCGGTCAGCTCCTGCGTGTCCAAGGCGCACGGGTCCGCGACCCGCCCGCCCTGGCCGCAGGTCTCGAACACCCCGATCGTCTTCGGACTGTACGAGACCGCCGCCGTGGGGACGCCCGAGGACAGGCCTGCGATGGTCGCGTGCATCCGTGTCCCGCAGAACCAGTCGCACTGGCTGATGATCCACTTCATCTCGCGCTGATCGTGCTCGGTCTGGATCGAGACGCAGCGATCTCCCGCCTCTTCCGAGACGGCCCTCAGCACCGCGGCGCAGGCAGCGGGATCCGATTCGTCGTTCGCTCCGGACCCGAACACGTGGGGAACGAGCACGATCCTCGCGTCCGACTCCCGGAGGAACCTCCGGACGAGACCGAGCATCGCGGCCTGGTAGTCCGCGCGCAGGTTGAACCGCGATCGGGCGGAGTCGGGACGGTTGAGGATCAGGCCGCTGATGTTCAGTCCGACGATCGGCGCCCGCCGCGGCTCCGCCATCCAGCCAGCGAGCGCCTGCGGTAGCGCGCTCTTCGGGCGTTCCGTGTCGAGGAGGAACGCGACGTCGACTCCCTCCCTGTGCCGGGACGGATCGTAGTCGGCGCCGAGGAGGTCCTTCATGACCTCGAGCGACCGGTCGTCCCTCGCCCAGGCCAGTGCGGCGCGCCGGACGATGCCGGCGGCGTTGCGCCTCGCTGTGGGGTCGGTGAACGGTCCGTACGTCTGCGGCAGGAGGACCAGCGGGATGCCGTTCTCGAGGGCAATCGACTTGGGCATGTTCACGAACTTGAGCCGCCATGCCCCGTAGAGGTCGGTGAAACTGTCGCCGCCGCTGATGTCGAGCACCGCGTGCGAACGCAGTATCCGCTGGGCTGCGTCGTTGCCGAGCCCGCCGAGGCGCGCGCTGAACCGGATGTTCGGCAGCGTGTCGCGCCGATAGATCCGCCTCGACCAGCGCGCACCGCACCCGCGGTAGCGGGTCTCCTTGCCCGCGTGGGTGATCAAGCGCTCGCGCGTTCCCCGGCCGTGGTCGAATGTCGTCAGGTCGAGGTCGGCGATCCGGGCGGCGAGCCCTGTGATCGTCGAATCGAGCAGTGCAGCCACACCGAGGTTCCCGGTGTCGAAGCTCGCACCGAAGAACGAGACCCGGACCTGCGTTGCCGCCCGGGGCTCGCGCGGAGCGGATGTGTCGGGGCCGTTCGAAGTCGTCGGTTGGCGCATGGCGGCTCAGGCGCGCTCGGGCTGATGGATCGCCGGACCGCGAATCCGCTTCGTCAGCGTCCTCAGCCGAGACTGGGCCAGCGACGCGCAAGCCAGGAATCCGACCTCGTGCGGCTCGTTCCCCGAGTCGTCGACGAGCCCGATGCAGCCCGCTTCGTCGAGTCCGAGCGATCGGTCGGCGACGAACGCGGCGAGTTGGCCGCGGAACCGGCGGTCGCCTGCGAGCACGCGCGCCGCGCTGGAGGCGCCGAGATCGGGCGCGTGACGCCACCCGCCGAGGCGGCGCAGCATTCCCTTCGCCTTCTTCACGGTCTTCACGCCGTTGAGACGCAGCCGCGAGTCCGGTCCCGCGTCGCCGGCAGACGAGGCGCCTGCGAGCTTGGGGCAGAGTTCGGCGACCAGGTCCACCTGTGCCTGCCTCCCCGTCTTCGTCCCGCCGCGCTTGGAGTTCGCCCAGGCCATGTACGCGCCGTCGAGGAACGGGACCGCGACGTCGTACCAGTGCGACGACGCGGTCAGCACCGCTCCGGCGCCCAGCCGTATCCGCTGCTCGCGATAGAAGCGGTCCGTCCGGTCGCGCCAGGATCCCTCGCCGCGATCGAGCGACTCCCGCACCTCGGCGAACGCCTTCGATCTCGCGGCTTCATACGCGCCGGCGGTGAACACGCGGCGAGCGGAATTGCCGGGAAGGCAGAGCCGATAGCGAATCCACGCGTCCTTCAGCCCGAGGCTCTCGACGTATCCGTCGAACGGCGAATAGTAGAAGCCTCCGGCGCACTCTCCGCCGACCCCGGAGACCTGTCCCTTTCGCAGGGGCGACAATCGACGGAACGCCGCCGGGAGCCATCCGAACGCGGACGCATTGACGGCGAAACCGCTGTTCTCGACGAACTCGGCGGCGTCGTCGGGAAGGGCGTCTGGATCGAATTCAGGGAGGATCGCGTGGTGCGGTATCCCGAACTGCTCGCAGATCGTGCGGGCCGTGATCACGTCGCTCGTGCGGTCGTCGCCCAGCGTGAACGCGAAATCGGGGCGGCGCCCCGCGGAGAGTCCGAGCGCGAGGATCAGCCGGGTGTCGATCCCGCCGGAGAGCTCCAGTGCGAATCCTGCCGCGAACGCGGATGCGACGTCCTGCGCCAAGGCCTGCACGGCGTCGCCGGGCGACATGCTCCACCGGCGGCTCCCGGCCGGATCCGTGAATTGAACCGACGCCGCGCACGGTCCGCGCGCAGGGTCCGCCAAGACCTCGACCCACTCGCCGGGCATGAGCCGCTCGACGCCGGTGAAGATCGTGCGGCGACCCACGCGGAAACCGAACTCGAGGTCCTCGAACATCGCGACGGCGTCGAGATCCGACCCCGCGATGGCGCCGAGCAGCGCCGGATCGTCCGACACCGCCTCCACGCCCTGGGCGCTCCTCAGCACGTAGGTCGGGCCGAGCGCGAACGAGTCCGGCTGGAGCCTGAGGCGGGACGGACCGGTCGTGCAGACGAGCTCCATCGCCTTCGGTTCACGAGCCGCGTCGCCGGGTCCTGAAATCCGGACGAGACCGGGGCCCCTCGGCGGCCACATGCTCCAGCCTGCGATCGCGTTGCACGTCTCGTCGGAGCGCGGCCCGAGAAGGTCGTCGAGCCCGAACGATCCGGCCCCGAGCCCCTGCTCCTGGAGGAACGAGTCGCGTGCAATCAACATTCGAGACATTCGGCCGGAGGCTAGCAGACGCCGTGCCGCGAGGGCGACGCGAAAGCCCCCTCGGCGAGCGTGGGACGAGCGGCCGCTGAGCGCGCGATCCGCGCGCGACCGGCTCGGACGCGCGAGGGTCCGCGCCGGGACGATCGCGTCCCCGCGGATCGACCGGACGGCGAGTCAGAGGGTGTGAAGAAACCCCGCGCGAGCGTCGGTTGGGCCCTGGCGAGCCTGCTGCAAGGCGCTCGCGTGAAGGCAACTCCGCTGAGTTTCCGAGCGCGAGCTACGCGGCAGCAGGCCGCCTGGGCTCAATTCACCGTCGCTCAGACCGGAGCGCGCGCGCAACGCCGGCGCCGCGCGGGGTTCCTTCACACCCTCTCAGCGGACGGGCTCGTCCCAGCCGCCGATCGCCACCCACGACTTCGTCAGGCCGCAGAATCGCTCGGCCCACAGACCCGCGCCGGGGAAGAGATCCGCCATCTCGCCGCGCGTGAGCAGGCGGACCTCCTCGACCGCCGCGCGGGCGCTCGCCGCATCGGGGCAGGGCCCGCGCCAGCCGCACCGGAAGCGCCGGATGAGCGCCGCGCGCATCCCGATCGGCATCCACTGCCACCCCGGCACGTGGAAGTGCGGCTCGATCGGAAACCAGTAGTTCGGCGTCTGCACCCAGTATCGGGGCGCGACCCTGCGGATCTCCGCTGCCATGTGCTGCTGCCGTTCATACGTGAAGAGGTGCTCGATCACCGAGTTGCTGAACGCGACGTCGAAAGCGTTCTGCGGATACGACGCGAGGGCGTCGAACCCTCCGCCGATCGATTCGATGTTCCGGTGCTTGCGCGGCTCGGCGTTCAGGTTGACGAGCAGGATGGAGACGTCGTCCCGATCGGCCCATCCCCGCTGCTCCCAGAAGCCGGTCGTCCCTCCGACGTCCACGATCCTGAGCGGCCGGGGCAGCGGCGCGACGAGTCCGTCGAACTTCGCGAAGCGACGCGCGCGCATGCGATTCGACAACGAGTCCTTGTCGTCGTCGTCGGCGAGCTGACGGATGCTCGGCAGCTTCATGCCGCGCTCAGAGGGTGTGAAGAAACCCCGCGCGGCGCCGGCGCGGCTCGTGCGTGCCGGACGGAGCGACGGGAGTTCGAGCCCGGGCGGCCCGCTGCTGCGTAGCTCGCGCTCGGAAACTCAGCGGAGTTGCCTTCACGCGAGCGCCTTGCAGCGGGCTCGCCAGGGCTCAACCGTCGCTCGCGTGGGGTTTCTTCACACCCTCTCACCGCTCGGTGCCACCACGACGGATCGCGCGTGCCTCGACGCATTGCGGTCTTGATATCCCATCCTCCGCCCGAATCGCAGTTCCGACTGGGAATCAGGCGCCGGGACTCGCGACCGGTCCCGGCGCCCTTCGACTTCGTGGACTCAGGCGTTCATTCCGAGCTGCCGGCGAACGCGCCGATCGCCGTCAGCGTTCCCCGCGCGACGTTCTTCGCGTCGGTCGGGACCGCTGTGGTGGCCTTCGGCACGCGACCGCGCAGCGGTGACGTGGACGTCAGCGAGTAGTCGAACGCCGCGGTGTTCGCGAAGCCCGGGTTGCCGGTCGTCACATCCGTGCCGGGGAACATCCCCTGGAAGTACGTCGGGTCCGTGTAGTGCATGTGCTGGACGATGGATCCCGCCGGCAGCGCGGTGACCGAGAAGGCCTTGAACACCGATCCGATGACCGACACGTTCTTCAGCGTCGTGCCCATCGTGGACTGGCCCCAGCGGAACACCTGGTCGGGCATCGAGACCTGCCACATGAGCAGGTGGTTCGTACTGCGGTTCCACCAGCTTCCCGAGGCGTCGTTGGCGTCCTTCGACATGTGCACGTTGACCATCGCCACGTTGTCCATCTGGACGAAGGTCCGCTGGCCCAGGTTGCCGTCGTAGACCTCGGCGAAGACGCCCTGGCTGTTGAAGTCGACGGCGCGGATGCCGTACATGATGAAGTTCTCGAGCGAGTTCGAGTCCTGCCACCAGTGGAAGACGTCGCCGTGGAACTGCGTGGAGTTGTACCGGTGCTCGCAGCGCGAGTTGATGACCATGGGCGACGCGCCGAACGGGCTGCTCGAGATGTCGTGGACGTAGCAGTCACGCGTGAGCGTCGCGGAGCGGATGCCGTTGCGGTTGTTCGAGACCTCGCAGGCCGTGAAGTACGTTCCCGTCCAGTCGCTCGCGCTGAAGAAGCCCGAGTCGACGTCCGCGCCCGGTCCTTCC
>JANNHP010000395.1:0-1785 GCA_031404455.1 Planctomycetia bacterium | reverse complement strand
CTGCTTCGTCTTGAAGAAGCCCTTCGCGGGATCGGTCGTGGCGCCGCTCGATCCGCCCGTGGAAGTGCCGGGTGTGGAACCGGTCGTCGACTCGTCTTCCGCGCCCTCGCGCCGGTGCGTGACGAGCGTCTCGGCGAGGTCGAATCGATGTCGAACTCGACGGACCTCGCCGTGGACGCGGGGAGCGTGGACTTCACGGAGATCGAGTCGAGGTAGGGGGCGGCCGTCAGCGGTACGGTGGATTGACGTCCGCCCGAAACGCGGCGGACTGGCGACTGCGAATCGATCCGCCTCGCGCGATCTGTCAGCCCCGGCCGTGCTTGATGTTGTCGAACGGATTCAGGTTCCCGTCAGGCGAAGGCGTGCCGGCGCTCCTCCCCGTCGGCGGCGACGACGGGTCCACTGACGGTTGCGCGCCCGGTGTTCCGGGCGCGGTGCCTCCGGAGCCGACCCCTGTGCCCCCCGGTCCGCTCTGATCGCTCCATCCGGACCAAGGCGTTCCGGGGGGCGCGCCGCGGCCACGCGCCATCGCCGGCGGACCCATCGCACGCGCCGCCTCGATGACGGGCGCAGCCTTGCCCTGCGTCCAGGAGCCGCCTCCGCCGCCGTCACGGAGCAGGCCCTCGGCCCAGCAGGTGAAGATCGGCGCAGTTCCTGTGGTCTCGATCCGCAGCCGGAACCAGCGCAGTCGGAACGCATAGCTGAAGAGCTGCGGCTTCGCGAGCGTGGGATCCCCGCCCGTCGTCTCGTCGGCCGGGTCGTATCCGACGGGCGTCGACGGACCGAGCGCCCACGTCTCGGTGTCGAGCGACTCCTCGAAGTAGAACTTGATCGTCGGACTGCCCGCGCCACGCGTCGGACCCCGCCAGAGCTGGAGTTGCACGGAACCGAACCCCGAGACATCGAGCGGAAGCGTCGTGAAACTCGTGGCGCCGACCAGAGTCGTCGGGCGGGGCAAGAGGACGAGTGAAGACTCCACTGCCGCCATCGGTCACCTCCCTCTTCGAACGCGCCGGAGGATACGCGACCGGTCGTCGCTGTCGCCAGGTTCTTGGAAAAATTGTTTGACTTTCGGGGGGGGGGCATCGCGCATTCTTTGCGCGGTTGCGGGAGACGAGGACGTCGCGACGGAAAGCGCGCGTCCGCGCGGAAGTGCAGGACTGGTTCGGGAAAGGGAGGCGGCGTGAATACCGAGATCCGGCGGATCGTCCTCTTGCCGCGCTTCACGACCTTCGCGGGAGCGCGCACTTTCTATACCGAGCCGTTGAACGTGCGGGAGTTCGCGTACGCGAACGTCGCGGTCTGGCGCGGAACCGGGATCGGCACGAGTCCCACGTTCCTGATGCAGATGCAGGAATCGCCCGACGTCAAGATCTGGACCAGCAATGGAGTCTCGTACTCGGGCGGCGGAGAGACCAACCAGAGCCATTCGTTCGGGCTGGACTGGATCCGGCTCGCCGTGACGCTCGCGGGGACCGACCCGGCGTTTTCCTGCTGGTCGGCCGGCGACTTTGCGTTGAGGACTCCGCCCTCGCACGGAGGTGGCTCATGAACAACGTCGTCGTCACCGGCGGAGACCCGCGGGGCTACACCGCGGGCGTCGACTCCTCTGGAAACGTCCTCGTCAAGGCGAGCGGGACGGTCGAGACGAAGAAGGCGAAGCTGACGCTCACCGCCAACACCGGCGAACTGGTCGGAACGTCGGTGACCGAGCTCTGCCCGGCGACGACGGGCCGCCAGGCGCTCTACGTCTCGAACGTCGGCGCGAACTTGGTCCACCTCCGC
>JANNHP010000394.1:0-4348 GCA_031404455.1 Planctomycetia bacterium | reverse complement strand
AGGGGCGGGGCGGCGCGCCTCGCCCGGCATCCTGGAAGTCCGGGATGGGGAGCGGCCTCGCTCGCACTGAGTCTCGCTCTCTGGATCCCCATCGAGTACGACGTCGAGCAATGGAAGCTCCTCGTGAGTGCCGTGCGGTCGCACCCCAGTCCTCTCCCCGTGGCGCTCGAGTGGCAGCGGATGCTGATGGAGAGCCGCGAGTTCCGGCGACTCGGCGACTGGCGGCGCGCGCAGGAGGCTCACGGGAGCGCAGTGGCGCAGCTCGACCTCCTCCTGAACGAGGAGTACGGCGAGCGCGGTGCCGCGGCGCACGCGCGGTGGAAGCGCCGTCTCACGGGGGAGCCGATCGAGTCCGTTCGCTCCGCCTCGGGCGACACCGCGCAGGTCGTCGGCGAGGCGGGCGCCCGCGTCGTCGCGGATGCCCCCGAGCCCGCCTCCTGGGACGAAGTAGCCCGCACGAGTTTCGCGTCCGACCGGTGCGTGGTGGTGTCTCCCTTCGTTCGCGAGCTGGAACGCTTCGTCGACGTCCTGCGTCGCCGCATCGTCGGTTCGATCGTCGTCTGCCGCAGCGGCGCCGACGCGGCCGCAGCGGTGGCGCAGCGGGGCGCCGTCACCGTGCTCCTCGCTCCGAACCTCTGGCCGCCCGACGAGATGCGAGCCGTCCGGAGCGCCCTCTGCGGCGGGAGAGGGCAACCGTCGCGGATCGTTGCGCTGCTCACCGTGCCGCTGAACCAGTTTCGTGCTGCGGGCCCGGCCCAGATGTCGCTCAGCGAGCTGATCGACGGGACGATCGTCGGCCTCGAACCCGTGTGCGGTGAGCCTTCCCGGCGCCGAGACCTCTTCGCGTCGCTGCTCGAGTCGGCGGGATTGCGCGCGGAGATCGACCCCGCGGCGGCGGCTGAGCTGACCCACTATGCATGGCCGGGCGGACTGGCGGAGGTCGAACGGGTTGCCTCCGCGGTGGCGTCGCGCCGACCGCCGCGCGTCACCGCCCAGGTGCTCGACGAGACGGGCTGGCGGGCGCGCGTGCAGGACGCCGACTCGGGACTTCTCGAGGACGAACGGAAGCTCCTCCGCGCGCTCGCGAGCTGCTCCATGTCGTCGATCGGCGAGCTGTCGGCCCAGGTGGGCAGGCCCGCGCGCACCCTCCTGCGCTACCTCGACCGCCTGCTGCAGCAGGACCGGATCGTGCGGCTCGGGCGCGGCCGCGCCACGCGCTACCGACTGCGTCAGGCCCGGGGGCAAGCCTCAGCTTGAGGGGTCCAGCCTCGGGTCCTCCAGCTTCCGATTCTCAACTTCGTCACGCGGCTGCGTCGATACGAGACGCGAGATGCCTCCCGATTCCGCCGGCGCCGCCGCAGCCGAGACCACCGCTCTCCCGGGCGACCTCGTACTCGTCCGCAGGATTCGCGGCTCCGCGGCCTCCGGCTGCGGCCGGGCGAGCCGGCACGACGGGAGCTCGGTCTTCGTGCGCTGGGAGGAACTCGACGAGGGCCTGCCGCAGGCCGACACCGAGATGAGCGCACCCGAGCGCGAGTACCGCGTGCTCACGAGCATCGCGTGCGCGGGCGCTCCGCAACCGCTCGACCTCGTCCGTCGCGGCGGCCTGATCGCCTCCGTCACGTCGTGGATCGACGGCGTCCCGCTCGGGATCTCCGAGGCGCCTCGCATCGAGGAGATCGCGGCCGGGCTCACCGCGATCCTCGATCGGAGCCACTGGTTCCGTTGGGTGCACGGCGACATCAAGCCCGAGAACGTCGTCGTGGACCCTTCGGGGCAGGTCCACCTCGTGGACTGGGCGGGCGCCCGCAAGATCGCCGACCCCGCGCCGCCCGGAACCCTCGGCTACGCGCCCTCGTGGGCGTGGGCAGCCAACTACTCGGCGCAACCGTGCAACGACGTGTACGCGCTCGCCGTCACGCTCTGGGAGATCTGGGCCGGACGCCGCGCGTTCTGCGGCGATCGGGCCGAGGTGCTCGCTCAGCAGGCAGCGTTCGACTTCCCTGGGACGGAGCGGGCGCCTGCGGCCCTTCGGCGGCTGATCGAATGCGCCCGCCGAGGCGCCGAAGGATCCGCCCCGGGCTCGTCGCTGGGCGGCCTCAGCGAGCGCGTCCGAGGAACACGGACCGAGCAACTCGCGCGGCGCATCCTCCGGCCCGAGGCGGTGACGGTGGCGCAATCAGCACTTCGCTCGCCCGTGGATGGCCCCGTCCGGGTCGGCGCCGACGTGCACGACGCCGATCTCGCTGCCCTCGCCGGCTCCATGGCTGACCTGGTCCGGCTCGAGCGGCGCCGCAACTGCCTGCGGTGGAGTGAGATCCTCGCCTGGGCCAGGGTGACTGCGGACGCTGCCGCCGCCGACTCCTCCACGTCGCGGATCGACGGACTTCGCGACCAGAGATCGCGCGCGCGTGCGGCGGCGGCGCAGCGGGTCCGGGCCTTGGCGCCCGTCGTGGTCATCGCCACGGGGGACGAGATCGACGGGGTCGCGCGCGGCGCGTGGGAACAGTTCTGCGACGACGTGGGCACCGGCGAATCGGGTGTCACATCTGCGGTCGTCGAGTCGAACGACGCGAAGTCCCAGGGTGCGCGGGCACCCGTAGACCGGTCGCGGGAAGTCACCGAGAGTCTGCTCTGCACGACCGCGGTGGCGGAGCGTCTGGTCGGCACGATCAGCCGCCACGCGAACGGGTCGGTCACGAACGCCATCGACGAAGTCGTCGCGCTGGCGATGGCCGACGCGATCCGCGACACGAAGGGGACCCTCGACCTCGTCGGGGCCGTTGCGCCACGGACGAGCGACACGCCGAGGGCTTCGCGCGCGTCCGCAGCACCCGGACTCGACGTCCCGATCGAAGCGCTTCTCGAACGGGCGGAAGCCGCCGCGGTCGACGGCGACATCTACGAGGTCGTTCGGTCCTGCATCCGAGTCCATTCCACGATCGGGGAATCCGCGGCCCCGAATCTCGACTGGACGCTCCGCCTCGCCGACCTCTGGATGGAGTGCGGACGCAACGACGCGGCAGAGGTGGTCATTCGCAGGGTGCCGCTCGACGAACTCCCTGCCGAAGGTGGCTTGAGGCTGGCCAAGGTGCTGTTGAACCGCGGCGAACTCGGTGCCGCCGAGTCGGTGTTCGAACGGATTGCCGTGCGATCGACCTCGCGTCGGCATGCTGCGGAGGCGCAGAGACTGCGAGCGATCGCGCACCTCAACCGCCGCGAGTTTGCGGCGGCCCACGGAATCCTGCGGAGCGAGCTGAAGCATCGAGACGAGCTTCCCGAGCTCGCGCAACTCTGGCTCCTGAACACGGCAGGAAACGCGCTGCGCATGCTCGGGAGACTTCACTCGGCCCGTCGCGTTCTTCAGGTGGTGAAGCAGCGCGCTACTCGCGCAGGGAGCGTTCGACTGCAGATCGTAGCATCGGGGAACTTGATTCTCGCGCAGTCGGACGTGATGTCGGCCACCCGTCGTGCGGCCGAGTCGTGGGAGATTTCTCGACGCTGCATCGATCTCGGCATGATCGCGGATGGTCTGATGTACGCACGGGCCGCAGCGACGATGTCGATCGCGGCAGGGGAGCCCGCTAGAGTCCGGCAGTACCTGGGTGACTTGATGCATGCCGATCGCGTGGTCCAAGTCGGATCGCCCGACGTGCTCAGCAGGCTACGTTTGCTGCACGTGTCAGCCATCGACATGGACGAAGAATGGCAGGAGCTTGATCGTGCGCCGGACACATTGCCCGGCTCACCGAAGGGGGAGATGCTCGCGACGCACTTCGCGCTCCTTCGGCTTGAGTCTGGACGTGAGTCTCACATCGATTTCCTCGGCGAAGCGCCCCACCGTGTTCAACGTTCGCGTCCCTATCGGTGCCTGCGCGCGGTCCTTGCTCTGGTCGCGCGGTCTGCTGTCGAGCCGAGTCGGCTGCATCGGACGCTCCGGGAGATGGGGCTCGCCTTCGACGGGTGGTTGCCCATTACGAGTCACGCCTGCCGGGCCGTCGTGCGTGCGTGCCGCGATCAAGCAACGTTCGCCGAGTTGCTGAGCGGCGCCCGTCGCCTGTCGGAACAACATGACTCGGCGAAACGACTGGCACTTATGCTCCACGTCCACGCGCTGGCGTGGCGCGCGGACGTGGATGCCGAGACCATCCGCTGGCTCGGCGAGAACGCAGAAGGAGACGAACGGCGCCGGCCCGCGGGAGTGCGTCTCTGGGAGTGGCGACTCGCCTGCCTGAGGGCGGCCGCGATTTCGGGGGAGCCCAACGAGCACCAGATCGACGGCGTCATCGCGGCCGCCGAGACGACGATCGATCGGCTCTGGTCCGGTGCGGCGGCCACGTACGTGGCG
>JANNHP010000393.1:0-2801 GCA_031404455.1 Planctomycetia bacterium | reverse complement strand
TGGTGAGTGGTGCGAGTCGGCTCATTGCAGGGTTTATCCAACTCGTGCTGCTGGCGTTCGGACTCGCCATCGGTGCCGTGCTCATTGGTTACAGCCCGGAGGATTTGGTATATGCGACCACTCAGTATGCAAAGCTGCCATTCGCCGGGTGGGTGGGTGTCCTGGTCTTCGGCTTGGGCGTCTATCTGCATTTTTCCGCTCCCAAAAACTCGCTGCATTGGTTGATTTTCGTTCTGTTAATGGCCTTCGGGGCGCAGCGACTCGCGACGGTCTTCCTCGGCAGTGAAATCAGTGGATTCTTCGGAACCCTCGTGGCAACTCCGCTGGGCTATCTGATCCAACAACGGTTCAAGGGACCGCCCGCCGTGGTGACTTTCCTTCCCAGTTTCTGGCTGCTGGTCCCCGGGGCCCTCGGACTCATGAGCGTGACCCGAATGATGAGCGACCGCGCTGCCGGACTCGAAGGCAGTCTTGCCCGACTTGATCTCCACCATGTCGAAGCGCGTCCCTGTGTCGAGCACGAGGTCGATCTCGCGCCCGGTCCTGTCGCGATAGAAGTAGAGTGCGGGCGTCTTGCCCTCGTGGACGCGGGCTTTCATGACCTCCGAGACGACCCAGTTCTCGAAGATCGCGCCGCGCAGCGGGTGGTGCGTGAGGTCGCGAGCCGCGTGGATGCCGAGCAGCCAGCACAGGAGGCCCGTGTCGAAGAAGTAGACCTTCTGGTTCTTCGTCAGGCGCTTTCCGAGGTTGCGGTGGAGCGGCGGGAGGCGGAAGACGAGGAAGCCGGTCTCGAGCACCGAGAGCCACGACCTCGCCGTCGGCTGCGTGATCCCGGCGTCGGCGCCGAGCGACGCCAGGTTCAGGAGTTGCCCTGCGCGCCCGGCGACGAGGCGCACGAACGTCTGGAACGCGCCGAGGTCGCCGACTCGCACGACCTGGCGGATGTCCCGCTCGACGTAGGTCGTCACGTACGACGAGTACCAGGACTCCGTCGGCACGCGCCGGTCGTGGATCTCCGGATACGAGCCCGCGACGATCGTCTCGAACAGTCCGTTCGGACGGGGCTCGAAGCGGCGGACCTCGTCGAGTCCGAGCGGCAGGAGGTTGAGCACCGCAGTCCGGCCGGCGAGCGACTGAGACACCGAGGCGAGCAGGCCGAAGTGCTGCGAACCGGTGAACACGAACTGACCGCGGCGATTCGAAGCGTCGAGCCGTCCCTGCGCGTACGAGAGCAGGTCGGGCGCCCGCTGCACCTCGTCGAGGATCGCCCCGTCGGGGAACTGATCGAGGAACGCCTGCGGATCGCGCAACGCGAACTCGCGAACCGTCGGATCCTCGAGCGACGCGAAGGGCATCTCCGGGAACGTGGACCGGCAGAGGATGCTCTTTCCGGACTGCCGCGGGCCGGTCAGCGTGACCGCCCGGAAGTCGCTGGCTGCGGCGCGGAGCTGAGGTTGGAGGCGACGTAGGATCATGGCTGGTCAGAGGATAGGGCAGTATCGGCAGATTCAAAATTAAATTTTGAATCTGCCACGACGGACTCGGACGGCACCAACTGCCCCGAGCGGGAAAACGGTGACGCGCCCCGCCGCGCCGCGAGCATCCGCCGCGTGACCTACGGCGAAGCGGCGTTCCTCGGACTCGTGCAGGGACTCACCGAGTTCCTGCCGATCAGTTCGACGGCGCACCTGCTGTTCGCCGAGAAGTGGCTCGGGATGGGCGTGAAGAAGGACCTCTATCCCGAGATGGCGACGCACATCGGCACGGTCGCCGCGGTGCTCGTCTACTACCGCGCGGTGTTCGCCGACCTCGCGAAGCAGACGGTCTCCGGCGGACCCGGACGGCGCACCACGCTGCTCGTGATCCTCGCGACGGCGATGCTCGGCGTCGTCGTGCTCGTCCACAAGGCCGTGCCCGCGGTGAAGGAGTGGCGCTTCGACGTGCGCGTCGCGGCGATCGGGCTGATGAGCGTGGGCGTCTTCCTCCTCGCGACGAAGTGGGCGCGGCGCGGCACCGGCGAGCCGAACGTCGTCACGTCGATCGGAATGGGCCTCGCTCAGTGCGTCGCGGCGATCGTCACCGGGTGCTCGCGTTCGGGCTCCACGATCGGGACCGGCCTCTTCTTCGGTCTCGACCCCGCCGCCGCCGCGCGCTTCAGCTTCCTGATGTCGGTCCCCGCGGTGCTCGGCGGTTCGCTCTACGAGATGCTCCGCGAGAAGGCGCCGTTCGACTCGGCCGACACGATGCCGATGCTCGTCGCGGGCCTCGTCGCGTTCGTCTCCGGACTCGCGGCGATCCACGCGCTCATCACGCTCGTCGGCCGCGGGAGGCTCTACTGGTTCGGGCCGTACTGCATCGCGGTGGGGGCGGCGGCGTTCGTCTGGCTGGCGTAGCGGCTCGTCACCGTCACCGCGGAGCGAGCGACGGGATCACGAGCTTCTCCCGCGCGCCGGCACGGACGTTCGCGCGCAACTCGCGGACGGCCTCGCCCGAGAGTTCGAGGACGAAGTCGACGGCGCCCGCAGGCAACGGACCGAGGACGGCGCCCTGCTCCGCGTCCGCGGCGAAGAGGATCATCGCGCCGTCCTGCGTGAGGAACGGCGCGCCGTCCTTCTTCCGGATCACGACCGGACCGAGGCTCCGCGGCGGACGGCGCTCCAGCGCGACGACGAGCCAACCGCCGGGCCGGAGCGTCAGCGTCGACCCGTCGGCGTGCGGTCCGGCGGCGACGCGAACCGGTTCGGTCGTCCAGCCCCCGCGCGTCGCGACGAGCCAACTGTCGCCGGGTCCGGTCATCGGGA
>JANNHP010000392.1:0-4489 GCA_031404455.1 Planctomycetia bacterium | reverse complement strand
GCGAATCCTGGCGCCCGGGCGGCTGCGCAGTAAGCTCCTCGGCCCTCGCAACAGCGTCCGGGACGGAGACTCACATGGGCAAGCGTCGTCGCACCTACAAGCTCAAGTGGCGCAGCAAGAAGGCCAACCACGGCCGCAAGCCCTGCCGCGGCCGCGATCGCAAGCTCGCGTAGCGTTCCCTCGCGACGCCCGCTTCCGGGCCACGCGCCCGCGGCTCAGCCCGGGGCGATCTCCCGCCTGCGGAGCAGCATCCAGGCGAGTGCGGTCACCAACGCCGCTGCGGGCAGTCCCTCCCACGCCGCCCGCGCGAGATCGCCCCATACCGGGGCGCGGCGCTCCACGAGCGCATCCGTGCGGTCGAACGTCTCGTAGCGCGGCAGGAGTTCGAACACCGCGATCGCTCCCTTCGCGAGCGCCACACGCGCCGGGGAAATGGGCTCGACGGCCGCGTGATGGTGCCCGTCGTCGTGGACCTCGTTCTGGGCGAGCGTCGGGTCGGCCGCCGCCCTGACGATGTACTGCGCAGCGTCGAGGAGCAAGCCGCGGCCCGAGCAGACGAGGAAGAGGAACGCCGCCAGGGCGACCGCCGTGGGACCGCCGAACCGGGCTGCGCCGAGCGATCCGATCGCGGCCAGGAGCAGCAGCATCGGCACCGCACAGAGTGCCGCCTCGAAGAGACCGAGGGCGTAGAAGCGCCGTGCGCCGCCGATCTCCACCGAGCCGGGGATGAAGTCGAGCGCCCAGCCGCCGCTCGCGCGGCGCACCGCCAGTTCGGCCTCCTCGCCGGCCCTGAGGTCGCCGAGCGGGACGTGCGCTGCAAACTCGGTCCCTGCCTTGAACTCGACCCGGTCGGAGCCCGCCTCCGCTCCGCCCGGCCGCCCGGCTGCGACGATCACGACCGTCTCGCTGTTGAAGCTCGTCTCGACGCGCCGCTCCGGCGAGAGACGCACGACGAGCAGTTCCCCACGGCGCAGCCCCGCGGGAACTCGGAACCGGAACGCCGCGACGGGCGATGCCGAGTCGACGACCACGACTCCCGCTCCGTTCGCGCCGACGGGCTGCGCGGCTGTCGTCGTCCGGATCGGCTCGCGCTCGGCGGCGCCGACCCCCGCGATCTGCATCCCCAGCGTGGAGGCGCCGGCCATGGCGAGGAGGAGCAGCGTGGAGAGCGCCCCGTAGCCGAGCACGCCGCCGAGGACGACCTCGAACCGCGAAACCGGCGACGCGAGCAGCGACTGTGCCGCGCCCGTGCGGACGTCGGCGGGCATGCCGAGCGCCGGCACGATCGCCGCCACGAGGAACGCGAGCCCCCACGCCGTCCAGAGCACCACGCGGTCCGCGAGCGCGGCGCGGCTCGCCGGATCCGGCCCCTGCGCCCAGAGCGCCGCGCCGACGCCCACCGCGAACGCGAGCGGCACGAGCCAGACGAGGCGCGCGGCGAGCCCCTCGCGCAGCCGGATCTCAGCGATCGCGAGGAGGCGCGTCATCGCCCTTCTCCGCGGACCGATAAGTGTCGAGGAAGAGCTGCTCGATGCTCGCGCGCGCCGGCCGCGCCTCGACGACGTCGCCGCCCCGCGAACGCACGGCCGCGGCGACGGCGTCGTCGATCTCCGCCCCGCCGCGCACCACGTACTCGCGCAGCCCCGGGCGCCTGAGCATCTCGTCGAGGTCGCCCTGCCGCGTCACGACGCCGCGCGCTAGCAGCGTCGCCTTCGACGCGATGCCGCGAATGTCGCCGAGGAGGTGCGACGTGACGAGCAGCGTGCCGCCGCCCGTGAGGTGCTCGCGGAAGAGAGCCAGCACGCCCTCCCTGACGAGCGGGTCCATGCCCGCGGTCGGCTCGTCGAGGACGAGCAGTTCCGGGCGTCCGACGAGCGCGACGCCGAGCGCCAGGCGGCGCCGCATGCCGTGCGACAGCTCACGCACGCGCTTCTTCGCCGCGTCGGCGAGTTCCAGCCGTTCGAGCAGTTCGCCGGCGCGCCGCGAGCGCTCGCCGCGCGCGACGCCATAGAGCCGGGCGAAGAGCTCCAGCGTCTCCCGCGCCCTCAGGAAGCCGTGCAGCGACGACTGCTCGGGAAGGAAGCCGACGCGGGCGCGCGCGGCGGACTCCGTGGGGTCCTTGCCGAAGAGCCGCGCCTCGCCGCTCGTCGGGCGCATGAGGCCGAGGAGGATGCGGAGCGTCGTCGTCTTGCCCGATCCGTTGGGGCCTAGGAGCGCGTGGCTCTCTCCGCGCGCGACGCGCAGATCGACTCCGGCGAGCGCCGGAAAGGACGCCCGTCCCCAGAAGTCGCGGTAGGTCTTCGCGAGACCCGTGCACAGAACCGGCGCGTCGTCGGCCACGCGGGGATGATGGCTGCGCCGCCCTCCCGAGGATACGTTTGTTCCCGCTCGCGGCGCGGCCGCGGCGGGCGATCGCGAGGAGTTCACCTTGGGCGAGTGGCGGAACGGCAGACGCGAGGGACTTAAAATCGGTTCGGAGCCTGCCGCTTCGGCCTCGCTCGATCGCCCCGGGAGCTAGCGTTTCTGCGGGGTCTCGACGTGTTCTCGCCGGAGTCGATAGCCGATTGAGACGTCCTCGCTAAGTAGCCAGCCAAGTAGCCGGAACCGGCGGCGTCCGTCGCACTCCGCGGACGAGTGCCGCGACGTCGTCCGGCCGAGACTCGAGACGCCGTGCGCGACGTCGCGCCGCGCGTCGCCCACGGTGCGCCGGTGTGGCGCGCCGCGGCGGCGCCCGGGGGAGTGGTCGGACGCAGCCCCGGCCTCGCGCGCGATGAGGACTCCCGGAGCCTCGCGAGTTTCCCGCGCGGGTTCGGAGTCAGGGGGTGCGGGGGGAGCGGTTCAAGGGCGGCGACCGTTCCGCGCGATGAGGGCTCCCTCCGTCGCGCCCCGCCCGAACCCAGCGCGAGGTGCCTACGCGCGGTCGTCCGCGTCGGACTCGAGTGCCTGGTCCGCCCGGTCACGACGCGGCTTCTTGATCCCCGCTTCGACGAGCGCGGCCTCCTCCGCAGGCGTCCACGGGCGCCCGCAGCCGGGATACCAGACGTCCGCCGCCATCGCCCGGCGTCGGCGATCCGCTCCCGACCGCCACGCGCGGGACTGCTCGTAGCCGCTGAGAGGACACGCGAGGCCGCGCCATCCCGCTAGGTAGCCGTTCCAGCGGTCACGGCCCCGGGTTGCGCGTGTCCGAGTTTCGAGCGTCGAACCACAGTTTGGGCAGGTTCCAGGCTCGGAGGGGGGCGGCGCGGGCGTCGTCATCGCGGTGATGCTGGGTTCATCGACCGCCAACGCGGCCGACAACGGGCGCCGAGGTGGCGCCGCCGCAGGTCCGCGCTCTACCCTGCACGCCGAGTCGGCACGCACCGACAGGGAGGGAACATGTCCAAGCGATCGGTGTCTCTGGTTGTGGCGTTCGCTGTCCTCGGAGCCGTAGGTTTCGAGGTCGCAGCAGTCGCGCAGGACTCGGCCTCGTCTGCGAAGCGGACGAAGAAGCCGACGCAGGTGGACGTCGTCCAGTCCGTCCCGCTAGAGGTCGTCGCGTCCGGCGCGCCGCTGCCGGTCGCGGTCTCGTCCCTGCCGACCGTCGCGATCGGCACGCTTCCGGCCGTGGACGTCGCGACGCTGCCGGGAGTCGTTGTCTCGTCCATGCCGTCAGTCACGGTCGCTTCCTTGCCGAACGTGACGATCGCTTCCTTGCCGAACGTGACGATCGCCAACTCGCCGCTGAACGTGAACGTCGTCAACTCTTCGCTGACGACGAGTCCCGCGACGAACGCCACGGTGATCGTAAGTGATCTCAACGGTGCCACCCTTTCGTCGAACTTCACGTCCACCCACGTCATCGACTGCGCTGGCTACAGCAAGATTTCGGTGTTCCTCAGTCACGACCCAACCACGTCGGGCGGCGCGACGTTCGCGTTGGAGTTCCTCTGCGGAGGCGTCTCGGCCTGGGTCGGATCGGACAATGGCAGCTTCGGCATTCCCCCCACATCGACACGGGGGCTGATCGAGACCTCCGAAGTCCTCGGACCGCAGCTACGAATCCGAGCGTTCACGACGGTCACGGTGACGAACGTGAAAGTCGTCGTCTACCTGCGCCGGTAGGCGCGAGGCACGTCCCTGCGGCGCGGTATCGTCCGGTCAGTCGGCAGGCATGCCGATGCCGTCGCCGCCGGGTTCGTGGTCGATCTACCCGACCTCGTCCCGGCGGCTGTCCCGGAGGTAGACCGTGGACCACTTGAAGATAGACCGAGCAACCTGGGACGCGGAGGTCGCCGAGATACGGCGATGGGACGCGCGTCTGCGCGCGGCGGGCATGCGGTTCGGCTGGTCATCGACGGCTCGCTACGACGTCGAGAACATGCCTGCGTTCGTGCCCGCGTACGTGTCCGTCGTCAGGGAGCGATTCCCTGAGCTGGACGACCGCGATGCGATCGGCGCCGTCCTCGTGTACCTCTCCGTCTTCCTGACGCGCGACGGCAAGGGGATCGAG
>JANNHP010000391.1:0-19847 GCA_031404455.1 Planctomycetia bacterium | reverse complement strand
ACGCGCGGGTCCTTCACGGAGAGCACCGCCTCGGCCGTCGCGTCGTCGCACCTGTCGCCGACGACGACGACTTCGAGGTTCTCGTGGGTCTGCGCGAGCGCCGACGCGATCGCGCGGTCCGCGACGAGGCGTCCGCGGTTGTAGGTGGCGATCCGCACGCTGACGAGCGGCGGCATCGCCTTCACCCAGATGATCGGACTCTCGCGCCGCAGACGTTCGAGACGCTCGCGTTCGCGCCGGATCTCCGCCTGCTGGTCCCGCCGGACGAACCACCCGCCGCGCCACGCGATCCGCGCCCACTTCGCGAACTTCGATTCGCGGCGCACCGACGTCTCGAGGACGACGCCCGCGATGAGCAGCGTGGCGGAGGTGCCGACGACGATCGTCGCGACGGGATGGTCGCGGAGCGGGTACGTGAGGAGCCCTACGAGGGCCGCGCCCGCGATCCCGAGCCCCCAGCCGAGGGCGCACGGCCGCACGATCTCGGCCAATCGCATCTCGAGCCGCGGGCGCAGCACGAGCGGCACGACGATGATGTTCGAGACGAAGATCGTGGCGAGGGTCGCGATCGCCGGCCCCGTCGGCGACCACGACGACGCGAGCCAGAGCGTGAGTCCGATGTTCGCGATCGCCTCGACGAGGACGATCGGGCCGAGCACGCCGTGCACGCCGCGCGCGATCGCGAGGTTCGCGAGGACGTTCGCGGGCGCGTTGAGCATCCAGCTCAGGCAGGAGATCATGCCCACGGTCACCGCGAGCGGCGCGGCGCGCCCGAGCCACACGGTGAGCAGCGCGTCCTCGTGCATCGCGATGAAGCCGAAACCGATCGCCGAGAGGAACGTCACGAGGAAGAACTGTGCGCCGATCCAGCGCCGCGGCTCGCCCGGCGACGCGGCGACCATGCGCGGGAAGGCGACCCCCGTGATCGAGTAGAGGACGCCGGTCGCGGTCGCCGGGATGAGCGTGCCCTGCGCGTAGCGGCTCGCGGTGTCGGCGCCGTAGAAGCCGCCGACGACGAGCGTGTCGACACCCATGCCGAGCAGCGTGCCGAACGAGATCATCCAGAGCGGCGCCGCGAACCGCGCGGCGTCGGCGAGACGTCCGCGGTCCGGGCCGCTCGGAAGGAGACCCGCGGGCCGCATCGCAATCCACGCTCCGAGGAGCGCCACGGCGCGCGCCGCGCCGACGGCGATCGCCGCGCCGAGCACGCCCCACCCGGGGAGGAGGACGACGAGCAGCGCGATCCCGACCGCCGACTGCGCGAAGTTGATCGCGGCGAGCGACCCGAAACGCTGCCTGCCGCGGAGGATCGACAGCAGCGGACTGCCCGCGAGTGCCAGCGCCGCGTCGGCGCCGAGCACGAGCGTGACGCCGCGCGCCATCTCCGCCCGCTCGCCCGAGAGTCCCAGCAGCGCCTCGGGCAGTCCAGCGGCGAGCGCCGTCAGCGCGAGGGCGAGAACCGCCAGGAGCCCGTAGATCCGCCACGCCGCGCGGATACGTCCGTCGGACGCCTGACGGCCGTCCGTGAGCGCCGAGTCGCGCGTGACGCTTGCGCCGAGTCCGCCGTCGAGGAAGAGCACGAACCCGCGCATCGCGCCGACGGTCGCCCACACGCCGTATCCCGCGTCGCCGGTCGCCTGGAACACGAGGCGCGACGTGACGAACGCATAGAGGCCCGCCGCGATCCAACCGGCAGCGTTCCACGCCGCCATCGGCGCGAGCGTCCGGCGCGGAGATTCCATCCGGGCTATCCCGCGGCTGCCTTGTGCACGATCTCCGAGATCATGTCGATCTCCTCCGGCTTGAGGTCCTGGAAGAGGGGCAGGCAGAGGATGCGCTCGTACGTCGTCTCGGTGACGGGAAGCGTCTCCGTCGCGTACTTCCGGAACGAGTCCATCGCGTGGCAGGGACGGAAGTAGCGCTTCGTCTGCACCGCTGCGGCAGTGAGCGCCGACTCGACCTTGTTGCGCGCCCGCGCCGTGGCGAAGAGCACCGCGAAGTCCTTGTACGTGCTCCGGTCCTGCGCGCGCACCGACTGGAAGCGGAGGCCCGGCACCGACTGGAGGTTGCGCTTGTACCGATCGACGAGCGCCGCGCGGCGGACGAGGACCTCCTCGATGCGGGCGAGCGTCAGCACGCCGAGCGCCGCGTGGAGTTCCGACATCTTCCCGTTCAGTCCGATGTAACGGCTGTTGTAGTCCGTCTGGAAGCCGTAGGCGCGCGTGTAGGTCAGCCGTTCGAGGTACTCCGCGTCGCGCGACGTGACGAGCCCGCCCTCCGCGCACGTGACGGGCTTCGTGCCCGAGAGGCTGAACACCTCGACGTCGCCGAGGCCGCCGACGTGGACGCCCGCGCGGATGCTCCCGTATCCGTGCGCCGCGTCGAAGAGGAGCGGTGCAGCGTTCGCCGCCGCGACCCGCGCGAGACCCTGCGCGTCGGCCGGGTTGCCGAAGCAGTGCGTCGCGATGACGAGCTTCGGCTTCGTGCGCTCCGCGACGCGGGCGGCCGCGGCGGGGTCCATGTTGAGCGTGTCGGCGTCGATGTCGACGAACACGGGCACGAGTCCGTTCCAGAGGACGGCATTGATCGTGGAATTGAACGTGAACGCGGGCACGAGCACGTTCGAGCCGTGCGGCACCTGCAAGGCCGCGATCGCGCACGTGAGCCCGACGTCGCCGCTGACCACGACGCGCGTGCCGACGCCGAGGTACTCGCCGGCCATGTGCTCGAGACGCTCGGCGTAGTGGCCGAAGTTCGAGAGCATCCGCGTCTCGAACACGCGCTCGAGCAGCTTCACGTACTCCTCGAGCGGCGGCAGCTCGGGACGGGTGATCGGGATCAAGGTCGCCTCCTGTGCGCTGCGCCCCACGCCTCGACGATGAGCAGGCTGTCGGCGCGCGTCTCGAGACCCGCGAGCCCGGGCGTCGGGCTCTCGCCGATCGCGCAGCGGCGCATCTCGGCGAAACCAGCCGCCGCGAGGCGCACGGTCAGTTCCGCGTGGTCGTAGAGGTGCAGATGCCCCCACTCGCGGAACGACACGTTGAGCATGCGCGCCCGCGTGTCGATCCACTCGTGACCCTTCCAGTTCACCCAGTCCTGCCCGCGCCAGTCGCCGAGGTACGAGCGCACCACGGCCTCGAGGTCGGGCGTGGCGATGC
This sequence comes from Planctomycetia bacterium, assembly GCA_031404455.1. Classification (GTDB taxonomy): domain Bacteria; phylum Planctomycetota; class JAJSAM01; order JAJSAM01; family JAJVHW01; genus JANNHP01. Next base: position 16,689 of record JANNHP010000391.1, on the reverse strand, counting down.
GCAGGACGCCGTCGTCGCGCAGCACGCGGCGGCACTCGCGCAGGAGGGCGAGGCCGTCGTCGAGGCAGAGGTGCTCGATCACGTGCTCCGAGTAGATGACGGACGCCGACGCGTCGTCGATGGGCAGCGGGAAGCGCAGGTCGAGGCGGACCGGCGCCGCGGCGTCCATGTCCACGTTGACCCATCCCGCGAGGGGCGCGGCACCCGACCCGAGGCAGATCCGGAGCGGCTGTGCAGCCGACCGGATCCGGCCGCGGGCGCGCGCGCGCCACCAGGCGGCACGGGCGGCGGCAAGCGCGCGCGGAAGGCGCCGCGACACGTCGCGCGCGGCGCGAGCGACGAACCCAGGACGTCCCGGGGCGGAGGGCGGCGGGATCTCACGCAGCGGTGCCGCGCCCGTCGGCTTCGAGGCCGCGGGCTCGGAACCCGGAGTGGACGCTCTACGGTCGCTCACGGTCGAGATGCCGGACGAATCGGTGGACGGGTTCATCGAGTGCCACGCACGTAACCACTGTATCGGCATTCCCAAGGGACTCCGCGAGGCGGCGTGGGCTCGGGACGAGCTACCGGAACCACCGGTCCGCGCCCCGCGCGGCGAGCGACGCGCGCGCGCTCCGCCGGAGCGTCCGACTCGAACGCCAGAGCGGTCCGCACGGGTGCTCGGGGAAGCCGCGAGAGATCGCGAGCGCCTGCGCGGCGCGCCAGGCGAGGAGCAGGGAGAAGAGGACGAGCCAGCGCGCAGGCCAGTACCTGAGCGCCACGGCGACGGTGTTGCGCTGGAGCCAGAGCTTGCGCAGCCGGGCGACGCGCGGATCGGACGGGCGTCCGGAAATCCCGCGCTTGTGCAGGATGCGGACCGACGGGACGAGGTGCGCCGTGAAGCCCGCGATGCGCACCCGGAACGCGAGATCGAGGTCCTCCGCCATCACGAAGAACGCCTCGTCGAGAGGGCCTGCCCGCCGAAGCGCGTCGGCGCGAAAGAGGGCGGCGGCGCCGCTCGCCCCGAACACCTCGCGCGGCTCCAAGGGGATCTCCGCGACCGGACGTCCCATCCCGGCGCACCGGGCGCCGAACGAGCGCAGCGGCACGAGTTCCAACGTGTCGATCCGCGACGGATCCGCGTGCGAGACGAGCGCAGGTTGCACGACTCCGGCCTCGGGATGCGCTTCGGCGTACGCGACCAGCGTCCCGATCGCGCCGGGCGGGACGACCGTGTCGTGGTTGAGGAGCAGGACGTAGCCGTAGCCCTCGTCGAGCGCGAGCCGGAATCCCGCGTTGTTGCCGCCCGCGAAACCGAGGTTCGCGCCGTTCTGCACGTACCGGACCCACGGGTGGCGCTCGCGCACCGCCGCCTCGGTGCCGTCCGAGGAGCCGTTGTCGCAGACGAAGACCGCGTCGGCGGGACCGATGGCGCCGCGGAGCGAATCGAGGCACGCGAGCGTGTCGTCCCGGCCGTTCCAGGTGAGGACGACCACGGCAAGTCGTCGCTCTGCGGCGGCGCTCAAGCGCGGACCCCGGAACGCGCGGCGTCCGCGGCGGCGCGGTACTCGGACTCGATCAGCGCGAACGCCGCGCGGCGGTCCGACGTCAATTCGGCCCGCGCCCGCGCGCGACGCGACATCGACTCGTGCTCGTCCGGCGCGAGCGCGGCGAACCGAGCGATCGCCGACGCGATCGACGCGGGGTCGAGGACGTCGAAGAGGATGCCGGTATCGCCGTCCGTGACGAGGTCGGCCGTGCCGCCACGGTTCGATCCGATCACCGGGCGGCCCTCGGCGAAGGCCTCCATCGCGACGAGCGGACCCGTCTCGAGCACGAGGCTCGGCACCACGAGGGCGCCGTGCTCGCGCATCAGCGAGCGCACGCGCTCCCGCGGCACGCGGCCGAGGAACGTCACGCCCGAAAGACCGCGCGCAGCCGCGGCGGACTTCGCGCGCTCGAGCGTCGGGCCGTCTCCGGCGACAGTCAGCCGGACCGACGGATCGAGTGCGGCGAGGAACTCGACGAGTCCCTTCTCGGGGGCGATCCGGCCCACGTAGAGGAGATCCTTCGACCGCGGCGGCTCGAACGGCAAGGACGGCGCGGGCGACGGCACGAGCGGGAGGACGCCGACGTCGCGGCCGAGCGACGCGGTGAGCCGGTCCGCTAGCGACCGGCAGGGCGCCACGATCCGCGTGGCGTGACGCCCGACGACCGACGCGGCCCAGCGCTGCCGCGCGGTGTTCATCGCATAGACCGCGCGCCCGGAGATGCCTTCGAGTCCGCCGCGGCAGGCGCCGAACGCGCAGAGCAGGAGCTTCGGTTCGCGGCACGCGGAGCCGTCGGCGCGGATCGCCCACGTGCGAGGGCAGAAGAGCTGGAAGTCGTGCACCGTGAGCATCGTGGCGACGCCCGTCCCGCGCGCCGCGAGGAACGGCGCGACGGAGAGCCGCCTCAAGAAGTTGTGCACGTGGACGACGTCGGGGCGGAAGTCGCGGATCTGCGAGGCGGTGAACCGGCGCACTCCGGGATTGAGCACGCGGTCGCGCAGTGCCGCGACGCCCGAGGTCGCCGGCGGGTGGTGCACGACCACCTCGGCCCCGTGCTCGCGCAGGAGGTCCACGAGGTCCGCGAAGTGCGACTCGGCGCCGCCGTACGGTGGAGCGAGGCTGTTCATCGCCAGCACGCGGAGCGGCGCGGCCATGCGGCCAGCGTCTCCCGGTGCCGCGGGCCGCGCGAGATTCTTCCGTCGACTTCCCGGACGGCGCGGGACCGGCTACTTCGGCGGGTCGGGCGTGAAGACGATGCCGGTGTCGTAGCTGTCCGGAGTCAACTGGCCGAAACCGCCGGCGAAGAGGACGCGTCCGTCGCGGACCGTCGTCGCCGTGTGGCCGTAGCGCGGCTCGGGGAAGACGACGCTCGGGCGCAGTACGCTCCCGTGGTCGCCGCCGGAGTTCACCCAGATGTCGAAGCCGTCGAGCGCGATGCCGCTGCTCGAGCCCGCGTCCTGCAATCCGCCCGCGATGAGCACCCGCCCGTCGGGGAGCAGCGACGCCGTGGCGCCCGTCCGGTTCACGGAGCTCGCGCCGCCGGCGGGGAAGAACGACCCGGTCGCGGGGTCGAACATCTCGAGGATCGCCGAGCCGCCGTCGATGAAGAGGACCCGGCCGGTGGTGGAGTCGAGCAGCGTGGCCGCGTGGAGCTGACGGTGGTTGCCCGGCGGCGACACGATCGCAGTGAACGTCTCGGTCGCGGGGTCGAAGAACTCGGCCGTGACCGGCGACGACGTCCCGCCCGACTGCCCGCCGACGATGAGCACGCGGCCGTCCGGAAGGACGGTGAGCGAGTGGCCCGCGCGGCGGCGGATCGGAGCGCCCAGCGTGAAGCGGAATCCGCCGCTCGCGGGGTCGTAGATCTCCGCCGTGTCGCTGTAGACCGCGCCCTGCGGGATGTACCGGAGTCCGCCCGTGACGAGCACCCGTCCGTCCTTCAAGGTCACGGCGGCGACGAAGTCGCGCTGCTCGGTGAGTGCCGGTCCGACGAAGAACTCCATCGACGACGGTTGGTAGACCTCGGTCGAGGAGAGCGCGCCCTGCGCGCCGGTGCCGCCGATCAGCATCATGCCGGTGCCGAGCCGCGCCGCAGGGTGGTAGGCGCGCTGCGTGTTGATCCGGCCGCCGGAGGCGCGGAACCGGTTCGCGACCGGGTCGTAGAGGTCGCCGCTCGTTGCGAAGACCGTGTAGTCGAAGAGTCCGCCCGCGAGGAGCACGCGGCCGTCGGGCAGGAGCGACGCGCTGTGGGCCGCGCGGCCCTCGGACATGAACGTGTCGAGCCCCTCGAACTGGTCGGGGCGCAGGATCGCGAAGGGCGAGACGCGCGCCTCGGTGAAGAAGTTGGCGTGGCGGTCGGAGCGCAGCGTGGCGCCGTCCGTCGAGCGGAGCCCGGTCCTGACGATGATCTGGTAGTCCGTGCCGGACAGCAGGGGATCGTCGGGCGTGACGAGGAGCGCGCGTCCGCCGCGGGTCTCCTCGTAGGTGACCGCGACCGATTCACCCGACAGCTTCTTCAACTGCACGGTCTGCGCCGTGACGGTGGCCGGGTCGAGCGGTCGCGAGAACCTCACTTCGAGCCGCGCGTCGAGCGACACGAACGTCCGGCCGTGCCGCGGCTTGAACTTCGTGACCTTCAGGAAGGCCGGCGACTTCGACGGCGCCGCCCAGGCCGCCGCAGCGGCGAGCGCCAGGACAAAGGCGGCGAGAACTTTCCGCAAGCGCCCGGAGTCTAGTGCCCCTTCCCTCGCTGGGAAGAGCGCCAGTTTCCGCGCCCGCTACCCGAGGAAGGGCGCGACCTCGTCCTGGCCCTTGCGCACGCCTTCCGCGCTCTTGACGAGTTCGGCCTGTTCCGCGGCCGAGAGCTTGAGTTCGACGATCTTCTGGAGGCCGCCCCTGCCGAGCACGACCGGCACGCCGCAGAAGACGTCGGAGAGGCCGTACTCGCCGCGGAGCTGCACCGAGCAGGGCAGCAGGTGGCGGCGGTTCTTGAGGATCGCCTCGCACATCTGCGCGGAGCTGGTGCCCGGGGCGTAGTAGGCGCTGCCGGTCTTCAGCAAGTTGACGATCTCGGCGCCGCCCTTGCGCGTACGGTCGGCGATGCGCGTGATGGTCGCTGCGTCCATCAGCTCGGTGATCGGAACGCCGTTCACCGTCGAGTACCGCGGGAGCGGCACCATCGAGTCTCCGTGGCCGCCGAGGACCATCGCCGAGACGTCGACGATCGACATGCCGAGCTCCATCGCGATGAACGCCCTCAGGCGCGCCGAGTCGAGCACGCCCGCCATCCCGACGACCCGCTCGCGCGGGAAGCCCGACACCTTCATCGCCACGTACGACATGACGTCGAGCGGGTTCGTCACCATCACGATGACCGAGTTCGGCGCGTGGTCGCGGATCGCCTTCGCGGCCCCGGCGACGATGCCCACGTTCTTCTGCAGGAGCTCCATGCGGTCCATCCCTGGCTTGCGCGCGAGCCCGGCGGTGACGACGACGACGTCGGAGCCGGCGACGGCCGCGAAGTCGTTCGATCCCGCGATCTCGACGCCAAAGTCCTGGAGCGGCCCGGACTGGCGCATGTCGAGCGCCTTGCCCTGCGGCATCCCCTCGACGACGTCGATCATGGTGACGTCGCAGATGTCGCGCTGGGCGAGCACGTGCGCGCAGGTCGCGCCGACGTTGCCGGCCCCGAAGACGGTCACTTTCGCCATGGTGGACTCCTGGAAGGCACGCGTCGCGGAACTGCGATTCGCGGCCCGGGGAGTCTAGCGAGCGCCCGGATCCGTCGTGCGGTGTTCCGGTCGCGGGGGGCTCGGAAGGGCGCTCAGGCCGTGACGGATGTCGCGTCGGAAGGGGCCGGCGCGGCGACGGGCTGGGCGGAGGCGGCGGCGGGGTCGGCGCCGAGGAACGCGCCGAGATGACGGTCGAGCCGCTCGGTCCCGTCGAGGGCCTTGTGCGCGAGCGCCAGGACGTCGGACTTCTGGCGGCCCGACTCGATCGCGGCGAGGAGCTCGGTCATCGCGGCGGACGTCTCCTGGTTCATCCGGCGCTGGCGGCCGGCGTCGTCCTTGAAGGCGTCGATCACGGCGTTCAGCTCGACGACGACGTCCTTGAAGTAGTCCTTCGGGCGCAGCGTCACGGGAACCTTCGGGAGGTTGCGCTGGGCCATGTCGTGCAGCACGGTGCGAATGCGGTAGATCGGGCCCGCCACGCGGTGCGTGAAGATCAGGCTGTGCGCGGCGACGCAGACGAACGTCAGCGCGAGCGGGATCACCGTGTACTGCGCGAACCACTGCATGCGCTGCGCGGCGTCGTAGTAGGCGCTCTCCGTCTCGGGCTCCGTCAGGACCGCCCAGATCGAGGACGCGTTCGCGACGAGCGCGAAGCCCACCACGTAGAAGTAGAGCCAGCCGACCATGTTCACCGACATCCCGAGCTGGAGCTCGGCGTCGATGAGGATCTGGCGGCGCTTGTATCTCGGCTCGGACATGGCTGGGCCTCCCGAATTCCGCACCCCTCTCCGACAGGGCGGGGTGCGCAAGTTCCGCATCGGGATTCCCGGATCGAGAATTGAGCCGTCAAGTCGAGAACGGCGGGAATCAGCGTTTCGGCTGCGGCGCGTCCATCGTGGGAGCCTTGCCCTCGAGGTCGGCTGCGCGCTTCTTCTCGATCTCGATGATGCGCCGCCCGATCTCCTCGGCCTCGGCGTCCTCTCCGAGCTCGTGGAGCACCTTCTTCAGGTTGATGAGGGTGTCCAGCCACCGGGGAGACATGCGCGCCACGCGCCGGAAGAGCTTCGCGGCCTCCTCGAGCTGCCCTCGCGACTGCCGGATGCGTCCGAGCATGAAGAGGCCCTCGGGGTCGTCCTTCGCGAGCTCGAGGTAGCGGTTCGCCGACTTCTCGGCGTCGTCGAGCTTGCCGAGCTTGAGCTGCACGTCGCAGAGCTTGAGCTGCGCGTTGCGGTACTCCTTGTCCGAGAAGGAGCCCTTCGCGTACCGCATCGTCTCCTCGAAACGCTTCTCGGCCTCGTCGAGCCGCCCCTGCCGGACGAGGATGATCGCGTAGAGGTAGTGCGCGTCGGCGGCACCCGGAGTCTTCACGAGGATCTCGTCGAGGATCTTCAGCGCGACCTCGGGCTCGTCCATCGCGCTGCGCGCGGCCGCGAGGTCGATCAGGAGGAAACGCTCGTCCGGGTGGTTCGGCTGCGTCCGGCGCAGGAACTCGAGTTCGTCGACGGCCTCCTGCGCCCGTCCCGACTCGACGAGCATCGCGCCTCTGTTGACTGCGGCCCTGTAGTGCCAGTAGCGGACGCGCACGGGGTCGAAACCCCACTGCTTCGCGTCGCAGAGGAGCCGCCAGGCCGAGCCCCACTTGCCTGCGGCGAGTTGGAGACGACCCGCGGCGTACGCGAGTCCCGGATCGCCCTGTCCGCCGCGTGCGACGCCCGCCTGGATGAGTCGCTCCGCGATCTCGGCGGCGGGCGAGCCAGGTTCGAGCGTCTGCTTCCTCTGGACCGGCATCTCGACCGCGAGCACCGCGGCCCTGGAGAAGGGCTCGACCAGGTCCGGGCTGAGCCGCGCCACGACCGTCCACTCCTCGATCGCGTCCTCGAACCGGCCTTCGCGCTCGAGCACTTCGGCGCGCGTGCGGCTCCAGCGCTCCCAGTCCCGCGTGGTGTCGCCCGCCGCGGCGGAGGCGGCGAAGCCGAGAAGCAGCGCGAACGAGGGAAGTGCGTTTCGCAGCATGCTCAGATCTTAGGCGACGGAGTCCACCCGCGCTCGCGGTACCAGCGCGCGGTCGCCGCGAGACCCTCGTCGAGGGTTCGCGCCGGGCGCCAGCCGAGCTCCCGCATCGCGCGGCCAGGGTCGCACACCCAGCCCTCCGCGAGGAACTCGCGCACCTTGTCGCGGGAGAAGAGCGGGGTCGCGCCCCTGAAGCGGGCCACCTCCTCCGCGACGACGCCGGCGACTCGGACGAGCGGCTCGGGAACGCGCACGGCGCGCGTTCGTCCTCCCACGGCCGCGGCGATCCGGGCGAGGAGCTCGTCGATCGGGTGCGGCTCCGGATCTGCGATGAAGTACGTGCGCCCCTCTGCGACCGGGGACTCGAGTGCCAGGCGGATGCCCACCGCGAGGTCCTCGCCGTGGACGATCGAGACCGGCCGGGGCATCGTGCCGAGGCGGAGCAGCAGCCCGCGGGCGGCGACGTCGAAGAAGGCGAGGAGCCCGCGGTCCCACGGCCCATAGACCGCAGGCGGGCGGACGATCGTGAGCGGGATCGACCCGGGGAGCGACCGGAGCGCTGCCCGCTCGCCCATCAGCTTCGAGAGGCCGTAGCGGCTGACGGGACGGGGGGCGTCCTCCTCGCGGGACGGCCGTGCGCCCCGCGAAGGACCCGCGGCGGCGAGCGAGGACACGAGCACGAAGCGCCGCGGCGGAACCTCGGCGCGCGCCGAGGCGCGGGCGAGCCGGGCGACCCCCTCGGCGTTGACACGACGCATCTCGGTGAACGACCGGGCGGCGATGAGCCCGGCGACGTGAACGACGGCGTCCACGCCCCGCACGGCCTCCTCGAGCGAAGGCTGGTCGAGGAGCTCGCCCAAGGCGACGCTGAAGCCGGCACGCTCGAGATCCGCCGCGTCGGACGTGCGCCGGACGAGGCAGCGGACCGAACGGCCGCACCTCGCGAGCTCCTCCGCGACGTGCCTCCCGACGAACCCGGTCGCGCCGGTGACGAGCGTCTCCATCCGCCCATCCTGCCGCGTCGCCCTGCGCCGCGCCCGTGAAACAGATTGACGCATCTCGCCGCGCTCCCCTAGCCTCCTGCCGCAACTGGACTTGCGAGCTCCGCGGTGTTCCCGGTCGGGGAAGGCGCGTCGCCTCTGGGTCGTTTGAGTTCGTGTGAGGGAGCCTGCGGTACGCCGAGGAGGCCTGGTTTCGCCCGTGGATCTATTCGAGAAGTTCCGACGCTTCGACCGCGCCGACGAGCTCAGGCGCCTCGGTCTCTACCCATACTTCCAGCCCATCTCGGAGACCCACACCGAGTCGGTCGTGGTCGACGGGCGCCGGCTGATCATGATCGGCTCGAACAACTACCTCGGCCTCACGCACCACCCCAAGGTCGTCGCAGCCGCCGTCGCGGCCGTCCACCGGTTCGGATCGGGGTGCACGGGATCGCGCTTCCTGAACGGCACGCTCGACCTTCACGTCGAACTCGAGTCCCGGCTCGCCAAGTTCATGCGCAAGCCGGGGTGCGTGACCTTCTCGACCGGCTTCCAGGTCAACCTGGGCGTGATCTCCACGCTCGTCGGCAAGAACGACGTCGTGCTCTGCGATCGCGAGAACCACGCCTCGATCTACGACGGCTGCCGCCTCTCGTTCGGCGAGCTCTACAAGTACCGCCACAACGACATGGAGGACCTGGAACGCCAGCTCCAGAGGGTTCCCGACGGTGCCGGCCGGCTCGACGTGACCGACGGTGTGTTCTCCATGAAGGGCGATCTCGTCGACCTGCCGAACCTCGTGCGAGTGGCGAAGAAGTACGGCGCGCGCATCATGCTCGACGACGCGCACGGAGTGGGCGTCCTCGGCACGCACGGGCGCGGGACTGCTGAGCACTTCGACCTCGAGGACGAGATCGACGTCATCGTCGGCACGTTCTCCAAGTCGTTCGCGTCGCTCGGCGGCTTCGCGGTCGCGAACGAGGACGTGATCGACTACGTCAAGCACACCGGGCGTTCGATCATCTTCTCCGCCTCCTCGCCGCCGTCCGCGGTCGCGGCGGCGCTCGCGGCGCTCGACATCATCGAGACGGAGCCCGAGCGGCGCGACCGGCTGTGGGCCAACGTGTCGCGGATGCAGACGAAGCTCCTCGAACTCGGCTACGACGTCGGTCAGAGCCGCGCGGCCATCATCCCGATCCGGATCGGCGGCCACCTGGAGACGTTCCAGTTCTGGCGCCGCCTCCACGACGAGGGCGTCTTCACGAACCCCGTGGTCGCCCCGGGCGTCCCGCCCGACGAGGGCCTCATCCGGACCTCGTACATGGCGACGCACTCCTTCGACGAGCTCGACAAGGTGGTCGAGGTCTTCGCGCGCCTCGGACGCGACGCCGGGCTCCTGAAGGTCGCGTAGCGGAGACCGGGCCTTGGCGGACGCCGGGCTGCGAATCGTCCCCCTGGGCTTCTCGCGCGGCGAACGCAAGCGGTTCTGGCGCGCCGGGCTCCCGCCCTACGAGGGCGATCCGCACTTCGTCGTCCCGCTCCTCGCGGACTGCTCGTCGCGCTGGAACCCCGAGGTCGATCCGTTCTTCCGGCACGCCGAAGTGCAGCACTTCGTGGCCGTCCGCGACGGCCGGGACGTGGGACGCATCGCCGCCACGGTCGATCGCGTTCAGGACGAGGTGCACGGCGACCGGACGGGGCTCTTCGGGTGGTTCGAGACCGAGGACCGCGCGGAGACGGCGCACGCGCTCCTCGACGCTGCGGCGATCTGGCTGCGCGAGCGCGGCAGGGACCGTGTCCGCGGCCCGCTGTCCTACACCACCAACGGCATCTCCGGGCTCCTCGTCCGGGACGACCGGCCCGGACCGCCGGTCCTCGACATGGCGTACAACCCCGCCTGGTACCAGGGACACCTCGAGTCGTGGGGGCTCGTCAAGGCGAAGGACCTCCTCGCCCTCTGGATCGACACCCCCGCCGCCGACGACCCGCGCCTCAGCCGCATCATGAAGCGCATCCTCGACCGCGGCAGCTTCACTCTGCGCTCCGTCCGGACGGACGCCCGCGGGTTCGCCGAGGACGTGGAGCACGTCCTGCGCATCTACAACGCCGCCTGGGAGAAGAACTGGGGGTTCGTGCCCATGACCCCGGAGGAGATCCGGCACCAGGCGAAGGCCTTCAGGCCGATCCTCGAGCCGGAGTTCCTCATCTTCGCGGAGCGGGAGGGGGCGCCGGTCGCGTTCGCCCTCACGCTCCCCGACGCGAACGTCCTGCTCGCCCGCATCCGCGGCAGGCTCTGGCCCTGGTCGGTCCTGACTCTGCTGCGCTGGAAGCGACGCGTCAGGACCGTCCGGATCATCACCCTCGGCGTCCTGCCGCAGTGGCGGCGCAGCGGGCTCGACGCCACGTTGATCCAGGAGACGATCGTGCGTGGGCGCAAGCTGGGGACTACCGGTGGAGAGTGTTCGTGGATGCTCGAGGACAACGAGTCCATGCTGGCCTCGATCCGCCAGGCTGGAGGGACCGAGTATCGGCGCTATCGTGTTTATGAGAAACGTGTTTAGGTCGCCTGCCGGATTGACAGGGACGGCCTGGAAAACATCATGAAACTTGTGATGGCGTGTCGGGCAACCTACAATGTCACACGTCTGCATCTCGCGTGGAGGTGCTGCGGAAACGAAGGTCACTTGGTCCCGAAGGGAGGCCGGAGTGGGCGCGTCGAAACGAAAGCGGGTCGCTGAAGTCAAGCGACAGAAGCCTTCGTCGAAGCGATCCCGCCGAGCCGTGAAACCTGCAAGAGTCGCCGAGCGCGTCGCCCACACCCGGCGACCCAAGTCCGCTACGAAGGGTCCCCTCAAGCCCGGGAAGGCCAGAGCCGTGGCGAAGCCTGTCGCCAAGGCGGCGCGGGCTCCTCTCGCCCATGCGAAGCCGACGCCGAAGCACGACGTCAAACCCGTCCCCAAGCCGCCCGCGAAGACGGCGGCACCTCCGGTTTCCGCGCTCACCGCGAAAGCCCTCGCAGAGGCGAAGTCCTCGAAGAAGTCCAAGGTGATCCAGCCTCATCAGGAAGCCCCGAAGGACACGCCGGCCGTGCGGCCCTCCGCCAGGGCGCCGGCTCCGAAGAAGCCCAAGCCTCCCGCCAAGACGATGCAGGTGCCGCTGCCCGAGACGGGCCCGCTCCTGACGCTGTCGCTCCCCGACGTCCGCCGGGCGGGCCGCACGAAGAACGGCGAGGACTCGCGCGGCCACCTCCGTCCGGAGCCTTCCTCGCGGTCGAGGGAGACCGACGAGGAGGGCGGTCCTGTGGATGCGTCCCTGATCATGTCGTCGCTCGCGATCGACGCGGCGCCCAAGATCGAGGACAACTACGACTACGCCGTCCTCGACGAGTTCCGCGGGAGCAAGCACTGCCCGTCGCCGACGCGCGTCGTCAACACCGGTTGCGGAGGCGGCGAGGCCGCCGTGTACTTCGCGAAGCTCGCGTACAAGGTCGTGGGGATCGACTCCGACCGACTGGCAGTCGGCCTCGCCCGCGAGCGCGCGTGGCTCGCCGGCACCGACGTCGACTTCATGGTCGGCGACCTCTTCGAGACGCCGAACCTGCTCCCGGCCGAGTCGTTCGGACTCGCGATCGACCGAGGCGCCTTCTACCGCCTCTCGGAGGACCGCGACCGCCAGCGCTACCTCGCCAACATCAAGCGTCTCCTCTTCCAGGGCGGCGTCTTCCTGCTCTCCTGCGGCTTCTTCCCGATCGACGACAAGTCGGGGAAGAAGGCGCCGCCGAAGGGCGGCACGAAGCTCCTCCTCGTCAAGGAGGGCGGCGTCGTGGTGAATGAACTGCGGCAGGCCGGCTTCGAGCTCCTCCACCGCATCCTGCGCAAGACGGGCGACTCGGGCGACTACGGCGAGCTGATCCTCTACCTGAAGAAGTAGAGAGGCCCCCTTGCCCGCCCCGCCGCTCCTGTCGCGGGTCGAGCTGCGACTCGGGGTCGCGTTCTGGATCGTGGCCGGGACGGCCGCCGCCCTCAACGGGGCGTTCTGGGGCTTCCTCGCCTTCGCGGCGCCCGTTGCGGGGCTCGTCGCCGTCTGGCCGATCCTGCGGACGAAGTCCTGGGCCGGAGTCGTGCTCGACTGGATACCGGTCCCGTTCGTCGTCTTCACGTACGAGATGCTCCACCGGGTCGTTCCAGGCTGCTGGCGCGGGACGATCGACGGGTGGCTCGCCGGCGTGGACGTCGCCGCGTTCGGGGACCACGCCGCGGTGCTCCTCGAACCGCTCGTCTCGCGCCCCTTGACCACGCTCATGGCGTGCTTCTACGCCGCCTACTACCCCCTGACGCTCAGCCTCGCCTTCTGGCTCTACGCCCGCCGGCGGCGCACCGCGTTCCGGGAGTACTGCGTGGGAGAGGTCGGCGCTCTCTTCATCGGGTACCTCGGCTACCTCTTCCTTCCGGCGCTCGGACCGCACGCCTGGCTCACCGAGGCGACGTGGTCCGTGCCGCTCGACGGCGACTTCATCGGGCCCGCGATCCGCTCGCTGAACGCGAGCCACGGCGGCGCCTTCCCCCGCGACGCCTTCCCGAGCCTCCACACCGCGAACGCCGTGACGATCCTCTGCGTCGCGTGGCGGCACGACCGCCGCGCGTTCGGCGTCTACCTCGTCCCGTGCCTCGGTCTCGTCGCGGCGACGGTGTACCTGAGGTGGCACTACGTGATCGACGTCGTGGCCGGCGCGGCGCTGGCCGTGGCGTGGCAGGCCGCGGTTCCGCGACTCGTCGCGCGCGAGGCGCTCGACCCGCGAGCGGACCGCCGCTAAGTGGCCGTCCCGGAACAACTGACGCACTCTGTCACGCGGCTTGCGCGCACGGCAATGCTCAGGAGGGCGCTCTTCGCCGGCAAGCCGCGCGCCCGCATGCGGCTGCGACCGAGGAGCCGCCTGACTTCGTTGGGCGCGCTCGGAAACTGGCAGGCAAGTTGCCTTCGCGCGCCCGCCTTGCAGGCAGCTCCTCGGCCGCCGCGGAGTTGCGTCACTTGTTCCGGGACGGCCACTAACGTGTCGCGATGATCCACGACAACGTCCTCGGCGCGATCGGCCGCACCCCGCTCGTGCGCCTCAACCGCGTCGTCGAGGGCCTCGACTGCACCGTCGTCGGCAAGCTCGAGGCGTTCAATCCCGGCGGCTCGGTCAAGGACCGCACGGCCGTGAGGATCGTCGCCGAGGCGGAGCGGCGCGGGCACCTGAAGCCCGGCGGCACGATCGTCGAATCGACATCGGGCAACATGGGCGTGGGCCTGTCGATGGTCGCCGCGGTCAAGGGTTACCGCTGCGTCGTGGTCACGACCGACAAGCAGAGCGAGGACAAGATCAACCTCGTCCGCGCGTTCGGCGCGGAGGTGCGCATCTGCCCCACCGCAGTCGAACCCGACGACCCGCGCAGCTTCTACAGCGTGGCGAAGCGGATCGCCGCCGAGACGCCGGGCGCCTTCTACGCGAACCAGTTCCACAGCCCCGACAACCCCGCCGCGCACTACGCGACGACCGGCCCCGAGATCTGGGAGGCGACCGACGGCAAGGTCGACGTGGTGATCGGCGGCCTCGGCACCGGCGGCACGCTCTGCGGCATCAGCCGGTACCTGAAGGAGAAGAACCCGAAGGTCCGGATCGTCGGCGTCGACCCGTTCGGATCGCTCTTCTACGACTGGTTCCACCACAAGACGCTCGTCAAGGCGCAGGGCTACAAGATCGAGGGCATCGGCGAGGACATCCTCCCCGGTGCCCTCGACTTCTCGCTCCTGGACGACGTGGTCCAGGTGCAGGACAAGGAGTCGTTCCTCGCGGCACGGCGTCTGGCGCGCGAGGAGGGCATCCTCGGCGGCACGTCCGCGGGCGCGACGCTGTGCGGCGTGTGGAAGTGGTGCAAGAACCTGCCGAAGGGCACGCTCGTCGTGGCTCTCATCGCGGAGCGCGGCGAGCGCGCACTGGGCAAGATCTACAACGACGAGTGGATGCGCCGGAATCAGTTCCTCGCCGAAGCGGGCGACGTGTCGGCGGCGGACCTCGTGGCGCGGAAATCGCGCGATCTCGCGCCGCTCGTCACCCTGCCGCCGAACGCGCGCATCGGCGAGGCGATCCGGATCATGCAGGAGTCCGACGTCTCGCAGATCCCGATCATCTCGGACGGCCAGGTCGTCGGGAACCTGCGCGAGGACCAGATCATCGACCTGCTCCTCCACACGCCCGAGCGCCAGGACGCGCCGGTCGAGGAGATCATGGAGGACGCGGTCCCCGAGGTCGCGGCCGACGCGGGCGCCGACGAGGTGCAGGAGTTCTTCGTCAACGGCCACTCGGCCGTGCTCGTGCGCCTCTCCGGCGGGCGCCGCGGCATCCTCACGAAGTACGACCTGATCCACGGGCTCGCGAGGAGATGAGGCGATGGCTCGCGGCCGCGGTCGTCCTCTCCGCCGCTACTTCCGCGTGATCACCCAGTCGTCCCCCGGTGTCGAACTCCCCGTCGAACGCGGCCGAGCGGATCTCGTAGCCGCGCGGAGTGTTCCGGTAGCGGAGGCTCCGGCCGAGAACGTCGCTCAGGCTCTCGACCGCGGCCTGCCCCGCGGCGTCGACCGGCGGGGCGAACGCCGGGTCGAGACGCCGGACCTCGTCGACGATCGCGTCGGCGTGCCGCAGCGCCGCGTAGTTGTCGAGATGACCCGAGAGGGCGAGGAACCGCACCGCGCCCGGGCGGATCGACGATCCGGCGTCCCTCGCGACGCCGATGACGAACAGCAGTGCCACGATCGAACCCGTGGCGAGGAGTCCGACGCAGCCGAGCGCGGACGTCAGCCACGCGACGCTTTCCGAATCGTCCCGCAGTCCCGCGATCCCGAGGACGAACGCGACGCCGAAGAGCGCGCAGGCCGCGTGGAGTCCTCCGCCCGCCCAGACGCCGAACGCGAGGCCGATCGCCGCGAAGCCGGCGCCGTGGACCGTCCGGACGCGCGAGGCGACTCTCCCGGTGGGCGGTGTCATTCCGCCCGGGATGCTAGCCCCGCCCAGGACCCAAGGTCGCGCTCACGCGCTCCGTCGCGCCTCCCGGCCGCCGCGGATAGCCTCGGCGGCATGAACGACAAGAACCAGGGCTTCGGAACCCGGGCCGTCCACGCGGGGCAGGAGCCCGACCCCTCGACGGGCGCGATCATGACGCCCGTCTACATGACGAGCACGTACGTGCAGTCCTCGCCCGGCGTGAACAAGGGCTTCGACTACTCGCGGACGATCAACCCGACGCGCGTCGCCCTCGAGGGCAACCTCGCCGGACTCGAAGGCGGCCGCCACGGTCTCGCTTTCAGTTCCGGCATGGGCGCCGCGAACACCGTGCTCGACCTCTTCTCGTCGGGCGACCACGTCGTCGCGGGCAACGACCTCTACGGCGGCACGTACCGGATCATGCGCCGCGTCTTCGAGCGCTTCGGCATGACTTTCACGTTCGTCGACACGACCGACGTCGCGAAGACGCGCGAAGCCTTCCGTCCGAACACGAAGCTCCTCTGGATCGAGACGCCGTCGAACCCGCTGCTCCGCATCACCGACATCGCCGCGTGCGCCTCGCTCGCGAAGCAGATGGGCGCGCTGTCGCTCGTCGACAACACGTTCGCGACGCCGTTCCTCCAGCAGCCGCTCTCGCTCGGCGCCGACATCGTGCTGCACTCGACGACGAAGTACCTCGGCGGCCACAGCGACGTCGTCGGCGGCGCGCTCGTCGTGAACGACGACAAACTCCACGAGCGCCTGCGCTTCCTGCAGAACGCCGTCGGCGCGGTGCCCGGGCCGATGGACTGCTTCCTCGTGCTGCGCGGGACGAAGACGCTGCACCTGCGCATGGAGCGTCACTGCTCGAACGCCGCCAAGGTGGCGGCGTTCCTGTCGACGCACCCGGCGGTGACGAAGATCTTCTTCCCGGGCCTCCCCTCGCACCCGCAGCACGCGCTCGCGGCGTCGCAGATGCGCGCGTCCGGCGGCATGGTCAGCTTCGAGGTCCGCGGCGGACTCGACGCCTCGCGCAAGGTCGCCGAACGCGTGCGCCTCTTCGCGCTCGCCGAGTCGCTCGGCGGCGTCGAGTCGCTCCTCGACCATCCCGCGATCATGACGCACGCCTCGATCCCGGTCGCCGAGCGCCACGCGGCGGGGCTTGCGGACGGGTTGCTCCGGCTCAGCGTGGGTGTCGAGGACGTGGAGGATCTGATCGCGGATCTGAAGCAGGCGCTCGAAGGGATCTGAGTGACGGACACGGCAACTCCCGCGAGGCCGCGAGCAGTGAGGTACATCTGGCTCCTCGTTCCGCCGGCGTTGGCGTGGGCGGCCGGACACGTCGCCGGCGGCGGGTGGAGCACAGTCGATCGCGAGACGATCGTCGTGGTCGTCGATGCGTGGATTCCGATTCTCCT
>JANNHP010000390.1:0-4310 GCA_031404455.1 Planctomycetia bacterium | reverse complement strand
GTGTAGGGGTGCTGCGGCTGCTCGAAGAGCTGCCTGACCGGCGCGCGCTCGACGAGCTTGCCCGCGTACATCACGGCGACGCCCACGAACGTCGAACGACGTCGATCGCCGGATGAACCCCGTCGTGAATGCCAACGGCGGGCGACCCATGGGTCGCCCCTACAATCCGGCGATGAGACACCCCGCGTGGTTCGCCGCCGCCCTCCTCCTCCTCGCCCGCGGCGCCGCCGCCGACGACGACGAGAAGAAGCCCAAGCCCGCCGACCCCGTGGACGTCCCCGGCTTCTGGACCGAAGACGAACTCCGCCGCATCGACCAGGGCCTCGACGTCCTCAACGTCACGAGGAAGGACCTCGGCTTCCAGAAGCGGCCGATCGAGGACGCATTCCGTTTGGAATGCGTCGACAGGATTCTGGATGAACCGCTCGCGATCGGGCAGGTGGCTGCGGAGTGGGATGAGGTCGCGCGCGCGGGGCACGCCAGAGCGCTGCTCGCGCACGCGTGGGGGGTGTTCCCCCAGCGCTGGCCCGGTGGCGACCGGGCGTTCAACGATGTCGCCATCGACGAGATCGTTGCGCTGCTCGGGCCACGGACGCAGGACCCGTTGAAGCGGATGATGGACGTCGCGAAGTGGCTGGCCGATTGGCCGAAGCTGGTGCGTTCGGATGTCTCGATAACCGTGCCGAGCGACGCAGAGATCCTGCGGAAGGCGCTGAGAACGCAGGTCGAGAAGCCATCGACCCAGCCCGCCGCAAAGGACTTGGAGGACGGCGACTTCCTCGAAGCCGTGCAGCGTGTGAGTTTCGAGAAGTACTTCGACGCCGGGAACGCGCACCAAGCAATCCCTGAACTCGTCGCGGTCCTCGGCGACTCCCACCTCACTGTGACGGGGCGGCACGAGTTCCACACGACCGCCGGCGCGGTGCTCGTCTACGGGACGGAGGACGACTTACATCCCGCCGACGAGCACGCGGCGCTCGTCATCGACCTCGGCGGAAACGACACGTACCTCCGCGGCGCGAGCGCATCGGTCCTCGACAAGCGGCCGCTCTCCGTCGTCATCGACCTCGCCGGCGACGACCGCTACCTCGGCGAGAACGACTTCTCCTTCGGCGGCGCGCTCGGCGGCGTCGCCATCCAGTGGGACTGCGCGGGGAACGACGTCTACATCGGCGGCAACGTCTCGTGCGGCGCGGGGATCCTCGGCGTCGGCGTGCTCGTCGATGAGGGCGGGAATGACACCTATCGGATCAAGGACTTCGGCCAAGGCGCCGGGGCGTTTGGCATAGGGCTCTTACTGGAAAAGGGCGGGCACGACCTTTTCCACGCCGACCTGTTCGGCCAGGGCTTCGCCTCCACCTGGGGCTGCGGGATGCTCGTCGAACTCGCCGGCAACGACGTCTACGACGCCGGCGGCGCCCACCTCCACGCGCCGCTCTGGCGCGACCGGTTCCAGTCGCTGTCGCAGGGATTCTCGATCGGCATGCGGCCGGACGCGTCGGGCGGAGTCGGCGTGCTCGTCGATGTCTCGGGCAACGACCGCTACTCGGCGGACATCTACGGGCAAGGCGCGTCGTACTGGTACTCGCTCGGACTCCTCATCGACGACGACGGCCACGACACGTACGCGCTCGGCCAGTACGGCCAGGGCTCGGGCATCCATCTGTCCGCGGGCATGCTGCTCGACCGCAAGGGGCAGGATTCCTACTACGACGCGAACGGCGTCGGCATGGGCGGCGCGCACGACTACTCGGTCGGGTTCCTCGTGGACCGCGAGGGCGACGACTACTACGCGGGCGGCGGCGGCGCGCAGGGCGGTGCCCTGACGAACTCCGTCGCGATGCTGATCGACGACGCGGGCGACGACGGCTACTCGGCGACACGCGGCGGCACGCAGGGAAGCGCCACGCCCGCGCGCAACACGGGCGGCATCGGTCTGCTCCTCGACGGCGCGGGCAAGGACTTCTACTCCGAGACGACGCGGAACGACGGCGTCGTCGTGCAGGACATGGTGGGCGCGCTTCTCGACGAACCGACTCCGGAGGGCAAGCCGTCGGCGAACGCGATGGCGGCCGCGATCTCGAAAGAGGACGCGGCGAAGAAGGTCGAGACGGACGGCCAGAAGGACGGCGCGTGGGACCTCGACAAACTGTGGTCGATGGTGACGGCGTGGGAGGTCGGCGACAACACGGTCGTCATGCCGCTCGCACGCGAGCGGTTCTTTGCCCTCGGCGCGCCAGCGCTGGACCGCGCGATCGAGAACCTCAACGCGAACAACAGCCTGCTCACCCGTGCCATCGAACTGACGCTCAAGGAGTTCGCGAAGACGGACCGAGCCGCGATCGTCGAGCGCCTCCTCGCGAAGACGAAGGACCCGGACAAGTTCGTCCGCAAGAACAGCGTCGCCATGCTCTCGGCGCTCGGAGCCACCGAGGCGCTTCCGCGTCTCACCGAGATGCTCACCACCGATCCCGACACGACGGGCACCGTGCTGACGGCGCTCGCGTCGATGAAGACGGCGCCGCCGGAGGTCGTGGCGATGCTGCTGCACGCGAAGGAACCCGTCGCGGTGCAGGCGGCGGTGTGCCTCGCGGCCGTCGCGGACGAGACGTCGATCGCAGCGCTCGCGCTGGCCATGGGTCCCGACTTTGCGTTTCCCGTGCGGCTCGCGGCCTGCTCACAACTCGCGGCCGTCGGCGCGCCGGCCTTGCCGACGCTGCGAACCATCGCCGCCGATTCGAAGCACCCGCGGATGCTCCGCCGGAACGCGATCCGTGCGCTCGGTGGGACGAAGTGCCCTGAGGCGTGGACGAGCCTCCAAGGCGCGCTGCAGGACTCCGATCCGTGGATCCGGCTCTCGGCGATTTCGGCGATGGACGAGCTGCTCGCAACGTTCGATGCCGCCGCGCGGCCTTCGTTCGCCGCGGAGTTGCAGGCGGCCCGCGCCGCAGAGACGGATCCGCTGGTCAGGCGGTTGGTCGCGCCGTCGCCGAAGTAGCGCACGGATGGCCGACGTTGACGAAGCGGCAGGGGGACGATTTCACTCAAGAAGCAGGCGTCTGCCGCCCACGCCCGGCGTCGCGCAGTCCATGAGCGCCGAAGGCGCGCCCCATACCAGCCTGTGGCAACGCCCCAGGAAACGGGGCACCACAACGGCCAAGGGCCAACGGCCCGCCCCATCGGGCGGTCGCGAGAAAGCCATCCTGCGCCGCGATCTCCCCCGGAATCGAACGGGGCGGCGTCGCCGTCGCCCCGGTGAACGTCGATCGATCGGACTACTTGTCGGTCTTCTCGGGCGCGGGCGCGGGCGCGCCGGCCGCGAGGACCTCGTCGACCAGCTTCTTCAGTCCGGCATCGGACTCGTCGAAGCCGAGCGCCTCGACCCGCTTCGCGTAGACCTTCGCCTTCTCGGCGTCCTTCAGGTGCTTGTGGTTCATGAACATGCAGTTCGCCGCGAGCTGCTTCGCGACCTTCTTGTCCTTCAGCTCCCCCATCGCGTAGAGGTCGTCGCACGCCTTCACGAACACCTTCACGTCCTCGATGTTGCGGAGCGTCATCGCCTTGCCGGCGACGACCTGCTCGTAGAGGCCGTTCTCGTTCTTCGGATCGAGCTTCTCGGCGGCGGCGACCACATCCGCATCGGCAGAGCCCGCACGGAAGAGCGCCCGCGCTGCCTTCAGCGCGATGCCCTGCTTGTTGTCGGGATCGCACGCGAACGCGGCCTTCACCGGACGGACGCGGATGACGTCGAGACTCGACTCGGCGGGCAGCGCAGCGAGCCACGCGATGGCCTTGTCGGCGGCGGCGACCTGCTCGGTGCCCTTCGCGGCGTTGATCGTGGCGATCATCTCCTTCGCCGTCTTCAGCTCGGGCATGCCCTCGGCGCGCAGCTTCGCGATGTGCTGCGCGTAGCTCGCCGAACCGCCGGGCTGGTAACCGGTCTTGCCGAAGACCTCGCCGTCCGCCGTCAGGAGCAGCACGGTCGGGAAGCCGCGGACGCCGTACTTCGCCGAGAGCTCGGCGTTGCGCGCGGGGTTCGGGACCTTCGCCTTGATCGCCTCGTCCTGCGGGAAATCGAGCGCGACGAGCACGTAGTCCTTCCGTGCTGCCGCGAGGAAGTCGTCGTGCGCGAAGACCTCCTCGTGGAGCTTGATGCACCACCTGCACCAGTCGGACCCGGTGAAGTCGACGAGGAGGTCCTTCTTCTCGGACTTCGCCTGCTCGACGGCCTTGTCGAAGTCGGCGGCCCACACGACCTTCGACTTCGCGTCCGCGGCGGGCTCCGCGACGTCGTCGGCCCAGGCGGGCGC
>JANNHP010000389.1:0-1989 GCA_031404455.1 Planctomycetia bacterium | reverse complement strand
TGAAGTCGTACTTCACGCGCATCACGCAGCGCGACAAACGGGACGCCGACGTCCTCGCCGACCGCGGCGCGGTGGTGCTCGCCCTGGGTCTCTGCGCGCGGGCGAAGCCGGACCCGGAGATCAAGTCGGCTCTGCTGCGGGGGGTCAACGAGTCCCTCGTCCAGGACGAACAGGCCGCGCTCGCGCTGGCGTGCGGGCTCGCGGGCATCCAGGAGGCGCGCGCCCGCATCGCCGACCTCGCGGACGAGGGCAAGGGCGGCGCGCTCGCCCCGACGGCGGCGTTCGCGCTCGGGCTCGTCGGCGCGGGGCCCGAGGAGCTGAAGGTGCTCCGCGAGGCCGTGACGCAGTCCGTGTTCGCCGACATCCGCGGCGCCGCGGCGCGCGCGCTCGGGATGCTGCGCGACAAGACCGTCGTCGATCAACTCCGCGCGATCGTGAAGTCGAAGAAGACCCGCGACGTCGACCGGTGCACGGCGGCGGTCTGCCTCGGCGTCGTCGGGAGCGACGCGGACATCGACCTCGTCCTCGAGGCGATCGACGCCAGCGGCGCGGAAGGACAGGTGCGCGGGTGTCTCGTGCACGCGCTCGGCCGTCTGCTCGATCGGACCGAGAACGCCGCGCTCGGTCGCGTCGCCGCGGACTCGATCTGGTTCCCCTCGGCCGCCGACGGCGTCCCCGACGCGATCCTCGACGTCCAGCACCTGGCGGACTGAGAAAGCGTCGGTACCGTCTCCGACCCGATTTCGTCGCTTTCTCCGCTCCCCGGGGCGGTTGCGCGCCGGACAGCGCGACGGACAGCGCGCGCGGGAGGTTCGATCGACGGTACGCGGACTCGTGACGCGGGCGGGCGCCGCCGCGGGCTGGAAGGCCGCGAAGTTCCCGCCGGCGCCGGTCCTCGCCGTGCTCGGCGCGGCGAAGGACTACGCGGTCGGCGCGGCGCTTTCGCGTCTCGCGGGGAAGTCGTCGGCGGTCCAGATCGAGGGCTTCCTGAAGCGCGCGCTCGACCCGAAGTGACTCGCGGCCGCGGCCCGCTGCGGCGGCGTGCGGTCACGCGCCGCGCGGATCACTTCTTGCGCTTGTCCGGCTCCCCTTCGGCGATCGACGCCAGCACCGCGGCGAGTTCGGGGTCCTCGACGCTCTTCTGCCACGCCTCGCACGGCGTGTCGGTGTCCGCGGGGTCGAGGTACTGGCGGACGAGGAACGCGTAGGTGCAGTAGGCGCTCTTCGCGAAGTACGTGCGCGACCGCATCCGGCCGAACTTCTCGGTCGATCCCTCGGCCTCGACGTACTGCGACCGCGAGATCGACTTGCTCAGCGGCTTCGCCACCACCTGCTTGCTGGCGGAATCCACCTTCACGAAGTCGTCCTTCAGGTGTTCGAGCTGGCGCTTCGCGAGGCCCGTCGCGTTCTCGCCGCCGATGCCCGAGTAGACGACGTTGAACCGGTACTCGGCGATCGCCACCGTCGCGGCGATCCGCCCGTCGGGCATGGCCCGGGTGATCGTTCCCCACCACTGGTCGTTGGCGCCCGGCGTCAGCGGCGCGAAGGACCAGTTCCGGCCCTTCGGCAGTCCGAACTCGATGTAGCCCGCGACGGCGGTCTGCCGGTCGAGCACGTAATCGCCGGTGGGCTTGTTCCTGTGGAACTTCGTGAGCGTGAGCGCCTCGTTCCACACCGCCGCCCACTCCGCGTCGGCGGAGCCGGACTTGACGAACGGCTGCATCCAGTCCACAGCGCGGCGGATGCCCTTCGCCACCTCGGACGACTCGGTTGAGGGCGCCTTGCGCGCGGCCTCGATCAGAGGAGTCGCCCAGGAGCGCGCTTCGATCGCGCTCGAAGGGAGCTGGCCGTCGCCGCCGAATGCCGCGCTGGCGGCGAGAACCGTCGCCGCGAGACACGACCACACCCTTCGAGACGTCTCCATCCGACCCTCCGCAGGACGGGCGCAGGATAGCCCACCGGGCGAAGCGCTCCCGCGCCGCCGGCCTG
>JANNHP010000388.1:0-32989 GCA_031404455.1 Planctomycetia bacterium | reverse complement strand
CGCCGCGAGACCAAGAAGAACTCTATTTTGTCGAGATCGACCCTGCCGACGCACGGAACAAAGCCCTCACGCGCTACAACGACTTGCTCCGCGATCGACGGGAATCCCTCTATCATTAGCAGGATACTCAAACAGGTGCGTCGCCCGCCGCGGCCACCGGTCGCACGGTCGAGGAGGACGGCGGGCCGTCGGTGGTGCGATGCGTCATCACCCGATCGGACCGCGGGCGACGCATTCGTCGCCCCTACGAAGGCAAGGGCGGTCACATGGCGGCTAGCCCGATGGACGTCCGCGACGCGCTCCGTTCGGCCCGCGCGCGACTCGCGGCTGCGGGCGTGTCGAGTCCCGGCCTCGACGCCGCGTTGCTCCTCGCCGAGACGCTCGGCGTGCGGCGCGAGCGCCTCTCGCTCGAACCGGAGCGTCTGCTGAGTGAAGATGAGGCGCGTCGTTTCGACGCGCTTCTAGCGGAACGCGCGAAGCGCGTTCCGATGGCGCAGATCCTCGGCCGCGCGGAGTTCTGGTCGCTCGAGTTCAAAGTCACGGCGGACACGCTCTCGCCGCGTCCCGAGACGGAGAGGCTCGTCGAGGAGGCGGTGAAGGTGCTGCGCGGCATCGAGCGTCCGGTCGTCGTGGACATCGGCACCGGCACGGGCTGCATCGCGGTCGCGATCGCGAAGGAGGTCCCGTCGGCGACCGTTCACGCCGTCGATCTCTCGCCCGCGGCGCTCGACGTCGCCCGCGAGAACGTGCGGCGGCACGGCGTGGAGTCGCGCGTTCATCTGTACCTCGGCGACCTTTTCGCGCCGCTCGTCGGCGTCCTGGCGCCGGGCAGCGTGGATGTCGTCGTCAGCAATCCGCCGTACGTCCGCCGCGACGAAGAGTTCGACCCGGAGATCCTGTTCGAGCCGGCGATGGCGTTGTTCGTGGACGACGTGCCGGCGGTGTACCGGCGGATCGCGGAGGGGGCGGCGAGGTTCGTAAGGTCGGGCGGCGCTCTGTTGCTGGAGTTGTCGGGGACGGTGTCTGAGCCGATCGCCGCGGCGACGGGCTACTCGCTGGACTGGCTTGACGTTGGGATCGCACTGGATCTCGCCGGCCTACAGCGCGTCGTACGTGCGACCCGCTCCTGACAGTCGGTCTGCGGTGACAACTATGAAGCACCGGGCTTTCACGAGCTTCGTGCCTCGTCGCCCGCGTACGCTTCGGCCCGGGAGGCCGCCGAAAACGTGGGCTACGCCGGGTTCTGGGTCGCAGTGCGAGGTCGTGCTCGGGACGAGATCCTCGGCGTGCTTGGACTCCGCGCGACCGGCGTCCGGGAGGAGCTCGCCGAGTCCCCGTTTGTCGTGGCCGAACTCCCAGGTGGGTGGCACGTCGTCGTCAGCAGCGGGGCGGTTGGTCGACTCAGCTCGGAACGCGTCCTGACCTCACTGTCGACCGGGTGCGATGTCGTCACGTGCTTCGTCGAAGAACACGTCATGGTGAGCGCCGCGAGCGGTTGGAGGGACGGTCGTCGGATCTGGTCGGTGCTCCACGACGCACAGAGAGAAACCGAAGAGCACCTGGAGATCGAAGGCGATCCCCCCGCCGCATTCGCCGGGATTCGGGAGAGCCTCCATGTCGAGCAGGCGCGAGGAGATGCCGACTACACGTTCGACGTGCCGGTCGAGCTGGCGAAGTCGCTCTGCGGATACCGCCACGACGAGGACATCTCGGGCGCAGGCGACACGCCCTTCGAAGTGCTTGTCGCATCGCGACGATCTTCGCCGCGACGCGGGAAGGCGCCGTCGCTATGGAAGCGACTCTTCGGCGGATGATGAGTTCGGAGACGCGGCGCTCTACCGCGCCGCCCGCACCGCGTTCCGGAACACGCTGAGCCCCGCGCCCTCGGCGGGCGTCGTGCTGGCTTGCGCCCGGATCGATGACATGTCATATTGCATGTCATGCCGAAGAACCACGCCGCGCGCGGGGGCAAGCACGTCCAGCGCTACCGAGACCGGATGCGACGCGCCGGCTTCCGGCTGGTTCAGCTCTGGGTCCCGGACACGCGGGCGCCGGGGTTTGCAGCGGAGTGCCGCAGGCAGAGTCTTGTCGCCGCGGGGAACAAGCGGCTCGAGAAAGAGACCCTCGACTGGATCGAGAAGGTCGCTGACACCGACGGCTGGACGGCGTGATCCGCCGCGGCGACGTCGTGACCGTCGTGCTGCCGGGCGACTACGGCAAGCCGCGACCGGCGCTGGTCGTGCAGGCCGACACGTTCAACGAGACGCACCCAAGCCTCACGCTGGCGCCTCTGACCTCGAAAGTCATGGACCTGCCGTTGTTCCGGATCACCGTCGATCCCTCGGCGGGCAACGGATTGCGTTCGGTGTCGCAGATCATGGTGGACAAGCTCGTCTCCGTGCCGCGAGGCCGCATCGGGCAGTCGATCGGACGCATCGAGGATGAACATCTTCAGCGCGTCAGCCGGGCGCTGATGCTGTGGCTCGGCTTGGCCGCGTAGTCGGCGACGTCTACCGCGCCGCGCGAACCGCGTTCCGGAACAGGCTGAGCCCCGCGCCCTCGGCGGGCGTCGTGCCGAGCGTCCAGTCGGGATGGTGCCAGGCCTCGACGTTGCGCTCGGGGTGCGGCATGAGTCCGAGGACGCGGCCGGTCGGGTCGCAGACGCCCGCGACGCCGTCCTCGGTGCCGCTCGGGTTCCACGGGTACTCGGCGTCGCCGCCTTCGGCGTCGACATAACGTAGAGCCAACTGACCGGCGGCCCGCATTCGAGTGCGAACCGACTCGTCCTTCGTGACGAAGCGGCCCTCGGCGTGCGCGACGGGGACGTCGAACGTCTCGCCCTTCGTCAGGAAGGCACAGCGGTCGGTCGTCACTTCGAGGCGGATCCAGCGGCACTCGTAGCGGCCCGTGAGGTTCGGCGCGAGCGTCGCTTCCTGCGCGCCGCCGGAGTCGGCGGTCGCGGGGAGCAGGCCCGCGCGGACGAGGATCTGGAAGCCGTTGCAGATGCCGAGGACGAGTGCCCCGTCCGAGATCATCCGGCGCAGTTCCGGCGTGACGCGGTTCCGCATCTCGGCACCGAACACGACGCCCGATGCGATGTCGTCGCCGTAGCTGAAGCCGCCGGGGAAGACGACGATGCGGTACGCGCGGAGCCTCTCGGGCGACTCGAGGAACTGACCGAGGTGGACGATGTCGACCTGCGCGCCCGCGCGGGTCAGCGCGTGCGCCGTCTCGCGCTCGCAGTTCGTGCCCGCGGATCGCATCACGAGCGCCTTGGGTGCGTTCATCTGGGGCCACTGCCGAACTCGCCCCCGGCGAGTTCGGCTCCCGTCCTTCGTCCGGGACCGTGCCCGTTCGCTGTGCATCGACGTTGTCTCTGCATGCTCACCCGTTCCGAAGAGGTGCGACGAACGCCTCGCGGAGCCTGTCGATCGGTTCGTCGATCGCGGGCGCGCCGCGGAGTCCGCGGACGACGACGCGATCCGACGTCGTCACGTGCCCGACGCGCGCGTGGGGGACGCCGCGGAGCGCGGCTGCGAACGCGGCGGCGTCCCTCTCGCGCACCTCGCAGACGAAGCGACTGGGGCTCTCGGAGAAGAGGAGGATCTCGTCGCGGACGCCGCCGTCCCCGCTCTCTTCGAACGGCACCTGCACGAGCGACGCGTCGACGCCGCGGCAGCCCGCGAACGCCATCTCGGCGAGCGTCACTGCGAGTCCGCCTTCGGAGAGGTCGTGGCACGCGCGGACGAGTCCCGCGGAGATCGCGGCGTGCAGTGAGTCGAACGCCGCGAGGCCCTCGTCGGTGCGAACGCGCGGAGCGGCGCCACCGTCGGCGCCGCGCACGAACCCGAAGTGGCTGCCGCCCATCTCGTCTCGCGTCACGCCGACGACGAAGAGCAGGTTCCCCGCCTCTTTCAGATCCATCGTGACGCACTTCCGCACGTCGTCCACCACGCAGAACGCCGAGACGAGCAGCGTCGGCGGGATGACGATCGAGCGGCCGTCCACCATGTACTCGTTGTTGAGCGAGTCCTTGCCGGAGACGAACGGAGTGCCGTAGGCGACGGCGACGTCGCGGAGCGCTTCGGCGGCGAGCACGAGCGATCCGAGCCGGTCCGGCTTGCTGCAATTGCCCCACGAGAAGTTGTCGAGGATGGCGGCGCGGCGCGGATTCGCGCCGACGGCGCAGAGGTTGCGCAGCGCTTCGTCGACGGCGTTCGCGGCCATGTCGTACGGCGAGAGGTCGCCCAGGCGCGGGTTCATGCCGGACGAGACGGCCACGCCGCGCGGGTTCCCGGGGATCGGCGTCATCACGCATGCGTCGCCCGGGCCGTCGCGCTTGCGTCCGACGAGCGGTTTCACGGCGCTGCCCGCCTGGACCTCGTGGTCGTACTGGCGGATCACCCACTCCTTCGAGCAGACGTTCCAGCTCGAAAGGATCGCGCGCAGGTCCTTGCCGAGATCGTGCGACGCGTCGCTCCACGGGAACGGCTTCGGCGCGGGCGGCGTGAACTCGGCGTTCCTCGGCGTGCGCGGCAGGCCGTCGTGGATGAACTCCATCGGCAGGTCGGCGACGGGTTCTCCGCCGTACGTCAGGCGCAGATGGCCATCGTCCGTGAACTCGCCGAGGTCCGTGACCTCGACGCGCTCCTCGGCGCAGAGGACGCGCAGACGCGCAACGTTCGCGTGCGGCACCGCGAGGACCATGCGCTCCTGCGCCTCGCTGATCCAGATCTCGGAGTACGAAAGGCCGGGGTACTTGAGCGGCACGTGCGCGAGTTCGACGACGGCACCGGTCTCGGCACCCATCTCGCCGACGGCCGACGAGAGCCCGCCCGCGCCGCAGTCGGTGAGTCCATGGAGGAGTCCCTCGTCGCGCGCGCGCAGCAACGCGTCGAGGACCATCTTCTCCTCGATCGGGTTGCCGATCTGGACGGCGCCAGCGCTGACCGTCTCGCTCTCCTCGTGCAGTTCGACGGACGAGAACGTGGCGCCGTGGATGCCGTCGCGTCCCGTGCGTCCGCCGATGACGATGATCCGGTCGCCGGGCCGCGCGGCCTTCTTCACGAGTTCGCGCGGGATGATCCCGAGCGTGCCGCAGAAGACGATCGGGTTGCCGACGTAGCGCGGATCGAAGAAGAGGCCGCCCGACGCGGTCGGGATGCCCATGCGGTTGCCGTAGTCGCGCACGCCCTCGACGACGCCGTGCATCAGGCGTGCGGGATGGAGACACCCTTTCGGCACCTTCTCGTCCGGCGTGTCCGGCGGCGCGAAGCAGAAGACGTCGGTGTTGAGGAAGGGCCGCGCGCCGAGTCCGGTGCCGAGCACGTCGCGGATGACGCCGCCGATCCCCGTGCCCGCGCCGCCGTACGGCTCGATCGCGGACGGGTGGTTGTGCGTCTCGACTTTCATGCAGACGCCGTGCTTTTCGTCGAAGGCGATGACGCCGGCGTTGTCCACGAACACCGAGAGGCAGTCGGGGCGGTTGATCGTCTTCGTCGCCGCGAAGACGGTCTCCTTCAGCAGGTTCTTGTAAGTCCGCGGCCCACCCTGCCCGGTGAATCGGACCTCGCCCGCGAGCGTCTTGTGCTTGCAGTGCTCGGACCACGTCTGTGCGAGCGTCTCGAGTTCGGCGTCGCTCGGTTCGCGGCCGGCATCCTTGAAGAACGACTGGATCGCACGCATCTCGAGCAGCGACAGCGAGAGTGTGCGCTCCTTCGAGATGCGGACGAGGTCGTCGTCGGAGGCAGCGCGAAGCGGCACGTCGGTTCGCTGGAAGCGGTACTTCGCCGGATGGACCGGCCGCGTGTCGAACTCGACGCCGGCGTGGATCTCCTCGATCGCCTCGTTGGCGAGACGCTCCCGCGCGACGGCGACGAGATCCGCCTCCGCGATCCGGCCGCGCGAGCCGCGGACGACGTAGCGCCGAACGGTCCGCACCGACTCGACGGGGAGCCCGACGGCCGCGAGCGCCCGCTTCACGCTCGCCTCGACGGGGTCCATCACGCCCGGACGCCGAAGGACGGAGACGACGGTCGCGTCGGCGGGGACGCCGCCCGGGATGCCGTCGACCGACCAGATCTGCGTGACGGGGTCGCCGATCACCTCGTCGGCGGCGCGGCGTCCGGCGGACTCCTGCGAGAGTCCTTCGAGGACGTAGCCCTGCACGAAGCGCACGGAAACGACCGGCAGCGACTCGGCGAGGGCGCGCAGCGCCTTCTCGGAGTCGGGGTCGCGAAGCCCGTCGCGGACGCTGACCTGGACGAACGTGCGATCCAAGCCGAGAGAATCGGGCCGCGCGCCGCGATGGTCAACTTTCGGCCGCACGAGCGCCGGCCGCGCACGCGGCGGCGGCGTCCGCACGACATCGGCGTCCTCCGCGATAGGCCGGGAATCTCGCCGGCCATCGACTCCCTCTTCCAATCCGGCCCCCGTCCGGCCAGATTCCCGGCATGGCGAGATCCAAGGCGGGTGCCGGCGCTACGTTGTCGTTCGAGCGGCCGATCGCCGAGCTCGAGGAGGAGATCCAGGCGCTGCGCACGGCGCAGGAGTCGGGGAAGTCCGACGTCACCCGAGAACTGCGCGTCGCCGAGGAGCGGGCGTCGGCGCTGATGCGCGAGATCTTCTCCCAGCTCACGCCGTGGCAGCGCGTCCAGCTCGCGCGGCACCCGAGCCGTCCGCTCGTCAGCCAGTACCTCGAACTCATGTTCACGGACGTGATGGAACTTCACGGTGACCGCTGCTTCGGCGACGACCCCGCGGTCGTCACGGCACTCGCCCGCATCGGCGGCCGGCGCGTGATGGTCGTCGGACACAGGAAGGGCCGCGACGTGAAGGAGAAGGTTGCGTGCCGGTTCGGCAGCGCCAACCCCGAGGGCTACCGCAAGGCCATCCGGAAGATGCGGCTCGCCGAGCGGTTCGGCCTCCCGATCGTGGCGCTGATCGACACGCCGGGCGCCTATCCCGGCCTCGGCGCCGAGGAGCGCGGCCAGGCGTGGGCGATCGCCGAGAACATCCAGGACATGACGGGCCTCCGCGTCCCGATCGTCGTGGCGGTCGTGGGGGAGGGCGGCTCCGGCGGGGCGCTCGGCATCGGCGTCGGCGACCGGGTGTTCATGCTCGAGAACTCCTACTACTCGGTGATCTCGCCGGAGGGCTGCGCCGCGATTCTCTGGAAGACAGGCGAGAAGGCCGAGGAAGCCGCGGCCCAGCTCAAGCTCACCGCGACCGACCTCGAGCGGCTCGGCATCATCGACGCGGTCATCCCCGAGCCGCTCGGCGGAGCGCACCGCAACCCGGAGCAGACGGCCACGTCGCTGCGCCAGACGATCGTCCGCGCACTCGACGAGCTCGCGGGCGTCCCGATCGAGACGCTGCTCGAAGCGCGGTACGTGAAGTTCCGCCGGATCGGGTCGCACCTGTACTAGGGCCGGAACGGCTCATCACGGCGCAGCGGGCAAGAGATCTCGGTAGGGGCGGGCCCCCGTGCCCGCCCAACGTGAAATCGGCGCGCGCATCGTTCCCGGCTGGACCTGGGCGGACACGGGGGTCCGCCCCTCCCGAGAGGTTGCAATCGGCCTCTCGTCCCTCGGTGGCGGTGCGTCTCACGGTTCAGGTCACGGCTTTCGTGTCCGCGCGTCTCAGTTCGTAGAGATCCGGGACGAACCACGGAGGTCCACGATGCGACGCACCCTCACGATCACAGCCCTCGCCCTGAGCGGAGCCGCGGCGCTCCTCGCCGTTCCCGCCGCGCTGCGTGCGGCCGACGAGGCTCCCCGCGACGCGGTCGAGCGTCTGCTCCCGCAGCTCATGTCCGACGACGACGCCGTCCGCGGCGACGCGGAGAAGAGCCTCTACGCCCTCGGCGACGCCGGCCGACTCGAGCTGGAACGGGTCACGCGCGAGACCGATCCGCGCCGCGCGATCACCGCGCTCCGGTTGCTGCAGAGCCCGAAGTGGTCGAAGAAGACGCTCGCCACGGGCGAGGAGCGAGCGCGACGAGAAGGCGAGACGCCTGCGCGCTCCGACGACGCGTTCCGTCAGCTCGATGATCTCGAGGCCCGCATGGAGCGGGAGATGGACGAGATGCGGAGACGCTTCGGCGAGATGGGCCGCGACTTCCGGCTGACGATCCCGCCGTTCGACTTCCGCGGCGGCGCCGTCCGCGGCGCGTCGAGCGGTTCGATCCTCGAGAACGACCGGAAGACGTCGTGGGCGCTCGAGGAGGACGGTCGCGTCAAAGTCACCGTGCAGGACGGCAAGGACGCGCCCGAACAGACGTTCGAGGCGAAGGACTTCGAGACGCTGAAGAAGGAGCAGCCCGAGATCGCGAAGCGCATCGAGCCGATGCTCGGCACGGGCTCCGCGCGGCGCTTCGTCCTGCGGCTCGATCCCGACAAGCGCGTCCGGCTCTTCGACGGCTCCGGCGGTGTCCGCGGGACGTTCGAGCCGTTCCGACTCGACGCGGCGCAGACGCCCGTCCTCGGCGTCGAGTGGTCGCCGGTGCCCGAGGTGCTCCGCGATCAGCTCGAACTCGGTGCGGGCGGGATCGTGGTCGACACCGTGGTCGCCGGCTCGCTCGCCGAGCGGCTCGGCCTCGCGCGCCACGACGTGCTCCTCGACGTGAACGGCAAGCCGGTGAGCGGCTCCCCCGACGTCCGCGCGGCGCTGGAGAGCGTGAAGGCGGGTGAGAAGGTGACGGCGACGATCGTCCGCAAGGGGCAGCGCAAGGTGCTGGAGACCGTCCGGTAGGGGCGGCGTATTCGCCGCCCGCGAACAGTCCAGGCCGCGGGTCCGCGACCAGATCCGGCAGCCGTCTCAGGCGTCCAGGGCGGCGTGTACGCCGCCCCTACCGGCGGACGTCGCTGAACTGTCGAGACTGGATGCTCGATCGCGATTCGGTCTTGCTCGCTACGACGCGGTTGCCGACGCGTCGGGTGCGGGCGCGTTCAGTTGCAACCGATCGGTGAACACGACGATGTCCCTCGCCAGCATCTCGGCGATCAGATCGTCGTAGACCTCCCAGCCGAACGAGTCGCTGAGGTTGAGGAGGCGCTTCTTGTCCTGGCCGTAGAGCTTTCCGGAGGGGACGCGGCCCTTGCGCCCGGGCCCGGGACCGGCGAAGGGGTTGTTGCCGCGCGTGGCGACGAAGTCCTCCTGGCGCACGAAATGGCCCACGAAGCCCAGCGGCAGCAGAGCGACGAGGAGCACCGCGTTGAGGAGGACGTTCTCAGCCGTGATGTCTCCCAGGACGCGCCGCGACCGGAACGAGCACGCGCCGAGCGCACTCCAAGGGATTCGTCGGCGAGTGATTCCGAAGGTGCCGAACTCAAGCCCGTCTCCGGTGATGCGGAGCGTCGCGGTCGCCAGGCGAATTCGCAGCAGCAGCACTACGACGAAAGCAGCCCAGATGGCGCCGAGCACGATCGCGAGGCTACGGCGGTCCGCCGCAACGATCGGCGGGTCGGCGGCGTGCGGGATCGCGCTCAGGATGATCGCGATGAGCGCGGCCACCGCCAGCGCGCCGGCAATTCCGCACTGCCATCGAACCGCGGGTCGCGCTCCGTGGGTGACAGGCGCGGAGGGATGAGGGCGCGGGGTGTCGACGAGCATCCGGTGACGCTAGCTGCTCCGCGACCGGTGCTCAAGCGCCGCTACGCCGATTCGCGCTTGCGCTGCTTCCGCCCCTGGCCGCCCTCGGCGACCGGGAGCACCGGGCCCTGCCGCCGGACCATCTCCTCGGTCAGGACGTACCGCATGCCCTCCTTCGCGGTGGGCAGGTCGTAGAGGACGTCGAGGAGGAGGTTCTTGACGATCGCGCGGATCGCGCGGACGCCGGTGTCCTTCGCGAGGCAGAGGTCGGCGATCGCGGCGAGCGCCTCGGGCGCGAACTCGAGCTCGGCGCCGGTCATCTCGAAGAGCTTCCTGTACTGACGCACGATCGCGTTGCGGGGCTCGGTCATGACGCGGATCATGTCGTCCTTGCCGAGCGGCGCGAGGGTGGCGGTGATCGGCAGGCGGCCGACGAACTCGGGGATCATCCCGAACTCGAAGAGGTCCTGCGGCTCGACGTGCGCGAGCACCTCGCCGCGCTTCGCGGCGTCGTCCGCGGCGCCCGTCTGGTCGAAGCCGATGAGCTTGCGTCCGATGCGGCGGCGGATGATGTCCTCGAGGCCGACGAACGTCCCGCCGCAGATGAAGAGGATGTTCGAGGTGTCGATCTGGATGTACTGCTGCTCGGGGTGCTTGCGCCCGCCCTGCGGCGGCACGTTCGCGATGGTGCCTTCGAGGATCTTGAGCAGCGCCTGCTGCACGCCCTCGCCCGACACGTCGCGCGTGATCGAGACGTTGTTCTGCGTGCGGGCGATCTTGTCGATCTCGTCGACGAAGATGATGCCCTTCTCGCAGCGCTCCTTGTCCCAGTCGGCGGCCTGGAGGAGCTTGAGCAGCAGGTTCTCCACGTCCTCGCCGACGTAGCCCGCCTCGGTGAGCGTCGTCGCGTCGCCGATGGCGAAGGGCACGTCGAGGATGCGGGCGAGCGTGCGCGCGAGGAGCGTCTTGCCGCTGCCCGTCGGGCCGATGAGGAGGATGTTCGACTTGTCGAGCTCGACGTCGTCGCCGGCCTTGTCGCCGCGCTCCTGCGTCCAGAGCAGGCGCTTGTAGTGATTGTGAACCGCGACGGAGAGCACCTTCTTCGTACGGTCCTGCGAGATGACGTACTCGTCGAGCCAGTTCTTGATCTCGCGCGGCGACGGCAGCGTCTCGAGCCGCAGCGGGCCCTTGCCGCCGGAGATCTCGCCCGCGCTCTTCCCGGGCCGCGGCTCGCCCTTGTGCATCTCCTCGATCAGGATCGAATTGCAGAGCTCGACGCACTCGTTGCAGATGTAGATGTGCGGGGGCCCGGCGATCAGGCTCTCGACCATGTGGCGGCTCTTGCCGCAGAACGTGCACTTCTCGACGGTGGGAGGGGTGCGCGCGCGCGCCATCTTGTGCCTAGGCCTTCTTGTCCTTCTCGGTCTTCGACTTCAGCGTGTCGACGACCTCGTCCACGAGTCCGTACGCCTTGGCCTGGTGGGGGTCCATGAACTTGTCCCTGTCGGTGTCCCGCTCGACGGCCTCGATCGGCTGTCCGGTGTGCCGGCTGATGATCTCGTTCAGCGTCCGCTTCGTCTTCAGGATCTCCTCGGCGTGGATCTCGATGTCCGCCGCGGTGCCGCGGGCTCCGCCCCACGGCTGATGGATCATGATACGGGAGTGGGGCAGGGCGAATCTCTTGCCCTTTGCCCCGGCGGTCAGGAGCACCGCTCCCATCGAGGCCGCCTGGCCCACGCAGTACGTCGCGACGTCGCACTGGACGAACTGCATCGTGTCGTAGATCGCGAGGCCCGCGGTCACGACGCCGCCGGGCGAGTTGATGTAGAGGTTGATGTCCTGGTGCTTGTTCTCCTTCTGGAGGAACAGGAGCTGGGCGATCACCACGTTCGCCACGTTGTCGTCGATCCCGGTGCCGATGAACACGATCCGGTCCTCGAGGAGCCGGGAGTAGATGTCGTACGCGCGCTCGCCCCGGCCGGTCTTCTCGATGACCATCGGGATGAGGAAGTCGCGGGCTTCGTCCCTGCGGTCCATCACTTCGCCTCCGCCTTCGGCGCGTCCTCGATCTTCACGACCTTGCGCAGCTCGCCGAGCGTCTTCCTGTCGCGGAGCTCGGCGCGGAGCGCCGGCAGCAGCTTGTTGCGTTCCATGTAGTCCTCCATCTCGGGCGGGGACTTCCCGTACCGGGTGGCGATCGAGCCGACCTCCGCGCGGATCTCGTTCTCGGTGACGAGGATCTTGCGTTCCGTGGCGATCTTGTCGAGCAGGAACGAGAGCCGGAGGTCGCGCTTGACGCGGGACTCGGCCTGCTCGTGCGCCTCGTCGAGGAGCTTCGGAAGGAGCTCCTCGCCGATGCCCTGCTGGCGGAGCTGCATCTCGTAGCGGCGCAGCATGCGCTCCTTCTCGGCCTCGACGAGCGTCGGCGGCACGTCGAACGGCACCGCCGCGAGGATCGCCTCGGCGACGGCGTCGTCGGTCATCCGCTCCATCTGGGCGGCGAGGCGCTTCTCGAGGTCCTTCCTGAGCTCGGCCTGCATCTCGGCGAGCGAGTCGTAATCCATCTCGGCGGCGAAGGCGTCGTCCACGACGGGGAACGTGACGCGCTGGACGCCGTCGACGCGGAGCGTGAGCGAAGCGTCCTTGCCGCGGTGCTTCTCGTCGCGGAAGTCGTCGGGCAGCTTCTGCGTGACGTTCACGACGTCGCCCTTCTTCTTGCCGAGCATCGTCGCGGCGAAGTTCTCGACGTTCATGCCGCCGAGGACGTCGGACGGGTGCTGCCACTCGACGTCGCCCGCCTCGACGACCGTCTCGTCGCCGACAGCGACCTTCACGTGCAGCGTGGCGATGCCGCGGTCGGCGAGGGGCTCGTCGCCCGCGTCAGCGACCGTGGCGCGCTCGTCGCGCAGGCGCTTCAGCTCGGCCTCGACGTCCGCGTCGGTCGCCTCGACCACGGGGCGCTTGGCCGTCAGCTCGTCGAGCTTCGGGAGCTGGAACTCCGGACGCACGTCGATGGTGATCGCGAGCGCCAGATCCGTGCCCTTCGCGAGCTGGGGCGTGTCCTTCAGGCGGGGCGTGCCGACCGTCTTCAGCTTCGAGGAGTCGATCGCCTCGTCGTACGCGGTCTGCACGAGGCGCTCGAGTACCTCCTGCAGGACGCGCTCGCCGAGCTTCGCCTCCACGAGCTTCCTCGGCGCCTTGCCCGGCCGGAAGCCCGGGAACTGGGCGGCGCGCTGCACGTTCTTGTAGGTCTCCTCGATCTCGTGGTCCACGCGCGATGCGGGGATCGTGATCTTCAGGAGCTTGGAGCAGGGGCCGGCGTCCTCGACCTGCACGTCGAGCGGGGGTGCTTCAGAAGACATGAGGATCACTTCTCCAGGGGGTGCTGACTTTGGAAGGGGCGCATCCTAGATCGGCGTTCCGGCTCCCCTGAACAGAAGACGGGAGCCCGGCGGAGAATCAGAAGCCGCCCTTCAGGACCTCCTCGAACTCGGGGGCGAGCACGGGCTTGCGCGGCGTCGCGAGGAACTTCGCCGCCCGCTCGGGGCCGAGGACGGCCTCGACCTTCTTCTTCGTGCGCTTCTCGAGCGTCACGAGCTTGCCGACGTTCGCGAAGCCGTTCTGGATGACCCCCTGCATCAGCGCCGACTGCTTGTCCGGGTCGTCCTTCGCTTCGAGGATCTCGCGCTTCACGTCGTCGAGCGGTTTGTCGCCGAAGAGGCTGCGAACGAGCTCCTCCTCGGAGTCGCGCAGCACGTTGCGGAGGTTCGCCTCCTCGCCCGCGGAGAGGTTCATGTCGCGGGCGATGTCCTCGAGGGTCTTCTGCTCGACGGGCGCGACCGGCGTGCCGCCCTTCATCGCGTCGCGGACGAGCGCCGCGCCCTGCGTGCGGGCGAACTCCTGGAGCTGCGCCATCGACACGTACGGCGTCCCGTCCGGCGCGAGCGCCTCGGTCCCCGCTGGAGCCGCCGCCGGCACCTCATCGGACGCGGGACGGCGCTCGGCCCGGGGCGCGGCCGCCGCCTTCTTCTCGACGTCGGCGACGCGACGTTCGAGCCGTTCGCGCTCGACCTGCGCAGTCTGTTCCGCCTTCGACCGCACCTCGGCGTCGGCCGCGCGCTCCTCGGCGTGGAAGGAAGCCATCACGAGCGTGGTCGCGATGCTCGCCAGGATGGCGGCGATGACGGCCACGAAGATCGTCTTGCCCATGACGGTGAGTCTACGATGCCCGCGTGCCGCGGCTCGCTGGGAGAGTGGCGGAATGGCAGACGCGCGGGTCTTAGGAGCCCGTGGGTTCACACCCTTCCGGGTTCAAGTCCCGGCTCTCCCACCACGGTCTGCCGTGTCGGCCCTTGGACCGGCTGCGCGGGCGCAGAGGTCTCCCGGCACTTGTTCCCCTCGCGGCGCTGTGCGCCGCACGGGGTGCGACTCCCTCCGATCGAGGGTTGCGACGAGGGCTGGTAGAACGAGCACGACATGGAAACGCGCTGGAAGTACGTGGTCGGGGTCCTGCTCGTCGTCGCGGGGGCGGCGCTGTGGACGTTCGTCGTCCGGCCGGTGATGGGGCCGTCGGCTCGGGACTGGGACGCGCAGATCGCGCAGGACGCGCTGCCGCTGACGCAGATCCTGCGGTACGACTTCCAAGTCGAGAACGCCGCGGAGATCGACGCGGCCTGGGAGAAGCGGCGGGGTCTCTACGACGAGGAGCACCTCGCCGAGCTTGCGGACCGGCTGACGGCGTTCGTCGACTTCCAGACGGCCGAGTACGCGGACGCGAAGGACATCTATCTCGCTGGGCGGCGGCCGGAGAAGCCGTCGTCGGCGACGGCGGTCGCGCACGCGCGGCTCCGGGCGGCGTTCCCCGGCCCGTCGCAGGAGATGATCTCCCAGTTCGACGAGCGCGTGCGCGAGGAGGCGTACAAGGCCTCGCCCAGGGTCGCGCTCGGCGACGACCCGGACCTCGCGAAGTACGACGCGATCTACGACGACGTCGTCGCTCGCTGGCTCCCCGAGGCGAAGGCGACCATCCGCCGCCTCACCGAGCCTGCCCGGGTCCCGCGCTGATTCGTGACGTTCGCGTGATTGCGGACGCGTCAGCTTCCGCCGCGGCTAGTTTCCGAGCCGTGCTGGTCTCGATCGTCGTGGCGATGAAGGACGAGGAGGGCTCCCTGCCGCACTTGGCGCGCGAGATGGAGGAGCTCGGCAGGCTCGTGGCCGCACGCGGCGACGCGATCGAGGTGATCCTGGTGGACGACGGCTCGACCGACCGGACTGCGACGTTCGCGGGGGAGTGGTGCGCCGCAGGACCCGGACGCCACCTCATCCGGCACGAGAGGAACCGCGGCTTCGGCGCCGGGCTCCGCACGGGCGTCGCGGCGACGACGGGCGACGTCGTCGTCTCCTACGACGCGGACTGCGCGTATCCGGCCCGCGACGTGATCAAGCTTCTCGACGCGGTCGGCGCGGGTGCGGACATCGCGTCCGCGACGCCGTTCGCCGAGGGCGCGGAGTTCCGCGCGGGACCGTTCCGGCGGCTCCTCTCGTGGGGATGCTCGACGCTCTACCGTCTGGCGCTCCGCGGACGGGCTCGCGGCGTCCGGACGTTCACGTGCGCGTTCCGGGCGTACCGCGGCGACCTCGTCCGCGGCCTCGCGTGGGAGTCCGACCGGTTCCTCGCCGCCGCCGAGATCCTTTCCCGCGCGCTCCTCGGCGGCGCGCGTGTCGTCGAGGTGCCGTCGACGCTGCGCGACCGCGTCGCGGGCGTGTCGAAGATGCGCGTGGTGCGCACGGCGTTCGGCCACGTGCGACTCGCTGCGCGTCTCGCATTCGTCCGCGGAGCCGCCTGAACGATGTGCGGCATCGCGGGCATCTGGGGGCGTGAACCGCCTGGCGAACGGGTCGGCGCGTGGACCGCGGACGTCCGCGCGATGCTCGCGGCGATCCGCCACCGCGGGCCCGACGGCGACGGCGTCGTCGCGAGCTCCGCGGGCGTGCTCGGCGCGTGCCGTCTCGCGGTGATGGACCCCGAGAACGGCGCGCAGCCGATGCGGACGCGCGACGGGCGGTTCGCGCTCGCGTTCAACGGCGAGATCGTCAACCACGTCGAGCTTCGCGGGCGGCTCGCGGACGTCGAACTCCGCACGCGTTGCGACACCGAGGTGCTCCTCGAACTCCTCGCGAGCGAGGGCTCCGCGGGCCTCGGCCGCGCGAACGGGATGTTTGCGTGCGCGCTCTTCGACGACGCGACGGGCGCCGCGCTCCTCGCGCGCGATCCGTGCGGCATCAAGCCGATGTCGTGGCTCGACGAGGGCGATCGCGTGCTCTTCGCGAGCGAGCCGAAGGCGATCCTCGCGGCTACGCGGAAGCGGCCCGGCCTTTCGCACGCGGCCCTCCTCGACTACCTCGCGTTCCAGATGCCGCTCTCGGACGCGACGTTCTTCGACGGACTTCGCCGCGTGCCTCCGGGGTCGATGCTGCGTCTGACGCGCGGCGCGCCGCCGCGCACCGAGCCGATCGCGGCGTGGGCCGAGCCGCTCGACGTGCCGAGCGACCCGTCGGCCGCCGCGGATCTCCTGCGCGACCTCCTGCGCGCGGCCGTCCGCGACCATTTGCGCAGCGACGTCCCGCTCGGGGCGCACCTCTCGGGCGGCATCGATTCGTCGCTCGTCGCCGCGCTCGCGGCCGAGCAGTCCTCCTCGCCAATCCACGTGTTCACGGGCGCGTTCGACGTCCCGGGCTTCGACGAACGCGAGCACTCGCGCGCGGTAGCGGCCGAGATCGGCGCCGTCCGTCACGAGGTCGAGATGTCGCCCGCGGACCTCGCCGACTCGCTGCCGAAGGCCGCGCGTGCGATGGACGAACCGATGGCGGGGCCGGGGCTGCTCCCGCAGTGGCACGTGTCGAAGCTCGCGTCGCAGCACGTGAAGGTGGTCCTCGGCGGACAGGGCGGCGACGAACTCTTCTCCGGCTACGTCCGTCATCTCGTGCTGCGTCTCGAACTCGCGCTCGCCGAATCGATCAAGGACGGCGCGACGCAGTCGCTCCGAACGCTCGCGCCGCACCTCACGGCCCTCGACGGCTACGGCCCGCTGCTGCGGCGTCACTTCGGCGCGGGCCTCTTCCAGCCGATCCCCGAGCGCTACTTCGCGCTGATGCACCGCGGTGCCGGCCTCGACTCGGTCCTCTCCGACGATCTGCGCAACGCCGTGCAGGCCGATCCGGCGCGCGAGCGGTTCCTCGACTCGTTCGGACGGGCGGCGAATTCCGTCGGCGACGCGGCGCGGTTCGACCGTCGCGTGTTCCTGCCCGCGCTCCTCGAAGTCGAGGACCGCGCGAGCATGGCGTGGTCGGTCGAGAGCCGCGTGCCGCTCCTCGACCGGCGCATCCTCGCGTTCGTGGACGCGTGCCCCGACGAGGTCCTCTTCGGCGACGGCGAGCTGAAGTTCCTCCTGCGGCGCGCGGCGTGGCCGGTGCTGCCCGCGGCAGCGCGCGCGCGCAACGACAAGATGGGTTTCCCCGTCCCGCTCGCGGCCTGGGCGCGCGGCCCGCTCGGGACGTTCTTCCGCGATCTGCTCTGCGATTCCACGGCGAAGTCGCGGGGTCTCTACGATCCTCGCGGCGTCGAGCGCGTGCTCTGCGGCGACAGCGTCGAGGCGCGGCATCTCTGGGCGCTCGTGAACATCGAGCTCTGGCACAGGACGTTCGCGGATTGAGCGACACCGAAACGCAGCCGAACCGCGCCTGGAGCGCGGCGCTCGCCGCCTTCGCGGTGGCGCTCGTCGTTTACCTCGTCGCGGGACAGGTGACGTCGTTCGGGTTCGTCAACTACGACGACGTCGACCTCGTCTCGCCCGCCAACCCCGCCATCGGCAAGGGACTCGCCGCCGGGATCGCGGAGCTCCTCAGTCCCGCGAGGACGCCGCAGTTCATGCACGCGTGGCTGCCGCTCTACTACGCGAGCGCCGGAATCGACCACGCGCTCGGACGCGGGGCGCCGTGGGTGTTCCATCTGCATTCGGCGATCCTGCACGCCGTGGCCGCAGCGATGGTGGCGCTCCTCGCGCGGCGCCTCGGAATGCGCGCCTTCGTCGCGGGACTCGCCGGGGTCATCTTCGCCGTGCACCCGGTCGCGACCGAGAGCGTGGCGTGGGTGGCGAGCAGGAAGGACGTGCTCTCGTTCGTGTGGATGGCCGCGGCGGCCATCTTCTACCTCGATGGAATCGAGAAGCGGCGCCCAGGGCTGCACGTGCTGGGCGCGCTCTGTCTCCTCGTCTCGATGACCGCGAAAGGCACGACGCT
Organism: Planctomycetia bacterium; assembly: GCA_031404455.1. Lineage (GTDB taxonomy): Bacteria > Planctomycetota > JAJSAM01 > JAJSAM01 > JAJVHW01 > JANNHP01. Next base: position 15,100 of record JANNHP010000388.1, on the reverse strand, counting down.
CGTGCTTCCGTTGCTCCTCGCCGTGCACGCGATCCTGCTGCGCGACGACGAGTCGAGCGTCCGCGAGCGACTCCGGCCCGTGACGCCGTACGCGGTCGTCGCGGGACTGATGACGGCGCTCCATCTCTGGGTCGCGTCGCGCGAAGGCACCGCGGGAGGCGGAACCGGCGCGGGACTCGGCGCGATCCTCGTCGCCGATCTGCAGGTCGTGTGGCGCTACGCCATCGCGCTGTGCGTGCCGTTCAAGCAGAGCGTGGAGCACGGACTCTCCGCAGACGCGGTGGACACGCGGCAGGCGGTGCTCGGCGCGGCGGTGATCGTGGTGTGGACCGTCGCCGTCGGCGTGACGTGGAAACGATCGCGCGGCGCCGCAGCGGCGCTTCTCGCGGTGCCGCTCGCGCTGCTGCCGTTCAACAACGTGCTGCCGCGGACGAGCGTGCTCTTCGCGGAGCGGTACGTGTACGTCGCGCTCCTCCCGTTCGCGATCGGTGTCGCGTGGCTGCTGCGACGGCGTGGCGACGGGGCGATGTCGATGCTCCCCTCCGCGGTCGGCGTCGGCGTGCTCGCAACGCTCTGCGCGATGCGCCTGCCGGTCTGGCACGACTCCGTCACGCTCTGGCAGGACGCCGAGTCGAAGGCGCCGCAGAGCGCGCTCGTCCAACTGAAACTCGCGGCAGCGTTCACCACGCGGGCGCAGGAGAACTCGGCCGACGTCGCCGAGGACTGGGCGCGCGCAGAGCGCGCGTGGCGCGCGGCGGCGATGCTGTCGAGGACCGAGCGGTCGCCGCTCAATCGCGGACGGGCGGAGCACGGACTCGCGACGCACCTCTACCTGACCCACGCGGGTGCCGCGGACGCCGAGGGACTTCGCGAGGCGCTGACCCACTTCGACGCGGCGGAGTCGAGTCTGTCGCAGGTCGAGGAAGTCGGCCGCGCCGAGACGCTCGCGGACCTGCTCAGCAACCGCGCGTCGTGCAAGCAGTTGCTCGGCGACATCGCCGGCGCGACGAGGGACTACGAAGCGGCCGTGCGGATGAACGAGCGCTGCGCGATCGCGTGGAACGGTCTGGCCCGCGTGTACCTCATCGCGGGGCGCACCGGAGAGGTCCGCGAGGCGCTCGCGAAGTCGGAGAAGGCGGCGCCGCACGATCCGGCGATCGTCCGGGAGCGCGCAAAGGTCCGACTCGTCGCGGGAGACGGCGCGGGCGCGCGGCGCGACCTCGCGGACGCGATCGCGGCGCACCCGCTCGACACCGATCTGCTCGTCGACGCCGCGCGTCTCGACGCGATGTGGCTGCGCCCCGTGGACGCGGAGACGAAGCTGCGCAAGGCGATGGAGCTGCGGCCCGGCGACGCGTCCATCAAGGATCTCCTCGCCGCGTCGCTCCTCGACCAGGCGCAGTCGCAGGCCGCGCGCGACGACATGGGCGCGGCTCGCGAAGCGGCACGCAAGGCCGCGGAGATCGTCCCGATGTCGTCGGCGCCCGAGCAGGTGCTCGGCATCGTCGCCCGCCGCGCGGGCAAGCTCGACGAAGCGGCCGCGCACCTTCGCAAGGCGCGCGACCTGCATCCGGAAGGCGTGCGCATCCGTGAACAGCTCGCCTCGGTCCTCGCCGAACTCGCGGTCGAGCTCCTCGACGAGAAGCGCGAGGGGCTCGCGCTCATCCTGCTCGAAGAGGCCGTGCAGACGCGCGCCGCGGCGATCGCCACGCCGCAGTCGCGTCTCGACACCGGCGTCGCGGACTGGCCCGATCCGGTTCCGGGAGACGATCGCGCCGCCGTGGCACGGTCCGCGGCGCTGCGCGGGCTCGCGTACCTCGGCGTCGGTCGCGCGAAGGATGCGCTGCGGGAGATCGTGATCGCCGAGGCCGGGACGCGCGACGGCGACGTGCGCCTGCGCCGCGTCGTGCTGCGCCTCTTGATCCGCGCGCGGTTCGCTCTCGGACTCGCCGATGAAGCGGTCGCGGCGTCGGGCGAGCTTCCGTCGATCGAGATTGCGGACGACGCCGAGTGGACGTGGCGGCGGCACGCGGAACGCGCGTCGGCGTTCGTCGAGCGCGGCATCGGACGGCGCGGCGGCACCGACGTCGCGAGCGCCGACGCCGACTTCGTGACGGCCCGCGAGGCGCTCGACGCCGCGCACGCCGCCGGCATGCCCGAGTGGCGTCTCCACACGCGGCGAGGCGAGATCCTCTTCGCGGAGGAGGACTTCCTCGCCGCGACGAAGGCGTTCGACAAGGCCGAAGAACTCGCGCCGAACGAGGTGGAGCCGCTGCTCGACCGCGCCGAGGTCTGGCGCACGCAGTTCCTCCTCGAGGAGGACAACGTGTTCCTCTTGCAGGCGGAGCACGATCTGCGCCGCGCGGCGGCGGTCGCGCCGGGCGACCCGCGCGTCCTCGCGCGACTCGGCGAGACGCTGGTCTTCGAGCAGAAGCCGGGCGACGCCTTCCCGTGGCTGCAGAAGGCCGTGCTCGCGGATCCGTCGCAGGCGATGGCGCGGAAGCTCCTCGCCGACCTCGCGATTCGCGCGGGACGCAACCATCTCGAAAAGTGCGCCGGCGCCGCGGCCGCGGTCGTGCAGCAGGAACTCGCGGAGGCGAAGTCCGCGGCGGACCGCGCGGTCGCACTCGACCCGCCCTCGCCCGACGCGCTCGTCTTCCTCGGCGACGTGCTGCGCGCGCAGGGCGACTGGAAGTTGCCGCTCGCGAAGTACGAGCTCGCCCGCGACCGCTTTCCCGAATCGGCGGCGCCGCGCGACGCGATCGCGAAGTTCCACATGGACCGCGGACACTTCTATCTCCTCTACAAGAAGCGCTCGGAGGCGATCGCGGACTTCAAGAAGGCGCTCGACGTGCCTGGCGCGACGATCGACCTCGCCGCCGCGAAGGACCGTCTGCACGAGATCGCGGGCAGTGCCTTCGCCGAGGCGCAGGACCTCGACAAGGCGGGCCGCTTCGACGAGGCCGCGGAGCGCCTCGCGCAATCGCTCTTCGCCGAGCCGACGGCGGTCGCGCACTTCGCGCGGGGAGTCGTCCTCGCGAAGTCGCAGAAGCTCGAGGACGCGGCGCCTCAGTTCGAGGCGGCGCTGAAGATGGACCCGACGATGATCGCCGCGCGGATCAACCGGGCCGCGGTGCTCGAGCGACTCGGTCAGCTCGACGCGGCGATGGCCGAGTACCGCGCGTGGCTCGACGCGGCGCCCGCGGACGCGGCGGACCGGGCGAAGATCGAGAAGCACGCGGTCTGGCTCGCGAAGGAGATCGCGGAGATCGAGAAGGAGTCGCCGAAGTGAGCCGCGTCCCGCGCGTCCACGTGCCGGGGCTCCCGGTGTCGGGGCGCGTGCGGCTCCCGGAGGAAGAGGGACATCACCTCGCCCGCGTCCTGCGCGCCCGCGAGGGCGACGTGGTGCACGTGTTCGACGGCACGGGCCGCGAGTTCGCGGCGACGGTGGCGTCGGTCGCGAAGAGCGGCGTCGACGTCGAACTCGGCGCGGCGATCGCGGCGCCGCGACCGGCGCGCGAGGTCGTCCTCTGCACGGCGATCCCGCGCGGCGGCCGGATGGAGTGGCTCGTCGAGAAGGCGGTCGAGGCGGGGGCGGCGCGCATCCTCCCGATCGCCGCGGACCGCAGCGTGCGCAAGGAGACGGGCGAGAACACGATCCGCCGCTGGCGGCGTTCGGCGGTCGAGGCGTCGAAGCAGTGCGGGCGCGCCGACGTCCCCGACGTCGCCGAGCCGATGTCGCTCGCGGAGGCGGCGGCCCGCGCGGGCGATGGCGTCCGGCTCGTGGCGACTCCGGGTTCGACCGGGAAGATCCCCGGCCTCGTCTCAGGAGCCTCGCGCGTGATCCTGTTCGTCGGTCCCGAGGGAGGGTTCGCGCCCGCGGAGCAGGCCGAGATCGAGAGGCTCGGCGCTTTGCCGTGCGACCTCGGGCCGCTCGTCCTGCGCATCGAGACGGCCGCCGTCGTCGCCGTCCATCTCGCGGCGAACTGACCGGCCGGGTGGAAGGCGGCCGGGGCCCGGCAGGGTCGCCGAACCGGCGTACACTCTGGGCGCATGGCGAAGCGACTTTCGGCGCTGGAGGGCTTCTCCGCTCCGGAGGAATCCGCCGCGCCGGCCGAGCCGCGCCGCGCCGGGCGTCCCCGCATCCTCTTCGAGAACCTCGACGCCATCGGGCTCGACGAGCTTCCGGACGTGGCGCACGAGCTCCGCACGCTGCGGCGCATCCTCGACCTGAACAAGCGCCTCGCCCGCGCCGCGGACGAAAACGAGCTCCTCGACTCCTTCCTCGACGGAGCCCTCTCGCTCGCTGGGGCTGAGCGTGCATTCCTGGTCGGTCCGTCGGACGACGGCGGCGTCACCGTGGTCCGGTCGCGCGATCCGGGCGGCGAGGTCGCCGCCGACGCCGACGTGGGCATCGCGGGGCACGTCGCCCGTCGCGTCCTCGCCGGAGGCGCGGCCGAGGTCATCGAGGACCTGTCGCGGGAGACGCGGAGCGCGGGCGTTCGATCGGTCGTCTGCGTGCCGTTCCAGTCCGAGCGGCGTCTGGCGCTCTGGCTCGACAGCCGTCGCGAGGAGGGTGCCTTCTCCCTCGCCGACGCCGACATGCTCTGCGCCTACGCGGAGCAGGCGGTGCTCGCGCTGGAGCGCATACGGCTCCTCACGCAGAACCTTCGGCAGCGAGACGAGCTCCTCGCCGCGGCGGAGGAGGCGAAGCGCCTGAACGAGCGCCTCGCCGACTCGCTGGAGCGTCGCACCGCCCAGTTGCGCGACGCGCGCGCCGACCTGGCACTCGTCGACGAGAGCTTCGGCCATCGCTACCCGGACATCATCGGACGCGGCCCGGCGGTCCTCGCCGTGCTGCGGCAGGTCGATCGCATAGCGGACACGGGCGTTCCCGTCCTCTTCGAAGGCGAGAGCGGCACGGGCAAGGAGCTCTTCGCCCGGGCGCTGCACGCCTCCTCGGGACGTGCGACCGCGCGGTTCGTCGCGGAGAACTGCGCCGCGCTCCCGGACTCGCTCCTCGAGAACGAGCTCTTCGGGCACGAGCGCGGCGCCTTCACCGGCGCCGACGCCGCCGCACCCGGGCTCTTCGAGCGGGCCGACGGCGGCACGCTCTTCCTCGACGAGGTCGGGGACATGAGCGTCAACCTCCAGAAGCGGCTCCTGCGCGTCCTGCAGGAGGGCGAGGTCCGCCGCGTGGGGGGCAACTCCGTCCGCAAGGTGGACGTCCGCGTCGTCGCCGCCACGAACCGGGACCTGATGGCGCTCGTCCGCGAGGGGCGCTTCCGCGAGGACCTCTACTACCGGCTCGCGGTGGTGAAGGTCCGGGTGCCGCCGCTCAGGCAGCGCCCGGAGGACATCCCCGCCCTCTGCGAGCACTTCCTCGCGCACCTCGGCAAGGACGGCAAGCCGCGGCGGCTCAGTGAGGCGGCGCTCGCGGCACTCGTCCGGTATCCCTGGCCGGGGAACGTGCGTCAGCTCGACAACGAGTTGCGCCGGTCGGCCGCGCTCTCCCGGGGGCTCATCGACGTGGACGAACTCTCGCGGGAGATCCTCGACCCGCTCGCGGCGCTGGCCGAGTCCCCGCCCGGTCAGCCCCCGGCGGAGGGGCGCGACCTGAAGGCGCTGGTCGAGGATCTGGAGCTCCGGGTGGTGCGCCGGATGCTCGACCGCGAGGGCGGGAACATCTCCCGGACGGCGCGGGCACTCGGCCTCTCCCGGCTCGGTCTGCGCAAGAAGCTACGTCGCTACAAGCTGTCGGCCCGGGCGCCGTCGCCCTGAAACGCAGAGGTCACACACGTCGCGATCGCGTCGCCGAACTCTTTGGCGGACAAGATCTTGCGGCCGCCGCGCGCCCGGTTTCCCCGAGCCTGCCGAGCTGGATTTTGTGCTGGGGAGCCTCGATCGGACGGCTCTATACTCGCCGCGGCGCGTCCTCCGACTCACGTGGGTGGAACGAGGCGCGACACGGGCACCGCGTTCGGAGCCCGCGGGCGGGCGGGCGTCGTCCTTTTCCGTCTCGGGGCGGACGAGTCGCTGCTGCCGCGGGATTCGGGGCGCGTCGTGGGAGGACGGCATGCCGAAGCTGACCTACGTCGTCGGAAGCGGGGGCGAGACGCGCTCCGTGGACGTCGGCGACTCGTGCTCGATCGGCAGCCTCGCAGGCTGCACGATCGTCCTCGACGCCTCCCTCGGCGTCTCCCGCCGTCACGCTCAGATCCTGAGGATCCAGAACGGCTACGAGCTCGCCGACCTCGGCTCGACGAACGGCACGAAGGTCAACGGCGACACGGTCAAGAAGCGCAAGCTCGTCTCCGGCGACCTGATCGAGATCGGCCGGGCCGCGCTGAAGTTCGAGGACGGACCCGCAGCGGAGGACGAGATCTCGCTCGAGGAGGATGCCTCGAGTCCCGCGCCCGCCGCGGCGTCGAAGGCCGAGACCTCCGCCAGCGACCAGTGCATGATCGTCTTCGCGGGGGGCGACAGGGACGGCCAGAAGGTCCCGCTCGACAAGCCGCGCATCACGTTCGGGCGCAACGCGAAGAACGTCGTCCAGTTGAACGACGCGGGCACGTCGGGCTTCCACGCCGAGATCGCCCGCGAGGGCGGCGCCTACGTGCTGCGCGACCTCGGCTCGACCAACGGCACGCTCGTCGACGGCGAGCCCGTCAGCGAGACGGCGCTCCAGCACGGCGCCCGCATCCGCATGGGCGCCACGCGCTTCGTCTTCGTCGACCCGACGGTCTCGGACTTCGAGAAGGCCATGGCCGCGGTGGACGACCTCGGCTCGGAGTGGGGCCTCCTGCGCGCCGAGATGGACATGACGCGCGTCCAGGAGGCGCGTCGCAGCCAGGCCGTCATGATCGGCCTCGTCCTCGTGATCGTGGTCGGCGGCGGCGCGTACGTCGTGACGCACCCCGACGTCTTCACGGGCGAGAAGGTGAAGCTCGCAGCGATCGACCAGAACAAGGTCGACGACTTCTCGTTCGAGGACCGCCAGGGCGCCGGCTGGGAGAACCGTCCGGGCACGCCGACGAAGTCGCGCGCGGCGGACTCGAAGTCCGACGGCCCCGCAAAGCAGGGCACCGCGTTCTTCTCGGTCGCGCGCGACGGGGCGACCGGCACGTGCGCCGCGGCGCAGACGTCGGCGACGTCGCCGTTCCTCGTCAGCCCCGGGCGTCCCGTCGAGTTCGGCGCGAGCGTCCGCACCGCGGGCGGGGCGCTCGCCGGCGTCCGTATCGTCTGGATCGACAAGCCCGACAGGGAAGGCCGCGAGATCGGCCGCAACGCGAGCACGCTCACGTCGTCGAACACCTGGCAGGACGTCAAGTCCGCCGCGGTGCCGCCCGACGGCGCGCGCGCGGCGCGACTCGAGCTCATCAACGCGGCCGGCGGCACGGCCTACTTCGACGACGTGTTCCTCGTCGTCGGCGCGGGCAACCCCGGCGGCGGGCAGTCGCAGGACAACCCGATCGCGATCTCGGTTTCGGCGGACGGCCAGGCCACGATCTCGCGCGGCGGCGCGAAGCTGCTCGTCAACGGCGACGCGGTCGGCGGCGCGCTGCGCGGAGAATCGGTCTCCGATCCGTCCCGGCGAGGCGACCGGCCGGGCTCGCAGACGATCGACTCGGGCGGCGTCTCGATGCAGGGCAAGCTCGTCGATCCCGCGAGCGGTGAGTTGCAGCCGTTCACGGTGACTCTCGCGGCGAGCGGCGGGCGCAACGTCGACCTGACGGCGACCCTGCCGGGTGCCGAGGCGGCGTGGGTCGCGACGCTGCCCGACGAGTTCGTCGCGGCGGGCGTCGGCGTGCGCACCGAGAGCGACTTCCGCCGTGTCGGCGACCCGTACCTCTTCGAGAAGGTCCAGCACGTCAGCTTCGGCGGTCAGCACCGCTTCAAGGTCTCGAAGGGCGAGGGCTGCGGTCCTCTGCGCTTCGCGATCTACCGGGCCGGGGACGCGTGGGAGGTCGGCTTCGGCGTCACGGAAGGAAAGCTCGTGCTGAGGATCGACACCGACTCCTCGGCGCTCGGCGCCGAGATCGCGAAGCTGAGCTCCGACGCGGACGCCGCCACGCAGCAGCGGAGGTTCGGCGTCGCGATCGCCACCCTCAAGCAGCTCGCCGGGTTCCTCCCCGCGGGCAGCGCCGAGGGAGACGCGATCGACCAGAAGATCAAGGCGCTCGAGCTCCAGGGCAAGTCGCAGCTCGAGGCTCTGCAGAAGCGCGCGGCGGGGGCGATCCAGTTCCGCGACGAGACGGAGCTCTCGGCCGCAGCCGCCGACGCCGAGAAGCTAGGGACCGAGTTCGCCGAGCACGACGTCGGGGTCGAGGCCGCGAAGGTCGCGACGTCGGTCGCGACTGCGAGCAACGAGATCCGCCTGAAGGAGTGGGAACGCCGGGCGGCGCCGCTCCTGCGCAAGGCCGCGGACTTCGCGAAGTTCAAGATGCCCACGCTCGCGGAGGCTTTCTACAAAGAGGTCGTCGAGAGGTTCCCGGGCACCGCGGCGGAGAAGACGGCTCGCGAAGCACTCGCGAAGCCGAAGTAGGTAGGAGGGGGCATGGCCGCACTGGGCACCGGCGTCACCATCGGTTCGCGGACGATCCGCGTCCTCGAGGTCAGGAAGCAGAAGTCCGGCGCGTGGCAGGTCACGAAGGCGCTCATCGCGCCGATCGGCGACCCGTCCGCGACCGACGCGAAGCGCGTCGGCGAGGCGAAGGCCGCTCTCAAGAGCTCGGGCGCCAGGGGTCCGGCGCTCGTCGGCCTCTCCGGCAAGGACCTCATCATCCGCTACACGCAGGTCCCGCCGGTCCCGGACTGGCGCCTCGAGATGCTGATGAACTTCGAGATCCAGGAGGTCTCCGAGCAGTCGGGCGGCGACGTCTCCGCCGCGTACGCGCCGCTCGCGATCGACGACGCGACCTCCGGCGACAACGTCGTGCTCGTCGCCCTCGCGAAGAACGGCCACCTCACCCCGCGGCTCGACGCCCTGCGCGAGGCGGGTCTCGACGTCCTCGGCGGGTGCCCGAGGTCGGCGGCGGCGTTCTGGGCCTACAAGGAGAACGCGAAGCTCCCGTCCGACGAGACCGTGTTCTTCATGCACATCGGCCACGAGAACACCGACGTCGCCATCGCCAGGAAGGGCGGGCTGATCTTCGCGAGGAACGTCACGGGCGGCAGCCGTCTCTTCACCGACTCGCTCGTGCAGAACCTCCGCCTCGACGCCGCGACGGCCGAGAAGAGCAAGATCACCAAGGGCAACATCACGCCCCGCGGCAAGGCGAAGTACCGCGACTCCGCGGAGGAGAAGATCGCCAACTCGCTGATGGGCGTCGGCGGGCACTTCGTGTCGGCCTTCAACTCGTCGCTGATGTTCGCGAGGGCGCAGACGAAAGTGCCGGACTGCCAGCCGTCGAAGCTGGTGCTCATGGGTTCGGGCGCGCTCCTCAAGGGTCTGCCCGAGTACATGGAGTCGAACCTGGGCATCCCGGTCGAGCTCTTCGACCCGGTCTCGTCGCTCGACCTCTCGGCGCTGCCGGAGAAGACCGCCCTCGCGCTGAAGCAGGACCAGGGCGGCATGGCGGTCACGCTCGGCCTCGCCCAGATGGCGGCCGACGAGGAGGCGTTCCGCGTCGAGGTGCTCCCCGCCTCCGACAAGAAGAAGCGCCACTTCGTTCAGCACACGGCGATCTCGATCGCCGCCGCCGCGGTGCTCGGCGCGTGCCTCGTCGCGTCGTGGGTGATGCTCTCGGGAGCGTCCGCCCGCGCGAACGAGGAGAGCGGGCAACTGCAGCAGACGGGCGTCGCCTACGGCAAGAACGCCGCCGAGATGGAGAGCTTCAGGAAGCGCGTCGAGGAATCGAACGCGGAGATGAACCAGCTCTCGCGCCTCGTCTCGCTCGGGCCCGTCACCCAGCGGATGGCGGACGTCGTCGCGCGCGTGCTCAACGAGTCGGCGAACAACTACCAGGGCACCGACATGGTCGGCTTCGAGTCGATCCACATCATGAAGATCTCCGCGAAGTTCATCCCGGTCTCGGTGCCCGTCCCGGGTTCGACCAAGGTCGAGACGCTCAAGGTCCCCGAGGTCACGTTCGAGGCGAAGGTGCGGGACGTCGGCGCGCGCCCGGCCGCGGCGTCGTACACGAGCTTCGTCGAGAACCTTCGCGAGCGCGTGATCGAGATGAAGGGCTTCAAGGAGACGATGGGCCAGCTCGTGGCGCAGAACAACACCTTCGTGTTCCAGATCCGCTCGAAGACTCCGGCGGAGATCGAAGCCGAGGTGGCGAAGTGAACGCCGCGAGAGGGGAGGATCGCTGATGGACGAGATGTGGCAGCGTCACAAGAGCTTCATCCTCCAGTTGATCGTGGGAGGCGTGCTCTTCCTCGTCGCGTTCTTCGTGATGCGGAGCATGTACGGCGACCAGAACGACCCGGAGAAGGTCCAGGCGAAGAACGCGAGTCTCCTCTCGGAGCTCGAGGCGAAGCGGAAGAACGGGAAGGCCCCGTCGGCGAGCTCCATCGCCGAGCAGCGCGGGATCGCCGAGAACGCTGAGAAGGCGAAGCAGGTGCTCGCGAAGCGAGTCGCCTCCATCGCCGGCTGGGACGTGAAGAGCGAGTCCGACCGCAAGAAGGCGTACGTCCGCGAGAACATCGCGTGGATCCTCGAGAGCCTCGACTCGATCGACAAGACCCAGAAGCGGACGCTCGACGTCTTCGTGGACCGCTTCGACAGGGTGCCCCAGGCGTGCCTCTCCAGCCTGCGCGACACGGCGCGGAGCGTGCTCGCCGGCAAGGCCGCTCAGACCGGCAAGGAGCTCGACGAGACGCTGGGCCTTTCCGGCTACCCGGACGAGGAGATCCCGGCCGCGCTCCACGGGCTCGCGATCGTGACGGACCTCGTCGCGCGCAGCCTCGCGAAGCCGGGGATCGAGAAGGTGCTCCAGATCCGCGTGTCGTCGCGTTCGTCGTTCCCCGAGCAGACGGGCATCAGCTTCGTGAGCGCGATCGGCGTCCACATGGAGCTCGTGGGCGAGCCGGCCGACGTGGTGCAGGTGCTGCGATCGCTGAACGCGGTCGCTGAGAAGGACCGGCGGATGACTGTGCTCGAGTCGATCGACTACATCGTCCCGATCTCGCAGGAAGAGGACACGACGAAGGCGGCGTTCAACGTCGCGGGCCTTCGCTACGAGTCCGGGCAGCAGGCCGAGGGGAGGTAGTCGTGCGCAAGGAACAGATCCTCCTCGTGACGTGCGTCGTGATCGGGGGCCTCCTGATCTGGGGCGCGACGGGCAAGTACAACGAGGTGGGGGCGTCCACGCTCCCGGCCGGGACCGATGTGCCCGTCATCACCTCGACGCCCCGCGACCCGACCGACGGTCTGCCCAAGGAGAACCAGATCGGGCGCCCGCCGCTCGCGCAGGTCCGCCCCGAGAGGCGTCCGCCGCTCCCCGAACTCCCGGCCCCGGGGGCTCTCGCGCCGTGGTTCGTGCCCCCGATGCCGACGCCTGGACCTTCGCCGGAGCACTGGCGCCCGTATCGCACGCGCATCGTTGCGGCGGCGGCTGCGGCCGGCGCGGCGCCGACGGAAGAGGCGAAGGTCGAGGACCCGCCGGCCGACGTGCCGCTGGTGAAGGAGCGAAAGTTCGATCCGTCGAAGCACGCGAAGCTCGTCGGGAAGAGCGGCGAAGAGACGCTCGTGAAGTTCGAGCTGACCGGCGCGTTCAAGGGGCAGCCCGACTGGACGATCCTCGAGAAGTGGCCGAACGTGACCGCGCGCGTGACGTTCCTGAACAAGGCGAACGGTCTTCCGATCGGGACGCAAGAGTTCGGGCCGGCCGAGTTCGGGGGCTACCAGACGGTCCACCTCCTCCACACGCTCGAGAACGAGTTCTACGAGGAGCGCATCCGCCGCGGCGTGAGGGACACGGACCGCGAGGCGCTGACGAAGGTCGCGCAGTGGGTCTGGGAGACGCTCCCGGAGCGGATCGGCGCTGACGAAGCCGCGGGCAGGTACGGCCTCGCCGCGAAGAAGCTCGCGATCGGCGAGCTGAAGAAGGCGTACCAGCTCACGCCTGACCTCCCGCTCATCCGCCTGCTCGGCGAGTACTACCGCGGGACGTACGACATGGAGGGAGAGCTCCAGGCGTACCTCACCTACATGGCCGACGGCCGCAAGGAGGACGGCCCGGCGCAACTCCTCGTCGGCGACGCCTACGAGCGCGTCGGGGCGATGGCGGCGGCGCGCGGACTCTACGACAAGGCCGTGAAGACGGGCGACCCGGAGGCGAAGCTGCGGGTCGGTCTGATCGCGGAGCGCGAACTGCGTCTCGACGATGCGATGCGCACGCTGAAGACGGTCGTCAATACCCCGGGCGTCGGCTCGAAAGCTCTCGTCGCGATGGCGCGGATCGCGCTCGCGCAGGGCAGGGTCGCCGAAGCCGCCGGCTACATCGACCAGGCGAAGAAGGAGGGCGCCTCGGCGGGGCTGAACCTCGTCCTCGGCTCGGTGCAGTACGCGCAGGGCAGGTACGCGGACGCGCAGGCCACGTGGGCCGCCTCGTCCGAGCAGGGCGGCGGCACGACGTGGCGCTCGAACCGCGGCATGGCGCTCCTCGCCGCCGACGACTTCGACGGCGCTCAGAAGGAGTTCACCGCCTGCCTCGACGACGATCCGCTCAACCTGCTCGACCCGCTCTTCGGGCTGGGCTCGGTGTTCCAGAGGAAGGGGATCGAGCAGCGCAGCAACGACTACTTCGAGATCGCGCTCGCCCGCTCGCCCTCGGACCCGTGGATCCTCCTGCGCCTCGGCACCGTGCGGCTCGCCGGCGGGCAGGCCGAGAAGGCGCTGAAGTTCGGAATGGACCTTCTCGAGATCGAGCCGGGCTGCGTGGACGGCCTCTGGCTCGTCGGCCGCGCCGCGGCGTCGCTCGACAAGCCCGACTACGAGAAGGCGATCCTCTACCTGAAGCGCGCCACCGAGAAGGAGCCCGACAACCGGGACCTCCTCCACGAGTACGCCCGCACGCTCGTCCTCTCCGGACGGCTCGACGAGGCGCTGAAGGTGATCGAGACGGCGACCGAGGTGCGCGCCGGGTTCGCGCGCGGCGACGCCCGCGCGCTGGCGCTCCTCGCCTGGGCGAGGTTCCTCGCGAAGAAGCCCATCGCCGACGTCTTCGAGGCGATCCAGCGCGGCCTGCGCGCCAATCCCGACGAGGACACGAAGAAGTGGCTCGACGCCGTCAGGAAGACCATGGACGAATGGGACCGGACCCGCATCTGGGAGGACCAGTTCGACCGTCAGAACGCGCAGGTCGTCGGCAACGGCTGGAAGGAGACCGACGCAGCGCACGGCATCAGCGCCGGGATCAGCAACGGCCAGGTCGTCTTCAAGAGTCCGCTGGTGAAGCAGCCCGCCGCGACGCGCGACTCCGCGACGCGCCTGACGCGCGAGGACGACCTCGGCCGCTTCAAGTCGATGGAGACGTCGTTCAAGGCGTCCCCGGGCGTCGAGACGATCTTCCACATGTACCTCGGCGCGCTGCCGGACCGCGGCGCCGGAGGTGCCGCGCAGCCAGGCGGGCGCGGCGGCCGCGGCCCGCAGAGCGGAATCGAGATCGGTCTCGGCTGCGATCGCAACGGCAACATGGTCCTCTGGGCTCCGGTCGCGAAGGCGGGGACGCAGGAGTACGTGCTGAAGGATGCCGCCGGCGCCGAGCGCAAGTGGCCGATGGACGATTTCCACACGGTCCGGATCTTGCGGAAGGACGACAAGGGCACCTTCGAGATCTGGTTCGACGACGAACGCATCGGCACCCCCGACGGGAAGTCGAACACGTTCGAGATCGGGGCTCTCTCGATGCAGCCCTTGAAGATGTTCGGGTTCGGCTTCCTCGTGGACGCCGACACGGGAGCGCCCGTGGACGTTTCCGTCGAGCTCGTCAGGGTGACCAAGACCAACAAGTAGGGGGCTCTCCCATGCGGATGAAGGTTTCGCTGCGCGGCCGTGACGGCGGGTTCACCCTGATCGAGGTGATGGTCGTGATCGCGATCATCGCGTCGCTGATCGGCGCCACGTCGCTCATGCTCAACATCTCGCAGAGGAAGCGGGATCTGACGACGTCGAAGTCCACCCTCGACGCGATCGGCATCGCCCTCGAGCAGTTGAAGAGCGCGGACCAGCTCGGCCGCTACCCGCCGACGCAGATCGGCAAGCTCACGTTCTCGGGCTTCGACGGCTCCAAGTTCGGGGGCCAGCCGAACGCCACGAACATCGGCATCGAGACCCTGTTCGTCGTCTTCAGGCTTCCCGGCATCACCGCGAAGCCGTCGGGGATCGAGGAGTCGGCGCTCAGCAACACCGACGGCGACAACGCGCTCACTCCGGTCGGCAACCTCGCGAAGTCGGATCTCTTCGAGTACGTCGACGCCTGGGGCAACCCGCTCGTCTACATCTCGGCGTCGGACTACAAGGACGCGTCGAAGGTGGCAGACTATGTGCTGATGAACGGCCAGACCGTGAAGGTCGAGCCGAAGAAGAACGAGAAGACCGGCGAGTACGTCCGGTCCGACAGCTTCCAGCTCCTGAGCATCGGACCGGACGCCACGCCCGGGACCGAGGACGACATCTTCTACGGCGTGATGTAGAGGTCGCGGGGCTCGGGCCCCGCAGTGCCGGCCCACGAGGCCGGTCCCAATCGGCGGGAGGTCCCTCGATGTTCGAAACGGGTCGGGCGCGCGGTCGCGAGGGCGGCTTCACGCTCATGGAGCTGATGGTCACCATGGCCATCGCCGCCTCGCTCATGGGCCTCGGCGCGGGGATGTTCCTCTCGATGGGCAAGCGCACCGCGGCGGAGAACGCGCTCTCGAGCGTGTCGTCGCTCGTCGTGAACGTTCGCAACCAGTCCTCGCGCTTTCCCGCGATGCTCGTCGTGGTCCCGACGACGGAGACCGCGGCCGGCACGGTGCAGGGCATGTCGCAGGAGGTGCTCCAGGAGCTCCACTTCGATCCTCGCGCCGTCGCGGGGGCCGCGGCTCCGGTGACCGCCGTGGGCATCGAGGGCCGCGACTGCGACTTCGTCGGCAACAAGCCCGAGCCGCAGGG
>JANNHP010000387.1:0-7695 GCA_031404455.1 Planctomycetia bacterium | reverse complement strand
CCTCAGCCGGTCGTTCGGCGGGCCCGCGATCGTGCTGATCCGCTTCGACGTGGAGGCGAAGGGCGCGACGAGCGTCGTGAAGGTGTCGGAGTCGCGCGTCGGGCTCGTCTCGGGCGACGCGGCCGCGAGCGCGAAGAAGGGGTGGGCGGTCCTGCTCGACGCGGGACTCAAACCCTACGCGGAGAAGACCTAGCCCGCCCCGGTCAGCGCGGCGCGTGGTTCTCGAGGTAGAGGTGGTAGGTGTCGTTGATGTTCTTGGCGCCCTCGGTGAACGAGTTCTCGAACGCCGACGGGATCGACGAGAGCAGGTACTTCGTCCGCTTGCAGTCGCCCTGGAACCGGCTCGCGACGCGGTCGCTGGCGAACTGCATCCCCCGCACGCTGTCCTGACGGCCGAAGCCGCCGTCCGAGCGGCACGCCGCGCAGAGCGCAAGGACGAGGATCAGGAGCGCTCTCGACTTCACAGGCCACCTCCGGTTTCGGGGTCCGCCGGTACGAGCTTACCCTCGGTCAGACGCAGCACCCGCCCGCATCTTCTCGCGAGTGACTCATCGTGGGTGACGAGCAGCATCGCCCGCGACTCCGGGCCGATCTCGAAGAGGAGGTCCTGCACGCCGCGGCTCGTGCGCGGATCGAGGTTCCCCGTCGGCTCGTCGCAGAAGAGGACCGCCGGCTCGTTCATCAGCGCGCGCGCGATCGCCACCCTCTGACGCTCGCCGCCGGAGAGCTGGTTCGGCCGGTGCCTCTCCCGTCCGGAGAGACCGACCTTGGCGAGGAGATCGCGCGACCGGTCGCGCCACGCGCTGCGGTCCCCCGCCGAGGGAAGCCAGCCCCCGCCGATCCGCGCCGGGAGCGCCACGTTCTCGAGGGCCGTCAGCTCGTTGACCAGGTGATAGAACTGGAAGACGAAGCCGAGGTGACGGTTGCGCAGCACCGCGCGGCGCGCGCCGGACGCGGCGAGCACGTCCTCGCCGTCGATCGCGAGCGAACCCGTGTCGGGCTGGTCGAGGAGTCCGAGGACGTGGATCATCGTCGTCTTGCCGGAGCCCGACGCCCCGACCACGCTGACGCTCTCGCCGCGCGTGAGCTCGAGGGAGAGCCCCTCGAGGACCGGGATCGTCTCGTGCGCCATGCTGTAGGAGCGGTGGATGCCGCGCGCGAGGAGCGCTGGGCGGGTCGCGACCGCGGTGACCGCTTCAGTCACGGTGGAGCGCCTCCGCCGGCTTCATGAGCCCCGCGCGCATCGCCGGGATCGCGCTCGCGACGAGCGTGCAGGCGAGCGCCGCGAACGCGTAGCGCGAGACCTCCGCGTAGTCGACGAGCGTAGGGATCCGGTCGAAGAGATAGATCGTCGGATCGAAGACCGGACGGCCGGCCATCCACGAGATCCACCCGTGCACGACGTCGATGTGGCGGACGACGAGGAGTCCGCCGAACGTCCCGCCCGCCGAGCCGAGCACGCCCATCAGGAAGCCGTTCAGCACGAAGATCGAGACGACGCCGTTGAAGTCCGCGCCGAGCGCCCGGAGGATCCCGATCTCGCGGATCTTGTCGGAGACGAGCAGCCACTGCGCCGCGAAGATGGAGCTCGTCCCGGCGACGACGATGAGGAACGAGATGACGAGGATCATCGACTTCTCGCTCTCGATCGCCTGCACGAGCGAGCGGTTCTTGTCCTTCCACGACTCCGGACGGATCTGCTGCTGCCACGGCTCGACGACGACGCCCGGCGGGACCGAGCGGATGACGAGCTTGTCGAGGACCGTCGTCAGCGCCGCCTTCGCGCGGTCGATCCCGTCGGGGTCGGCGAGCCGGCAGCGCACGGACGAGCGGGCGACGTCCTCGGTGAAGAGCCCGCGGAAGGCGGCGTGGTCCATGAAGATGCAGCTTCGGTCCACCTCGCTGTTGCCGCTCTCGTAGAGTCCGACCACGAGGACCTGCAGGTACTTGAACGACAGGTTGTCGTTGTCCTTCGAAGAGCCGCCGCCCGCTGCGTCCTTCGCGGGCTCCGCGATGGCGATGCGGATCTTCCGGTTGATCTCGACTCCGACGTCGTCCGCAAGCCCCACGCCGAGCACGACGCCGATCGTCCCGGTCGCGCGCTCCAGTTCGTCCGCGACCCTGAACGGATCGGCGACGTCGCGCACGCTCGGGGTCCTGCGGCGGCCGGTCCGGCGGTCGAGGAGCGAGAGGTACTCGGAGAACCGGTTGATCCTCGCCTCGCGCTGCGGGTCGATCCCGAACACCGCCGCGTAGTGCATCTTCTCGCGCGTCGCGTCGATGCGTCCGGCGCGCCGCGCGAGGGTGATCGTCTCGTAGTACGGGGCGGCCGCGGTCACGCCGGGGACGAGCTCCACGATGGCCTTCGAGAGCTCGACCGGGTCGAACGGCCAGCGCGGGGTCAGCGTCAGGTCGGCCGACGAGCCCGCGATCGTCTCCTTCAGCTTCGACTGGAACCCGTCCATCACCGACATGACCACGACGAGGATCACGAGGCTCGCGCCGACGAAGAAGCTGCCGATCAGCGTCATCAGCCAGTGATGGCGCAGGAACCGGAAGGAGAGGAAGAAGCGGTACATGCGGGGCCGGGGAATGTCGCACGCGACGTGAAACGGTCGCGTGGAAAAGAGCGTCGCCGCCCCGGGTCAGCGGGGCGTCACGCCGCGCTCGCGGGCTTCCTCGAGCGGCGCCGCGGCTGCGGCGGTCCGCTCCGCAGCGGCGGGCGGCGGAGTGCCGGCGGAACCGACGACGACCTGCTCGATCCGCGGCGCGACGAGGCGGACGAACTCCGCGATGTCGGCGTCGCCGACGAACGCGTCCGGCCGCCCGGAGAGCACCACGCAGCGACGCGCGTTGCCCGCCGCGGCGTCGCCGTCCGGGGCGACTGCCTTCTCGGACCGTCGCAGGCGCAGCGCGAACGAGATTCGCCGGCGGACGTCCTCGGGGAGCGCGGCCCACGCGAGCGGACGCGGGTCCGCCGGACCCTGCAACCGGAGCTCGAACGCACGGCCGGACTGGACGAGAACGAACTCCCGTCCTCCCGCGATCCGCCCCACGACGTCGCCGAGCGCCGCGGCGACGTCATCCGTGGCGGCGGGCGATGCGGTCTCGGGAGGTGCCGCGACCGAAAGCGGAGGCGGTGCGGCGGGACGAGGAGACGTCCCGAGTGCGGCCACCTCCTCGACGAGTCGCACGCACAGGTCGAGGTCGCCGCTGAGCTCGGCGAAATCGACCTCCGCGTCGCCCGCGAGACCGGCCTCGCGCAGGATCTCCTCCGCGCGCCAGGAGTCGCCGGCGGCGTCGCCGAGCGCGCGCACGGCGGCGCGGGCGGCGTCGACCGCGGCGTCCACTCCGGGCGCTCCGCCCGCGATCAGCGCGTCGCGCTCGACCGCGGAGTGGTACACGGCGTCCCCGAGACGGCCCGCACGGGCGACCGCGTCGGCGAGGTTCTCCGCCGGGAGAAGCCCGGTCGCCGCCTCGGCGGGTGCAACGAGCGCCGCGTGGGTCACCTTCGCGACGCGCCCCGACTCCACCTCGCAAGCGGCCACGGCTTCGTCGATCTTCTCGAGACGCCGGCGCAGCGGCTCGATCCGTGCGTCGACCGCCGCCAGCTTCCGGCCGAGATCGTCGAGGATCGCCGGGTCGTCGGGATCGCCGAGATCCACGAAACGCTGCCGGAGCGCGGCGCGCCACTCCCCGGCCGCCGGCGCCGGCACGGGCGCGACCGACGCCGGCTGCGTCGCCCGCGCAGGAAGTGCGCGCCGCGAAGCCGCGGCGACGTATCCCGCGAGACAGCCGAGGAACCCGGCGCCGAGGAGCGCGCCGAGCCAGCGCTCCCGCGCGAACTCGTCATCGGATCGCACCCACACGAGACCGGCGAGGAGCACCGCGGCTCCGAGCCCCCACGCGAGCACGGGACGCGCCGCGCGGCGGACGACGACCGGCACGGGAACCGCGGCGGGGACGCGGCGCTGCGGCACGGCCCGTTCCTGCGCGACGAGATCGCGGTACTCGCGGACGCGCCGCACGCGGGCCCTCACCCGGTCGCGTTCCGCGCCGGCGGCGTCTGCGTCGACGGACGTCTGGGTGCGCTCCCGCCTGAGGCGTGAGGCGAAGTCGAGCAGCGACGCGGTCTCCGTCCCCACCCGCGCCGCAAGCTCGTCGGCGCGCAGCGCGCGGCGAAGCGCGTCCACCGCGAGCTCCGCGGTCTCGCGCGCGGCGACCCGCACGGCGGCGGGCGCGGCCGGCGGCTCGACGGGAACGCGCAGTGGCGGCACGAGGAGCGGGCGTCGCGCCGGGACTTCGGTGGCGAGGAACGGATCGACGTCCGCCTCCGCGTCGATCCAAACGGCCCGCTCCCACAGATCGAGCGGCGCGCCGACGAGTTCCTCGAGACGTCTGCGGACCTCCGCGACTCCACCGGTCACGCGGCGTCCGTCGTCCTCGCGCAGCGACACCTGATGCGATCCGCGGCGATCCACGCCGCGGAAGAGAGACGCGTCCCCGCCCGCGAAGCTGAGTCCCACTTCCACGTGCGCGTAGCCCCTGCCCGGGGTGACGACCCGCTCCGCGTCGTCCGGCCCGCCCGTGAGCGCGAATCGGATCGCGTCACCCACGAGGCTGGAGGGCGCTCCTGGAGGAATCGCCGGATCGACGACGCCCTGGAGGGGCAGGTCCTTCAGGCCGAGTTCGGAGACTCCTTCGAACTGGACGAGCCTGATGGATCGGACGATCACGCGCTCGCCGCGTCCCGGAGCATGGCACGGCCCCGCGCGCCGAGCCGGACTCGGGGTTCGCGCTCGGGGGATGGTCTCATCGAAGTGCGCGGGCAGGTCATCGACTCTCCGTGCAACCGTGTCGGGCGGGCGAATCGTAGGCGCGGCCCGGACGAGCCGTCAATGCCTATGAGCCCGCGGCGTTTCCGCGTTGGCGACGATCACGGCAGCGCCATCGCCAGCACGACGCCGATCACGAGCGCCGCCACGGCCGCGAGAACCAGCCCGAGACGCACCGCAGGCGAGCCGGAAGGCGCCCGGCACTTGAGACAGAGGATCCGCCCGTCGCCGGTGAGGGCCGATCCCTCCTCGACCGCGTAGATCGGGACGGAGACTCCGCACCCGTCGCAGAAGTGGATCTGGATCGCCGAGCGGTCGAGGCGCGCCCTGCAGTCGGCGCAGAACGCGAGTCCGAACGTCCCGCCCTCCGACGGCTCGCCCGCCTCGAGTTCGTGACCGCACGCCTCGCAGGCGCGCGCCGCCCTGTCGGCGGCCGACCGTCGGGTCGAACGCGGCAGCTCGATGTCGCGGCTGGCGTGGTAGAAGAGGTCCATGCTCGGACTGAGAAGCGAGGTTACTGCAATCGCCCTCTGCCTCGTCGCCGCGTCCTGCGCCGGCCCCGCGAAAGAGTCGGGCCGGCCACCGGAGAACCCCACCACCGAGCCCTCGCACGAGACCAAGGCGAACGCCGTGGCGCGCGCGGCAGCGCTCGCCCGCCGCAACTCCGAGACGGGCCTGCGCCAGCCGACAGTCGAGACGGTCGATGCCGCCGACGCGCGCGCCGGCGTGGTCACGACCCGCGTCTTCCACGCGATGGACTGCTCGCTGCTGAAGGGCATGCCGACAGCCGACCAGATCCGGTTCACGTCGAAGTGGGACGCCCTCGACACGGGCTACTCGCCCTGCGAGCTCTGCCGCCCTCAGAAGTAGAGCCGGTGTCCGGCGATCCGGCGGATCAGAGCTGGTGCATCAGGGCTTCGACCGTCGCGCACTTCTGGCGGAAGTTCGTGTTGTCGAAGAGCTGCGACATGACCGGCACCTCGTCCTTGTCGGCGAGGTAGCCGAGCGCCGCGAGCGCGTAGGCGCGCGTGCGCAGGTCGGAACGCTCCGTCAACTGATGGAGGCGGCCGATGCTCTCTCCGTCCCGGATCATGCCGAGCGCGATGACCGCGGCGCCGCGCGTGTAGCGGGCGATCCCGAGGTCTTCCTTCGTCTGCTCGATCACCGAGAGGAGGAAGGGAACGTCCTTGCGGTCGCCGACGAACCCGAGCCCGAGGATGGCGCCGCGCCGCACCATCGGGTCGTCGCCGCTCGAGTAGACCTCGCGCAGGGACTTGGCGGATTCGGACGCGCGCGTCTGGCCGACCATGCCGAACGCGATCGCGGCGTACGCGCGGGTGTTCTTGTCGCGGCCGACGTCCTTGGCGAGCGCGAGCAGGCTCGTCTGCACGGAGTTCACGCCGCCGAGCCCCGCCGCCATGGCGAGAGCGCTCTGCACGTCCTTGTCGACCTTCGTCTCGGAGAGCGACGTTGCGTAGAACTTGCGCACTTCCTTGTCGAAGCCGCCGAAGAAGGTGAGTGCCAGGTTCGCGTACTGGGACTTCACGGCGCTCTTGGCCGTGTTCATCGCGATGCTCCGGAGATCGTCGGGAGCGCCTTTCCACTCGTCCTCGTCGATCTGGCCGAGGACGCGGCCCAGGCTGACGGCCGCGAAGCCCGCGGAGAGCGGATCGGCCTTGCCCATGCCTTCCTTGCCGGCGAGAACCCTGGCCACGCTCGCCTCGCCGAAGCCGCCGAGCGCGATGGCCGCGGCGCGCTCGACTTCCTGGCCGCCCTTCGCGAGCGCGTCCTCGAGGGCCTTCTGCGCGACGTCGCCCTTGATCTTCCCGAGCGCCTGCGCGCAGTAGCAGCGGATGACGTCGGCCACGGACTTGTTGTTCAGCGCGAGAGCCAGCGGCTTCGCCGCGTCCGCGTGCTGGAGCACTCCGAGCGCGACAGCCGCGGAGCAGAGAGCGTCCTCGTTGCCGGACTTCTTCACGTTCGCGGTGAAGTAGTCGAGCACGGCGCCCGCCGCCTTCGGCCGGTCCGCGTCTCCGGAGAGTCCGAGTCCGATGAGCGCGAACGACGTGAACTTGCCGCCCTTGTCTCCGCGGATCGCCTCGATCAGCACCGGCACCGCCGCGGGATTGCGCGAGGCGCCGAGTGCCACGAGGACGTCCTGCTTCACCTGGAGATCGTGCTCCTGGCCGAGACGCGCCTTCAGCAGGTCCACTGCCGGCTGCGTGCCGAGCTTGCCGAGCGCGACCACGGCCGCGTCGCGGACGACGGCGTCGTTCGACAGTTCCACGTGCTTCTTCAGGATGTCGAAGATCTTGTCCTTGTCCTCGGACGTGATCTCCCAGCGCTGGCGCAGGTCGCGCGGCAGCACGCCGAACACCGTGGCCGACGAGCGAGTGGGGATCTTGAACGGACGTCCGACGCTCTCGTTGTAGTGCGCGAAGAGCTGCTCCCGGTTCTGCTCGAAGAACCACGCCGCCACGTAGAACTGGTCCTGGTTCGAGCCCTTCTTGCCGGGACCGCCGCCGCCGCTGCTGCCGCTGCCGCCCGTGTCGCCGCCGCTGCTGCCGCTGCCGCTGCCGGTCGATTTCCCGCCCGAGGTGTCGCCGCCGCCGCCTGCATCCGGACCGCTCGATTCGCCGCCGCCCGAGCCGCCGCCCTCGCCCCCCCCGCCGCCGCCCTCGGGAGAGCCCGAGCCGCCGCCCGAGTCGCCGCCGGCGCCGGTGCCGCCCGAATCGCTGCTGCCGCCGCTGCTCTTCTCGCTGCCGCCGCTGCCGCTGCCGGTCGCTCCCGCTGCCGGTCGCTCCCGTGTCGGTCGTGGCGCCCGAGTCCTTCTCGGCCGTCGTGAGGTCCTCGGGACCCC
>JANNHP010000386.1:0-20280 GCA_031404455.1 Planctomycetia bacterium | reverse complement strand
GGAGCAGTTGCTGCCCCGTCTGGCCGCGCGCGTAGAAGGTGCGCGACACCTGCGCCCCGCCGAACGAGCGGTTCGCGAGCGTGCCGCCGTACTCGCGGGCGAACGGCACGCCCTGCGCCACGCACTGGTCGATGATGTTGGCCGAGACCTCGGCTAGCCGGTGGACGTTCGCCTCGCGCGCTCGGAAGTCGCCGCCCTTCACCGTGTCGTAGAAGAGGCGCCAGACGCTGTCGCCGTCGCCCTGGTAGTTCTTCGCCGCGTTGATGCCGCCCTGCGCCGCGATCGAGTGCGCGCGCCGCGGGCTGTCGTGGAACGTGAAGCAGTCCACGTTGTAGCCGAGCTCTGCGAGCGTCGCCGCGGCCGAGCCGCCCGCGAGACCGCTGCCCACGACGATGATCCTGAACTTCCGCTTGTTCGCGGGGTTGACGAGCTTCAGGTTGAACTTGTGCGTGCCCCACTTCTCGGCGAGTGGACCGGACGGGACCTTCGAGTCGAGCTTCATCACTTCACCAGTCCGAGGAGGATCGCCACCGGGATGGAGCAGTTGCCGAGGAAGATCAGCGTCGCGAGGAGAAAGCCGAGCTTCGCTTTCAGGAGCCGCAGAGCCGGGTGCGTGACGCCGAGCGTGTGCAGCGCACTCGAGGCGCCGTGCGAGATGTGCAGGCAGAGCACGGCCTGCGCCAGGACGTAGATCCCCGCGACGAGCGGGATCTGGAAGCCGGCGACGACCATCGCGTAGACGTCGTGACGATGGTAGTCGTGGAACGGTGCGCCCTGCGTGCCGAGCGCTGGGTCGAGCACGGATCCGACTGCGATGACCTTTTCGTGCAGCGCGAAGTGGTCCGGGTTCGTCCACCCGAGCGTGAAGTGCGCGAGGTGGTAGAGCACGAACGCGAGCACGATGAGCCCGCTCATCAGCATGGTGCGCGCCGCGTAGGTCGTCACCTGCGTCTCGGTCGTCGCGTACGGAACCGGCCGGGCGGCCCGGTTCGCGGCTGTGACCTTGATCGCGGTCGCCACGTGCAGGACGAACATCGTCAGGAGCCCGAGGCGCATCGCCCAGAGCACGGGACCGAGGTCCTTGAGCATCTCCGCGTAGTGGTTCAGCTTGTCGCGCCCGACGAAGATCTGCAGGTTGCCGACCATGTGCGCGATCACGAAGCCGACGAGGCCGAGGCCGGTAAGGGCCATCACCCACTTCGCCCCGATCGAGGAATTCATCGTCCGGCGGACGCTCATCGAGGACTCCGGGAGAGAGAAACGGGCCCGGCGGCGGCCCGACGAGGCGGCGATGGTAGCGAGGCGACCGGGCCCGGCGCGCGGTTCATGGGGGCCGGGCGGACGGACGTAGACTCGGGCGTGTGACGAAGGTCCGCGGGCTGATGTGGGGCGCGGTCGCCGTGGCGGCGGCGTGGGCGGGAGTCGTCGTGACGGCGACGCGGGAAGGACCGGTCGTCGAACGGCGGCCTCCCGCTGAGTTCGTGTCGCCCGCCGAGGCGATGGCGCCCGTCGCTTCCCCGGAGGTCGATCCGCTGAGACGCACCGGGGTTCCCTCCGGCCCGGCCTGGACCCCGGGCGAGGTGCCACCGGGTGATCGCGAGCAGGGACGGGCGTCGCTCCGGCTCCGCCTCGTCAGCGACGCGGATGATCGCCCTGTCGAGATGGAAGTGCGGCTGTGGCGCCTCGGTGTGGCGGAGAATGCGACGTGGACGGAAGGCGACGAGGTCCGATCGCTCGTGAGGGTCGAACGCAACGGATACGCATTCGATCTTCTGCCGCGCGGCCGCTACCGCGTCCAGTGCCTGGATCTGCGCGAGGATGCGGACGATCCGCCGGAGTTCGTCTTGGACGACGGAGTGAACGTATGCGTCCTCTCCGTCGCGAACCGCCGGACCTTCCGGGTTCGAGTTCGAATCCTGGATGAGACCGGCGCGCCCAGGAGACACGCCATCCTCCAGCGAGGCCCCGGTGGCCACTCGTGGCGACCCGACCCTGGTCTTCCGCCGGCCTGGGCGACCCCGCGCGAGGCGAGAACGGGACGGCGTGCGACCCTGAGCGCCTCTGTCTCGACCGCGTGCAGCCAGGGCGAGCCCGGGACCCCGGCCGACTCAGACGACGGGACCTTCGAGCTCGACTCTTTCCAGCAACGCGGACGACGCGGCCGTTCGGATCGGCGCTACGTGATCCGTGTCGGTACGGACGCCTGCACGACGGTGACCATCGACGACGAAGTGGACGGCGACTCCACGTTCGTCTGGGTCGTTCCCCGGCCGGTGGCCGTGGTGGCGCACGTCATGCGTCCCGACGGGAAGCCGCTCGATCCGGCGACTGCGTTCATCGAAGTGCAGAGCGAGGCAGTCCGCTTCGGATGGCACCCGCCCGACGACGCCTGGCGCACCCTGCCCGTGAAGGTCACCGTCGCGCTTCCCGGATGCGACTCCCTCGTCTTCACGTGGACCGCCGCCACCGCCGACACGCCCCGCGTCCTCGTCCCGAAATCTCCGAAGTAACCTTTGGGGGTCTCGAACGGACCTAGTGAGGGCGACTCGCGCGGCGCATCCGGCGCCGCCGCGGCGCCCCGCGGAGGTCATCATGCGAATCATTCGAGCGGTCGAGATCCTGGAGCGTCTGCGCGACGGCGAGGACCCGCGCACCGGAAAGCCGTTGCCGTCGGGAAGTCCCGCGCAGGAGCCCGACGTGGTCCGCGCCCTCTACACGGTGCTCGCGGCGCTCCCCGGCGAAGGCGGCGCCGGGGAGGGCGAACCGGTCGAACTCCCGCGCCCGCTCCGTCCGCACCCGTCGCGCGCGGGCCAGCCGTGGACCGACGACGAGGACGCCCGTCTCGGCGCCGCGTTCGACGCGGGCGAGAGCGTGGGCCGTCTCTCGAAGGCGTTCGAGCGCTCGACGGCGGCGATCCGGTTGCGGCTCGTCAAGCTCGGACGTCTCTCTCCGGAGGACGCGGGCCCGAGCCGGTCCCGCCGCGAACCGGCGGAGGCGTCGTCGGGATAGCGGGCGGCATGCGGGCGGTGTCCGAGCGCCGACCGGGCGCCGACCGGGCGGGGCGGGCGCGTTGACCTCCCGGGCGCCGTACGTACAATGTACGGACAAGGAGGTGCTCCATGCTCCGGCGCAAGATCACGACCAGCGGCAACTCGGCGGCTCTCGTCCTCTCCCAGGACCTGCTCGGACTCATGGGGGTGAAGGCGGGAGACGACGTGGAACTCCACGTCGTCGGGAGAACTCTGGTCGTCCGCCCGGCCGACGAGCCGGCCGGCGATGCCGAGGCCGTGGATGCGATCGAGAAGGTGCTCCTCGAGCGACATGAGGTGTTCGAGCGCTTGGCGCGAGGTGACGGCACGCCCAAGAAAAAGGTGCCGAAGTGAAGTTCCTCACGAAGGCGCGGACCTCGCCGCCTGCGCAGCCACTTACGCATACCACGTCACCAAGGCGCACGCCTTCGTCGATGGCAACAAACGAGTCGGCGGGGCGGCAGCGGTGGCGTTCGTGAAACGGAACGGCGGAGTGGTCGATGCGACGGACGACGAACTGCACGACCTCATCCTCGCCATCGCGTCGAGCACGATGGCCCGCGACGAAGCCGACGCCTGGTTCGCCGCCCGCGTCCGCGACTCCCCGCCCGGCGAGCCCATGGCGTAGCATCCCCGGCTCGTGAGGAGGATCTCCATGGCGAAGACTGCGATGCCCTACCGGCGGCTCGGTGCGTGCGGCACGAAGGTGAGCGCGTTCGGCCTCGGCGGCTGGACGACGTTCGGCGGCTCGGTGAAGGACGAGGCGGACGTCCGCTCGATCCTCCACGCGGCGTTCGAAGCGGGCGTGAACTTCTTCGACATCGCCGACGTCTACGCGCGCGGCGAGGCCGAGCGCGTCATGGGCAAGGCGCTCGCGGAACTGCCGCGACACCGGCTCGTCATCTCGACGAAGCTCTTCTGGCCGATGAGCGACGACGTCAACGACCGCGGGCTCTCGCGCAAGCACGTGATGGAGTCGGTCGAGAAGAGCCTGAAGCGCATCGGGACCGACTACATCGACGTGTACTTCTGCCACCGCTTCGATCCGGAGACGCCGATCGAGGAGACGGTCCGCGCGATGGACGACCTCGTCCACCAGGGCAAGATCCTCCACTGGGGCACCAGCGAGTGGACGGGCTCGCAGATCCACGACGCCTGCCGCTTCGCCGACGAGCGCAACCTCTACCGGCCGCAGGTCGAGCAGCCGCAGTTCAGCCTGCTCTCGCGCAAGAAGTTCGAGGAGGACGTCCGCCCGCAGTCCGACGACCACGGCATCGGGTTCGTGGTGTGGAGCCCGCTCGCGTCGGGCCTCCTCACGGGCAAGTACGACGACGGCGTCCCGAAGGGCACGCGCCTCGACCAGATCGACTGGCTCCGCGCGCAGTCGCTCGTCCCCGACAAGATCGAGCGGGTGAAGCGCATGCGGGCCGTCGCCGACTCGCTCGGCTGCTCGCGCACGCAACTGGCGCTCGCCTGGACCGCCGCGCAGGACGACGTGTCCAGCGTGATCCTCGGCGTCACGAGCGTCGCCCAGCTCGCGGAGAATCTCGGAGCCCTCTCCGTGAAGGTCGACGCGGCGACGAGCGCCAAGCTCGACGAGATCTTCCCGCCGTCGCTCGGCTGACCGCCGTCAGCGCGCCGACGGCACGAGCGAGCGAGCCTTCACGCGGTTCTCGTGCGCCCGGCGCCGCAGTTGGAGGCTGGCGACGATCTCCGGGGGCGGTCCGCCGCGAAACCGCGGGAGCGGCAACCCGGGGTGGCCCTGCAGGCCGATGAGGAGCAGCGTGCAGCCCATCTGGACCGCGGCCCAGCCGCCGAACTGCCACCAGAGGTGACGCGACATCAGCGCGATCAGCTCGCGCGTGTCGGCGAACGGGCCGGCGCGTGGGGCGGGCAGGACGACGGCCACCAGACCGATCACGATCACTCCGACGCCGATGCGGCGGAGCGTCGCGTTTCCGTGGCGGATCGGGGTGCGCATCTTGCTGAATGGATCGGCTGAAGCCGACCCGGAGGATAACGGCTCTTGCACACCGCGGTTCGGGACGTCAGCCGAGAAGCTCGTCGCGGCGCAGCTCGACGAGCTCGCGCGTGATGGGGAGCACCGCCGCAAGCCCCTCGGGCAGCCCGGGCTGACGGACGCTCCGGACAACCCGGTCGAGGCGGCGGAGCGTGGTGAGAGGCTCGGCGTAGTCGAAGAGGAAGCGCTCGCGGAGGAACCGCTGGACGAGGTCGGCGAGCCGGACGGACGGCTCCCCGGGACCGTCCCCGAGCACGCGCGCGGCCGCCTCCACCTCGCCCGCGTCCAGCGACGCGAGCGCGGCGTAGTAGTCGTCGAGGCGCTTCGGCGACTGCGCTGTGATCGACGCGTCGAGCTGGACCTCGAGCACGAGGTGCGCGACGAACCACGGACGGTGACCGTCGATCGCGGGCAGCGCCGGGCGGATCGTGTCGGCGATAGCGCTGCGCGTCTCGGCGAACGCGCGCGAGCCGTGGAAGCGGCGGTCGTCCTGGTGATGCTGCACGACTCCGGCTGACAGCGAACGGACGCGCGGATCCGCGTCGGCGAGATGCGCTGTCGCGGCCTCGGCCGAGACCCGCGCGCGCCGGTCCAGCATGCGCAGCCAGTCAGGCAGCGCCGTGCCCGCGACGAACCACGGGTCATGGACGTGGCGGAAGCCGTGGGCGAGGTAGTTCACTACTTCCCGGCGCCCGTCGCCGGTTCCGGGACGGCGGGCAGCAGCGGCATCACGAGACGCGCCGGATGCGCCGCGTCGTGGAGGATCTCCACCTTCGCAGGCACCGACTTCGCCGGATCGAAGTGCAGCTCGCCCGTGTGAGGGTTCCGCTCGAAGCGCGGCCAGTTCGATCCGGCAAGGACGAGACGCAGCCGCCCGTCCTTCGGGAACGTGAAGGCGAGCGGCGGCAGCGTGACGGTCACCTCGACGGCCTCGCCGGGGGCGAGCGGCTCGCGCCGCGGCGAACGGCGCAACTGCGCGCGCTGTGCTCCGTCGGCGACGAGCATCGTCCGTCCGTCGGCGAGGACCTCGCAGAGCCGCACGTGGAGATCGACGTCGGGCCGGTCGGTCCGCAGCCACACGGTCAGCGCGGCGACGCCGTCGAGCCGGAGCGGCTCCGCGAGCGGCCCGGTCGTGTAGACGAGCACGTCGTCGCGATCGAGGAGCGACGTCTGGTCGCGCGGCCCGAACGTCAGCCCCGGCGCGGGCAGGTTCGCGCCGCCCACCGTGGGCACGGGCGACGCGGGGTCGTCGACGTAGGCGCGGACGGGCTCGTCGGCCGCGGGCGTCCGCGCGTCGATCGTGCCGTTCGCGTGGAGGAAGAGTTCGCCCCGCGCGAACGGCGTCGAAGGCCAGGCGGCCGTGGGGAACCACCCGGTCTCGTTGCACCGCCACGTCCGCACGCGCGGCCGCTCCGCCCAGCCGTTCGTCGTCATCCCGCGAAGGTGGAAGTCGAAGAAGAGCCGCGTCTCGAGCGCCGCCTCGCCCGCCGCCGCGGGGAACGCGAGGTCGCCCTGCTCCGCGAGGTCGATGCCCATGTGGTTCCACGGCCCGACGAGGAGACGCGTGCCGTCGCGCGCCTTCGCGCCGCCCCGCGCCGTGATCGCGCGGAAACTGTCGAGTTCGTGCGCGGTCGCGTGGTCGTACCAGCCGGTGATGAAGAACATCGGCACGTCGAACTCCTCGGGACGCTCGGCCGCCGCGGCGAGTCGCCACGCGGGCAGGTCGGGGAGCGGGCGGTCGAACACGGTCGAACCGATGCCGAACCCGAGCACGTCGAGCTTCTCGGCGTGCGCCTCGCGGTAGACCCCGCCCTCGTACCAGTCGTCGTAGCGCTGCCCCATCGGCGCGACGACCGGCACCGCGCAGACGAGGTGCGGCGGCCGCTCCTTCGCCGTGTCGAACTGCACACGCCCGAGCGCCGACGGTCCCCACGTGCCGACCTTGCCGTCGCACCACGCCTGCGCCGCCGTCCACTCGACGACGTCGAATCCGTCCTCGCCGCGCTGGCCGGGACGCGCGCGGCCCGCGGCGCGCGACCCGAAGAACCCGCGCCAGTCGACGACGACGTACGCGTAGTGCTCGCGGTCCCACGCGCCCGCCGCATCCGCCGAGATGAGCGCAACGCGCGTCGCCGCGCGGTCGTACGGCGTCTGCACGACGATCGCCGGATAGCGCCCCGGCTTCGCGGGAAGGAGCACGTCGGCGGCGAGCGACTTGCCGTCGCGCACGGGGATCGCCACGCCGCGCCGGTCGTCCTTCCACGGTTCCTCCTCACCGCGCGCGACGGGGACGAGGACCGCGAACGCGAGAACGAACGCAGCGAGGCGGCGGATCATGTCAGGCAGAACCCGGCGAGGCTCCGCGGGTTTCGTGCGCGGCGCGGCCCCTCCGCACCGCCACGACCTGCACCTCGGCGCAGAGCGACGGGAACGCCCGCCCGAACGCCGCGTTCGCGCGCCACCACCAGCGGAAGTCCTCGAGCGGGCCCGCGATCCCGCCGGAGAACGAGCGGAAGCCGCGCACGCCGCGGACGTCGAAGGCACCCGTCGATCGCACGAGACGGACGATCGCGCCCTTCGTGAACGTCGTCACGTGGCCGTGCCCGTGGCCGTCCGTCGCGTGGGCGTGCGACGCCACGCGGTCGCGGAGCCACGCCACGCCCGGAGGGAACGTCGGCACGCCAAGGACGAGGAGCCCGCCGGGGCGCAGGCAGCGCGCGATCTCGGCGAGCGCCGCCGCGGGATCGTCGAGGTGCTCCAGCACCTGCTCGCACACGGCCGCGTCGAACACCGCGTCGCGATACGGCAAGGGATGCGAGACGTCGGCGCGGACGAGGTTCCACGCGAGTCGCTCGTGACACCGGATGGCGAGATCGGGATGGAGATCGACGCCGTGGAACTCGATCCGGTCCGCGACACCGAGGGGCCCGACGTACCGCCGCGTCCGGCCGCGGCCGACGCCCGCGTCGAGGAGGCGCACGCGTCCCGCAGCCGCGCGGACGAACTCCGCGACCGTCGCGGCGAGCGCCGGGTAGCGCGCGAGACGCAGGCGGAACCTGCGCTGCGAGGGCTCGACGCCGAAGGCGAGGCGAGTGTCCATGGGCCGGCGGTGGTGTAGCACGCCGACGCGGCCGGGGCGTCGTGGGCGTCGTGGGCGTCGTCGCTACCGGACGGGCGTCTCCGGCGGACTGGGCGACGACGGCGGGATGTACATCTCCCCCATCCTCGGCGTCGGCACCGGCGGCGAAGTCGGCGCCGGCGGACAGGCGAAGTCGCCCATCACCTGCTTCGGCGGCGGCGGCAGCGCCGCGCCGAACTGCCGCTGCACGAACTCGTAGATCTGCTTCAGCGGCGCGACCTGCGGCGGACCGCCAAGACCGCGCGGCGCGAACATCGCCGCGGCCGCGAACCCGGCGCCGAGCAGCGCCGCCGCGGCCCACGTGACGCGCTTCCACGCCGCGCGCACGCCGACCGGACAGTCGCGGGTGACGATCGTGCCGTCGGCGCGCTGCAGGAAACGGACGCACGTCCGCTCCTTGCCGAGCCGGGCGGCGACGAAGTTCTCCGCCTCCTCACGCTGCATCGCCGAGAGGTCGAAGACGTCGAGTTCGCACGCGCCGCAGCGGCGCATGCGCTCGTCTCCCGTCATCTCGTCCCACTTCGCGGTGCAGGGCTTCGCGACTTTGATCCCCGTGAGCAGGCTCGTCGTGGCGTTCATGCGGACTTCGATGCGGCTGGGCGCCCGGAGTTCCCATGCGGCACAGGTAACTCGTCCGAGGGCGAACGGCGATACTCCGCGCGGAGGAAACGGCCATGATTCGAGCCTGTCGCACCTTCGTCTTCATCGCGGCGGCGGCCTCGGGCGCCCTCGCGGGCACCGAGCAACTGACGAATTCCGCCGGAGACACCTTCGTCGAGCGATTTGGGCCGCCGGGCGCGAACCTCATCGCCCTGAGCTCCACCGGAAACCTCGTGCCGGGAGGGGCCGGGAACGCCGACGGCTCCGCCGAGGTCTACCTCCTCGATGTCGCGACCCGCGGGATCCGCCAGTTGACGGCGTCGGCCACGGACTCGTCGTCGGCACGGATCACGGCGGCGGGGAGCGTCGTCCTCGCGTCGCGAGGCGACCTCACGCCGGGCGCGCCGGGCAACGCGGACGGCAGTTTCGAGTCCTACCTCTTCACGCCCGCGGCCGGGGCCGCGCCGTCGTCACTCGAACAGCTCACGTCGTCGGTCGAGGACACCTTCTTCCAGACGTACTGGGACGACGGGAACCGGGCCTTCTTCGTCAGCAAGGGCAATCTTGCGCCCGGCGCACCCGGCAACCTCGACGGACAGAACGAGGTCTTCGTCTACGACGTGGCGGGGAAGTCGCTCTCGCAGCTCACGAACTCGCCGCGGGCGAGTCTCATCCGCGCGATCTGCGCGCCGGAGCGCTGCGGTGTCCTCGAGTCGGCGGCCGATCTCGTGCCCGGCGCTCCCGGCAACGCCGACGGTTCGACTGAGATCTTCCTCCTCGACCTCGACACGCTCGCGTTCGAGCAGATCACGGCGTCCGCGGTGAACACGAGCTACCGCGGGCAGGATGCGAACGGTCACTACTTCGCGTTCGAGTCGAAGGGCGACCTCGTGCCGGGCGGCAACGCCGACGGCTCGCGCGAGGTGTACGTCTACGACCGCGTGGCGAAGTCGCTGCACCAGGCCACGGCGTCCGCGGGCGACTCGTCGTTCCGCGGCTTCCTGCCGAGGAAGACCATCGTCGTCGTCGAGTCGAAGGCCGACCTCGTCGCCGGCCGCAACGCGGACGGCTCGACCGAGATCTTCACCGTGGACTTCGTGAAGCGGCGGACCGTGCAGCACACCGCGACCGCCGGCGACGCGTTCTTCGCCGGCTTCGCCAACGCGAGGAACGGCCGCGCGGCCATCGTGTCGAGCGCCGGCCTCGACGGCTCGGGCGGCGCCGTCCCCGGAACGCTCCAGGTCTTCCTCCAGACGCTCGGAAAGAAGGCGAAGCGCGCGAAGCGCCTGACGAACGGGAGCTTCGATTCGTTCCCGGAGGCCTTCGACGCGAAGGGCCGCTACCTCGTGATCGGCTCGCGCGCGGATCTCGTGCCGGGCGGCAACGCCGACAACTCGGACGAGGTGTTCGTGGCGCGGACGAAGGGCAAGCCGAAGCTCCGGCAGCTCACGTCGTCGCCGCTCGCGAGCACGCTCGCCGACTTCTCGGACGACGGCACGACGATCCTCGTCAACTCGCGCGGCGACCTCGCTCCGGGCGCACCGGGCAACTCGGACGGATCACTCGAGGTGTTCCGGATCGACTACCGCTGAACTTCGGGGCAGGGCCCCCGAAGTTCAGTCGAACGACTGAGGCATCAAGGACCGGCGGACGCGCTCGCACTCGTCTGTTCGGGCACTTTCAGCGCCGGGACGGCCGCGCCCTCGGCGCGGTCGATCAGCACGACGCGGAGATCCATCACGTTGGTGTTCGTCGGGCCGGTGCGGATGAGGCCGCCGATCGGGTCGAAGAAGTTGTAGGCGTCGTGACGCCGCAGGAACTCGGCGGGGTCGAGGCCCTTCGCGACCGCGGCGCGCGCGATGTCCTCGTCGACGAAAGCGCCGGCCGCGTCCGTCGGACCGTCCTCGCCGTCGGTGCCGCCCGAGAGGACGCAGACGCCCGCGAGTCCGTTCGCGCCGAGAGCGTCGAGCACCGCGAGCGCGAACTCCTGGTTGCGTCCGCCCTTGCCGGGCGCGTTGCCGAGGTTCACGGTCGTCTCACCGCCGTCAATGAAACACGTCCGAGCCGAGAGTTTGCCGTGCGTCTCGAGGATCGCAGCGGCGGTGCCTCGTGCGGCTGACTGCGTGTCGCCGTCGACGATGCCGAGATCGATCGTCTGGTACCCGAGAACGCGAGCGTGGTTGGCAGCAGCGCGGCGGGCCGAGTCGTTGTTGCCGATGACGAAGTTGTCCACGGACTGACCGAGGACGTCGGGCGTCTCCTCGAACACCCCGCGGCATCCGGCGTCGAGGTGATCGAGGACGGAGGCGGGAGCGCGCGACAGCAATTCGTGCTTCTCCAGCACGCTGCAAGCGCCCGCGAACGTCGTCGGGTCCGGCGCCGTCGGACCCGACGCGATGACGTCGAGCGGATCGCCGACCACGTCGGAGACGATCAGCGTGATCACGTTCGCCTTCGTCGCCTGCGCGAGCCGCCCGCCCTTGATCTGCGAGAGGTGCTTCCGCACGCAGTTCATCTCGTTGATCGTCGCGCCGCGTTCCTGGAGGAGTTTCGTCACGGCGAGTTTGTCTTCGAGCGTCACGCCGTCCACAGGTAGCGGCAGCAACGCGGATCCTCCGCCGGAGAGGAGCACGATCAGGTAGTCGCCGGCGTCGAGCGACTGCGCGATCGCGAGGATCTCCTTCGAACCCGCGACGCCCTCGGCCGTCGGACGGTTGTCGGGCAGCTTGCGCGCACCGTGGACGTGGATGTGCGAGAGCTTCTCGACCGTCGCGTCAGGGACGTTTACCCAGCCCGTCACTTGCTTCGCTGCGAGAATCTCCGTCCCGAGCGCTTCCTGCGCCGCACGGGCCATCGCGGTCGTCGCCTTTCCCGCGCCGACGATCGCGATCCGCTTGGCTGTGTGCAGCATGAACCACTCTTCGCCCTTGGCGCCCGAGACGACGACTGCGTCGTCGTCGACCCGCAACGCCCCGCGCACCAACCGCCCCGCCTCGACCGCATCGACGCCCGCCTTCCAGATGGCGAGCGCGTCGTCCCTGAGGCGTCTTTCCGTCACGCCCCCATTCGACCTAGGATTGCGCCCATGTCCAAGCCCAAGGTGTTCGTCACCCGAGTGATCCCCGCCGCCGGACTCGACCGCGTCGAGCGCGAATGCGCCGCCGAGGTGTGGGACGGCACCCTCCCGCCGCCGCCGAGCGTGCTGCGCGAGAAGGCGAAGGACTGCGAGGGACTCCTCGCCCTCCTGACCGACAAGATCGACGCGCCGACGATGGACGCGTGCCCGAAGCTGAAGGTCATCAGCAACTACGCGGTCGGGTTCAACAACATCGACCTCGCGGCGGCGACCGAACGCGGCATCCGCGTGGGCAACACGCCCGGCGTGCTCACCGACGCCACGGCAGACCTCGCCTTCGCGCTGATGATCTCGGCCGCGCGCAACGTCGTCTCGGGCCACCAGCACGCAGTCGCCGGACGCTGGAAGACGTGGGAGCCGATGGGCCACATCGGCCAGGACCTCGCGGGCCGCACGCTCGGCATCGTCGGCATGGGCCGCATCGGCACGGCGCTCGCGAAGCGCTGCCGCGGCGGGTGGGGCATGAACGTGGTCTACAACGATCTCCACCGCAACGAGCAGGCGGAGCGCGAGCTCGGCGCGCGGCGCGTCGACCTCGACGTGCTCCTCGCCGAGAGCGACTTCGTCAGCCTCCACGCGAACCTCACCGAGGGCACGCACGGGATGTTCGACGCCGCGCACTTCCGAAAGATGAAGCGGACCGCCGTCTTCGTGAACACGTCGCGCGGCGGGCTGGTCAACGAGAAGGACCTCTGCGACGCGCTCCGGAACGGCGTGATCTTCGCCGCGGGCCTCGACGTCACCGACCCGGAGCCGCCGCAGGCCGACAACCCGCTGCTCAAGCTCCCGAACTGCGTCGTCGCCCCGCACATCGCGAGCGCCACCGTCGCCACGCGCAACGCCATGGCCGAGATCGCCGCCGACAACCTGATGGCCGGCCTCGAAGGCCGGCGGCTCCCGCACTGGGTGAACCCCGAGTGCGCCGCGCACCACCGCTAGCGGCGGCTGCGGTAGACGACCCGGGTCTTCGTCAAGAGGTCGGAGATCGTGCGGCCGCGATAGGCGAGGAACGCGGCGAACCCGAGCACGAACGCGAGGAGCTGCAGCAGGGTGAACGTGATGTCGATCCACGCCGTCGACGCGGGCAGGAGGAACCAGGCGAGTCCGGGGAAGCGCACGAGGAACCTCACGAGGAGCGACAGACGGCCGGGCGCGGCGCCGTCGGCTCGGACGACCTCGAGGTTGAAGAGCCACTTCCCGATCGTCGTGCCGAACCAGGCCTCGCAGCCGAGTTGCGCCGCCGCCGCCACCGCAACGAACGCGACTTCGAACGCGTAGTCGGGCACGACCTTGAACGCCAGGAGCTTGGCGAGGCCGAGTGCCAGTCCCGACAAGAGTCCGGCCACGAGTCCGAGGAGTGTCGCGTCGATCGCCATCGCCGTCGCGCGCGACATGATCGTGGCCAGCTCCAGCGGCCGCGGTCTGAGCGGCTCGAAGAGCGCCGCGACCTCGTCCATGGACGACGGCCGCCTGGCCGGGTCCTTCTCGCAGAGCGACGCGAGCACGCGGTCGAGCGCGGGCGGCAGTTCCGGGCGCACGGCGCAGATCGAGGGGAGCGGCGTGTTCATCTGGTCCTGGAGCATCTGCCCGAGCGACTCTGCGGCGAACGGCGGCTTGCCGGCGAGCAGGTACCACGCCGTGAGGCCGAGCGCGTAGACGTCGGTCCGAGCGTCCACGCCCCTGCCGCGGCACTGCTCCGGGGCCATGTACGTGGGAGTCCCGAGCAGCGATCCGCCGCCCGACGCGTCGACGTCGCCGCCGAGCGATTTCGCGAGGCCGAAGTCCGTCACCTTGACCGTGCCGTCGGGGAGGAGCATGAGGTTCGAGGGCTTCACGTCGCGGTGGACGACGCTCGCGCCGTGGGCCGCCGAGAGCCCTCGCGCCGCTTGGACGATCACGTCCACGAACCGCGCGAGCGGCATCGGACCGCGCGCGGCGATCTCCTCCTCGAACGTCGTCCCGGGCA
Organism: Planctomycetia bacterium; assembly: GCA_031404455.1. Taxonomy (GTDB): domain Bacteria; phylum Planctomycetota; class JAJSAM01; order JAJSAM01; family JAJVHW01; genus JANNHP01. The sequence continues at coordinate 6,390 of JANNHP010000386.1, read as the reverse complement.
CGTACTCCATCGCGAAGTAGTTGCAGCCCTCTTCCGAGCCGACGAAGTAGATGTGCGTGAGGTTCGGGTGGTTCACGCGGGCCGCCGCGCGCGCCTCGCGGACGAAACGCTCCACGACCGCGGGGTCCTCCGCGAGCCGCGCGCGCAGCACCTTCACGGCGACCGCCCGGTCGAGCGACGTGTCGTGCGCCCGGTAGACGGTGCCCATCGCGCCCGAGCCGAGCACGCGCTCGATCTCGTAGTGGGCGAGCCTCGTTCCAGGGGCCAGCGTCGGTTCGGTCGTCGTGGTCATCCGCGTTCGTTCCGGGCGGGACACGCTAACCGCCGTGCCGCTTTCTCGCGAACCCCGGCAGGAGGCGCGGGCTAGCATCCCGCCCCGAGAACGCCGGTGACGCCGCGCTCGTGCCCCCGACCGATTACCCGCCCGCGCAGCGCGGAACGCTGAGCCCGTCGGCTTGACACGCCACGAGCCGCGCCCAGAGATCGCCTCGACCGGACGTCGCACATGACCACGCCCAAGCCCGGCTCTCCGCAACCGCTCGACGACGAGCCCACGATGGGCGAGAGGGTCCGCCGCGTCGTCGTCGGCAAGCCGAGAGAGCTCGGGGACAAGCGCATCTTCCACACGATGTCGCTCGTCGCGTTCCTCGCGTGGGTCGGGCTCGGCGCCGACGGGCTCTCCTCCTCGGCGTACGGACCGGAGGAGGCGTTCAAGGCGCTCCACGAGCACACCTACCTCGTGCCGCTGCTCGCGGTCCTCATGGCGGCGACCGTCTTCATCATCTCGGCCGCCTACACGCGGATCATCCAGGAGTTCCCGCAGGGCGGCGGCGGGTACGTGGTGGCGTCGAAGCTGCTCGGACCGCGCTGGGGACTCGTCTCCGGCTCGGCACTCCTCGTCGACTACGTCCTCACGATCACCGTGTCGATCGCGGCCGCCGGCGACGCGCTCTTCAGCTTCGTCCCGCCCGAGTGGGCGCACTGGAAGATCTGGGTCGAGGCGGTGCTCATCGTCCTCCTGACGACGCTGAACATCCGCGGCGTGAAGGAATCGGTCATCCCGCTGACCCCCGTGTTCGTGCTCTTCCTCGTGGCGCACGCGGTCGCGATCTTCGGGAGCTTCTTCAGCCACGCCGACGAGATCGGACCCCACACGCAGAAGGCCGTGACGGACTTCCAGGAGGGCCTCGGAACGCTCGGCCTCCTCGGCATGTTCAGGATCTTCGTCCACGCGTATTCGATGGGCGGCGGCACCTTCACGGGCATCGAGGCCGTGTCGAACGGCCTCCCGATCATGCGGGAGCCGCGCGTGCAGACGGCGCGGCGCACGATGATCTACATGGCCATCTCGCTCGCGCTGACGGCCTCGGGCCTCCTGCTCTGCTACTTCCTCTGGGATGTGCGGCACGTCGAAGGCAAGACGATGAACGCCGTCCTGCTCGAGGCGCTCTCGGCGAAGTGGGGCTGGGGGAGCTGGTTCACGATCCTGACGCTCATCACCGAGGCGGCGCTGCTCGTCGTCGCGGCGCAGGCGGGCTTCCTCGACGGCCCGCGGGTCCTCGCGAACATGGCCGTGGACTCGTGGGTGCCGCGCCGGTTCGCGGCGCTCTCCGAGCGGCTGACGACGCACAACGGGATCATCCTCATGGGCGGCGCCGCCTTGGCGGCGCTGCTCTACACGGGCGGCAAGGTCAGCGCCCTCGTCGTGATGTACAGCATCAACGTGTTCCTGACGTTCTCGCTGTCGATGTTCGCCATGACGCGGCTCGTCTACACGACGCGCGAGGACCGCGAGCACTGGCACAAGCGGCTCTCCCTCTTCGTCGTCGGCTTCGTGCTCTGCTTCACGATCCTCGTCATCACCGTGATCGAGAAGTTCCCGCAGGGCGGGTACGTCACGCTGTTCGTGACGGGCGCGGTCGTCGCGGTCTGCATGCTGATCAACGCCCACTACAAGACCGTGTTCACGAACCTGAGGAAGCTCTACGCCACGCTCGAGGACCTGCCGCAGTCGCACAAGGGTCCGGTCGCCGAGCCCGACCCGAAGGCCGCGACCGCGGCGATCTTCGTCGCGAGCTACGGCGGCATCGGCATCCACACGATGCTCAACATCTTCACGCGGGCTTTCCCCGGCCACTACAAGAGCGTCGTCTTCCTCTCCGTCGGCGTCGTGGACTCGGGCGCGTTCAAGGGCGAGAAGGAGCTCGAGGCGCTGAAGGAGGGCACCGAGGCGACTCTCAAGCGCTACGTGCAGCTCGCGCACCAGATGGGCATCCCCGCGACGCACCGCATGGCGGTCGGCACCGACGCCGTCGCCGAGGCGGCGGAACTCGGCCGCGAGGTCGCGCGCGAGTTCCCCCGCGTCACGTTCTTCGCCGGGTACATCCTCTTCGAGCGCGAACGCTGGTACCAGCGCCTGCTCCACAACGAGACGGCGTTCGCCATCCAGCGCCGCCTCCAGTGGGAAGGCATGACGATGGTGATCCTGCCCGCGCGCGTGAAGTGACGCGCCCCGGCTACGCCTCGATGAGCGCGCCCTGGAGCCAGCCGTAGAGGTCGATGCGGAGGATCGCGAGCCCGCGCTCGTCGTAGGTCGGCCTTCGCCCGGCGTCCATGTCGCCGGCGGTCACGTCGTGGACGGCTCCGAGCGCCAGGCGGCCGGCGTTCAGCGCCGAGATCCATGCGGGCACGTGGCCCGCGGCGATCCGCAGGTGGAACGACCGGCCCGACGGCGCGGGAGCGATCGACGGGAGGTCGCGTTCGACGACGCTGCGCGCGTCGGCTAGCAGGGCGAAGAGCTCGGGATGCTGCGCGCGGCGCCATTCCGCCGCGATGTCCGGGTCCTCCGAGGGGTCCGGGAAGAGGCGGCGGCGCACGGCGTCGGGCTGGTCCGTGTCGAGGAGCCCGGGCAACTCCAGCACGAACTGCGCGAGCAGCGGCGGGATCATCCAGACGGTCACGCCGCCGTCCTTGCGCACACGGATGCGGAGCATCATGACGCGGCCACCGGCTCCATCGTGGCGAGGAGCTGCGCCGCGTGGAGCTTCAGCACGTAGAGCTCCGCCTGCTCGCGGGCGCCGGTCCACACGATCGACCGGCCCGCGGTGTGGACTTCCATCATCATTCCGTGCGCCTTCTCCTGCGAGTAGCCGAAGACGCGCCGCAGAGCCATCGTGACGTAGACCATCAGCGTGATCGGGTCATCGTGGACGATCACGTTCCACGGCGGCGCGAGCTGCGTGCGGACCTCGCGCTCGGTCTCCTCGATCACGCCCGGCCTGGCACCCGGGCCGGCATGGACGCTGCGCGGCATGGCGCACAGGCTATCGCGCGGTGAGGTAGGCGTGGACGCGTTCGCGCTGCGCCTTCGTGAGACCGGCCCGCGGCGCCATCGCGTCGAGGATGCCGGGCCACTCGGCCGCCGGGTACTGCTCGCGCGCGAACGGCACGTGGCAGACCCCGCAGCGGGCCTCGTAGAACAGCCGGTCGCCGTCCGGTCCGTCGAACCGCTGCGTGGCGCACGCGGTCACGGCGACGAGCGCCGTGACCGCGACGACGAGACGAACGGGATGCACGAGGTCCCTCATCGGTCTAGAAGTAGGTCGCGAACTCGACGGCGAAGAGGTCGCGCTCGGAGCCGAGGCTTCCGGGCGCGCCGGATCGCGCGTGACGGTACTCGAACTTGATCACCGTCTTCGCGGTGGGCCGGTAGTTGAGGCCGACCGACCACGCGCGCTCGTCGTCCTGCGCCGAGGCGCCGTGCACGCGATCGTCGAGATCGACCGAGTCGCGCCGCACGAGGATCGCGACGCTCGCGTCCTTCTCGGCCCAGGGCAGCGATCGCACCCAGGGGTCCGTGAACCGGTAGAGGAGCTGTCCGTACCAGCCGTGGAGCCCGCGGACGGGACCGAGATTCCCGGCGGCGTCGATGGGCGGCGCCGCGCCGTCCGGCGTGTCGATCCCGAACTGGTCGAACTCGCCCTTGAACTCCCAGGGACCCGTCTTCGCGGACGCGTCGAACCCGAACCCGGTGAGCCGGTCGGACTCTGACCCCACCTTGCCGAAGGCGCCGGACGCGCCGACGTCGAGCGCATCGAGGAACGGAACGGTCGGGATGATCCCGACACGTCCGAAGACCGTCTTGTCGTGATTGTCGTCGTTCTCGAAGAGCGTGCGCGCGCCGCGCGTGCCCTCCTCGGCGTCGATGGAGTCGCTGAGGCCGTTCACGAGCACCGCGTCGTAGGTGAGGACGGCGTCCTCGCTCAACTCGATCGAACCCCTGGCGCCGATGCCCGGGCAAGCCCACGCCGACGGCACCACGTAGCGGTCCACGGTAGGGCGCGAGGACAGCTCGTTCATGGGGTCGTCGTGGTTCTGGTTGAAGGCGCCGAAGGGGACGAGGAGGGTCCCCACCTTCAGCGTGAACGCGTCCGAGGAACGGAAGGAGAGCTCCGCCATCTCGACGACGATCTCCCCGTCGATCTCGTCGGACACGCCTCCGTGCTCGATCTCGACCTCGGCGTCGAAGGCGATCGACTGCGTGATGTCCGCGTGGACCTTCGGAACGAGTCGCATGTCCACGAACGACGGCTTCTTGCCCGCCTGCTCCCTCGCGAGGTAGCGCGTCGAGAAGTAGCCGCCGATCGTCAGGCCGGTCCGGCGCTGGACGGAAGGCTCCCACGTGCCGAGCGACGAGCGGTCCGCCTGCGCGAGGTAATCGTCCACAGCGGCGCGGACGGCGTCGGCGTCGGGCGCCCGCTGCGCCTTCAGCTCGGCGAGCTCGCGGCGCATCTCCGCGGATTCGCGCTCGAGGCGCTCGATGCGGGCATCCCTCTCGTCGGCGAACGCAGGCGACGCCGCGAGGGCGACGATCGCTGCCGCGCGCCAGGGGTTGCGGATGGTCATCTCAGGTCTCCTCGGGTCGTTATTGAGATTGCGTCTCAGTTGCGACAAGAGTACCGAGTGCTCGACCGCGCGCAAGTGACTTCCGTCACGCGATGTCCCGTCGGACGAGTTCGGAGGGTGTGGAGAAACCCCGCGCGGCGCCGGCGCGACTCGTGCGTGCCGGACGGTGCGAAGGGAGTTTGCGCCCGGGCGGCCTGCTGCTGCGTAGCTCGCGCTCGGAAACTCAGCGGAGTTGCCTTCGCGCGAGCGCCTTGCAGCAGGCTCGCCACGGCCCAACCGCCGCTCGCGTGGGGTTTCTCCACACCCTCTCAGCCACCGTCCGAGACCTCGGCGTCGGCGGAGGGAGACGTGTCGTCCGCGACGTCGTCCCAGAAGCCCTCGGGCAGCGCGACTCGCTGCGTGCCCGACGCCTTGCCGCGCGGCACCCGCATCGCAGACGGCGGGAACGGCATGTCGCAGGGGAGCGGCGCCAGCGCCGCGGCGAGGTCGTCGCGCGTGCGGATGAGGTTCAGCTTGCCGCGGACGGCGGCGCACTGCGGGAAGCCCTTCGTGTACCAGGTGACGTACTTGCGCATCATCAGCATGCCGCCCGTCTCGCCGAACCACGCGACGAGCCGCTCCGCGTGGTCGGCCATGATCTCGCGCACCTCGCCGAAGCGCGGCGGGTCCGACGGCTCCTTCCCGGCGAAGACGTCGGCGAGATCGCGGAAGAGCCACGGACGACCGAGACAGCCGCGGCCGACGATCACCGCGGCGCAGCCCGTCGTCCGCATCATGCGCAGCGCGTCCCACGCCTCCCAGACGTCGCCGTTGCCGAGCACGGGTATCCGCACGTGCTGCACGAGCCGGGCGATCGCGTCCCAGTTCGCCTGGCCATCGTAGAGCTGAGCCGCCGTGCGCGCGTGGAGCGCGACCGTCGCACAGCCCTCCTCCTCGCCGATCCTCCCCGCGTCGAGGAACGTCGTGTGCTCGTCGTCGATGCCGATCCGGAACTTGATCGTCACGGGCACCGCGCCCGCGTTGCTGACGACCGCACGGACGAGCTTGCGCAGCAGGTTCGGCTTCGCAGGGATCGCGGCGCCGCCGCCCTTGCTCGTCACCTTCCTCACCGGGCAGCCGAAGTTCATGTCGATGTGGTCGACGCGGTCCTCGCCGACGAGCATCCGCGTCGCCTCGCCGAGCGAAGCGGGCTCGACGCCGTAGAGCTGGAGCGACCGCGGCGACTCATCGGGGCCGAAGTCCGCGAGGTGCTGTGTCTTCCGGTGCCCCTCGATGTACCCGCGCGCGGTGATCATCTCGCTGACGTAGAGCCCCGCCCCGAACCGGCGGCAGATCGCGCGGAACGGGTAGTTCGTCACGCCCGCCATCGGCGCCAGCACGACAGGCGGCCAGACCCGGAGCGGACCGATCGCGAGCGGCGCGAACTCGTCCGGCCGGGCGACGGGCACGTCGCGGTTCAGCTCGGATCGGTAGACGGGGTGCACG
>JANNHP010000385.1:0-5062 GCA_031404455.1 Planctomycetia bacterium | reverse complement strand
TCGCCGCGCCAGTCGGTGATGCGGCCGCCCGCCTCCTCGACGATCGGCACGAACGCCGCGAGGTCCCACGGCTTCAGCTTCGCGTCGACAGCGATGTCGGCGCGGCCGCTCGCGACGAGTCCGTACGCGTAGCAGTCGCTCCACCCGCGCTCGATCTGCGCGCGGTCGGCGAGCGCGGCGTAGCCCGGCGCGTCGCGGCGCATCTGGCGCGGCGACGTGGTGACGAGCACCGCGTCCTCGACGCGCGGCGTCAGCGACACGTGACACGGCCATTCGTCGCGCGTCGCGCCCTCGCCGCGCGCGGCGGCGATCGTCTCGCCGAGGGCGGGCAGGTGGACGACGCCGACGCTCGGGTCGCCGCGGACCTCCACGGCGACGAGCACGCCCCAGAGCGGCACGCCCTGGACGAACGTCTTCGTGCCGTCGATCGGATCGAGGATCCAGCGGTACTTCTCGTCGCCCGCGGTCTCGCCCTCCTCCTCGCCGAGGATCGCGTGCGACGGGAACGCCTTGCCGATGATGCGCCGGAGTTCGCGCTCGGCCGCGCGGTCCGCGATCGAGACCGGCGTTCCGTCTTCCTTCTTCTCCGGCGTGACGCCGTCCTCGAAGTGCTTGAGCGCGATGGCGCCCGCGGAGAGCGCGGCGTCCATCGCCACTTCCAGGAGGTCGCGGAAGCTCGGGTCGCCGGTCACTTGGGCAGCCCGAGCTTCTTCAGCTTGGGCGCGATCACGATCTGGCAGTAGCCCTGGCTCGAGTTCGAGTTGTAGTAGTTCTGGTGATACGCCTCGGCCTCGTAGAAGGGTCCGGCCTTCGCGATCTCCGTGACGATCGGATCGTCGAACGATTCCTGCGCCGCCTTCATCGACATCTGCGCCGCCGCGCGCTGCGCGTCGCTGTGCCAGAAGATCGCCGAGCGGTACTGCGTGCCCGAGTCGGCGCCCTGGCGGTTCAGTTTCGTCGGGTCGTGCAGGCGCCAGAACCAGTCGAGGAGCGTCTCGTACGTGACTTTCTTCGGGTCGAAAGTGATCTCGACCGCCTCCGCGTGACCCGTCGTTCCAGAGCAGGCCTGCGTGTACGTGGGGTTCGGCACGGTCCCGCCGGTGAACCCGGACCGCACCTTGGTCACGCCGTCGATCCGCTGGTACACGGCCTCGACGCACCAGTAGCACCCGGCGCCGAACGTCGCGATCTCCGTCGAAGAAGTGGGCATCAGGTCTCCATGTGCCGGACCCGCCTCGAAGACCGGCGTGTCCGATTCCTTCTGGGGCTGGTTCACGGCGGGCGGCGTGTCGTGCGGTTGCGGCGCCGGCGCGGGCGCCGGCGCGGAGCACGCCGCGAGGACGAACGCGAGGGCGAGTCCGAAGAGCGCGCGCATCATAGACCTCTCATCCATTCGGGACGAAACGGGGCTTCGTCGGGATCCGCGAGCGCCTCGTCGAGTGCGGCAAGAATTGCCGCCTTGTCCTTCGGCAGGCTTCCGCCCACCGCGAGGAAGTTGCTCGCGTGATTGGATCTGAACACGGTGCCGCGGAGTTCTAGTCCCGTCACGAACTCGCGGAGTTCCCGCGCGGTCTCCTCGGGGGTGAGTTCGTCGACCTCGCCGCGCGCGGCCTCGTCCCAGAGCGGCGTGCCCTCCACCGGCGTCATGACGAGCGTGCTGACGAACCGCGGCTGGATCGCGTTGACGACCCGGGCCGACTCGCGCGCGTGCTCCGTGGAGAGGCGCCGCCCGCCGGCGCCGAGGAGGATCATCGTCGAGAGCTTCACGCCGGCTTCGGTCGCCTTGCCCGCCACGCGGATCATCTCGGCGGCGTCGACGCCCTTCGCGAGCCGCGCGAGGACCTCGTCGTGGCCGCTCTCTAGCCCAAGGTAGTACTGCGTCAGCCCCGCCTCGCGGAGCTTCGACATCTCGGCCACGGTGCGGATCTGCAGCGACTGCGGCGAGCTGTAGCACGACACGCGGCGCAGGTCCGGGAAGGCGGCGCGGAGCTCGTCGAGGATCGCGTGAAGGTAGCTCGTCTTCGCGACGAGGGCGTCGCCGTCGGCGAGGAACACCTTCGTCACCCGCGCGCCCATCGTCCGGCGAGCCCACGCGATCTCGTCGCGCAGTTCCTCGATCTTGCGGACGCGGAACCGCTTGTCCCGGTACATGCCGCAGAAGGAGCACTCGTTGTACGAGCACCCGATCGTCGCCTGGAGGATGAGCGATTCGGCCTCGCTCGGCGGACGGTAGAGGGTGCCTTCGTAGCGGAGCATCGGCGCGGACATCGTAGACGGTCGAGGAGGCGGTCAGAACGTAGCCGTCCCCATCTACTCGCGCTGACCGTAAGGCGTTCGACGCAATACTCCGGCGCTACGCCGTCGCCGCCAGGTTGCGCCGCAGCACGCGCGGATCGCGGGCGACGATCCGGATCAGCGCGAGCGCCGTCCCCTGCGGTCTCCGACGTCCCTGCTCCCAGTTCTGCAGCGTGTCCACGCTGATGCCCGCGGCTCGCGCGAACTCCTCCTGCGTCATCCCGACGAAACGGCGCAGCGCGGCCACGTCTTTGCCGCTCTTGACCACGCCGCGGGTGAGGCGCCGCCTCACGGCGCCGGGGATGGCGCGCTCGAAGTCGGCCTCGGTCAGTTCGGGGATGTCGTCGGTCACAGGTTCCTCTCGATCCAGTTCTCGAAGAGACGCTTCTCGCGTGCCGTCGCTCGGCGCGCGCTGATGATCCTCAGGATGTCCGTCGTCTCTCTCCGTACAGACGACGACCACGACTCCACGCGCGATCTCGCCGACGGCACGGTAACGGAGTTCGTCCTCGCTGTGCGCCTCGTCGTCGATGTCGAGCCAGAGCGAGCCCGGCGCGGAGACCTCCACCGCCTCCTCGAAGCCGAACGCCTGCTTCCTGCGATTGAGCGCGTCCTTCGCCGGGTCCCACTCGAAGCGCACCGCCGCAGGATACGCCAGCGGCGTAGTACGTCAAGGCGGCAGGAACGCACCCGGCCCTTCGTCGCCGCCTTGCGGCGTGACGCTGGTGGCTTGACCAGGACCGCCGCCCCGCCGAGACTCCACTCCCCGCGCAAGCCGTTCCGGTCGCGGCGAGAGGAGCCGATCGTGGGCAAGAAGGACAAGAAGAGGAAGCGCAAGCTCGCGAAAGAGAAGCGCAAGCGCCTGAAGCAGGCGGCGAAGGCGCGGCGCAAGGCCGAGAAGACGCGCCGGAAGCTCGCGGCGAAGAAGGCGAAGGCCCGCGCGAAGCCGAAGGCCTCGAAGAAGAAGGTGCGGAAGGCCCCGTCGCGCCGGAAGCGGGCGCCCGTCGCGAAGAAGCCGCGGAAGGCGAAGGCCGCGAGACCGAAGCCAGCGAAGCCGAGTGCCGCGAAACCGAAGGCGGCCAAGCCGAAGGCCGCGCCGCGACGTCGTCCCGCCCCGGCGAAGGCGGCGGCGCCGACCCAGGTGCCGCGCCCGGCGCCCACTGCGGCGCCTCGGCCCACGACCGCCCGCGCCATCGTGGTCACGCCGTCCGCGCCCGTCGTCCCGCCCCCCGCTCCCGCGGATGACGCCGCCGACGATGACACCCTCCGCGCCGCCGCCCCCGGCGAGGTCGCCCGACTCGCCGCCGGCCGGGAGCGACCTGACGTAGCCGTCGATCCGGATCGCGTCGGGTCTCCGGCCGCAGAACTGGTTCCTGACACGTCCCGTTCAGTTTCGGGGACTACAACCGGACCCGGCGTGCGGCGCGGCCGCGCGTCCCGGACGGGAGGTCCGCAGAGATGCAGTCACGCGCAGGGCTCTTGTTCGTGCTGGTCGTGCCGGTCGCGGCGGCGACGGCGTGGATCACCGTGCGGTGCGTCTCGCCGGACGCGCCCGCCGCCCGAGCGCCGGCGGACGGGGACCTCACCGCGCGCGTGGAGAAGCTGGAACGGGCACTCGACGCGCAGCGCGCCGCGACGCCCCGCGACGATCGTTCGATCGCGCGGCGCCTCGACGCGATCGAAGCTCTCGCGGCCGGCCGCTCCGCGACGTCTCAGGCTCTCGAGGTCGCGGGCGCGGAAGGGTCCGTGCCGCGCGCGGACGATGGCGCCCGTCCGGCGGTCGCCGTCGGACTCGCAGCGGAGCCCGGTGCGGCGGATCACCGCGAATCCGTTCGTCAACTCGCCGGGCACCTGGTGAAGAGCGCCGGACCGCCCCTCTCCGAGACCGAGTTCTCGTGGGCCGCGGGACTCCTCGACCGGGAGTCGCGCCGCGGACGGGTCTCGCCGCAGGAGGCGGAGGATCTCGCGGCTTCGCTGGCGGCACTGCCGAGCGGCCACGCGGCGCGGCCCGCGATCGCCAAGGCCGTCGCGGTGGGATGGGGGCACGACGCGCGGCTCGGCGGCTTCCTCGAACGGTTCGCCGCGAACACCGAGCCGTCGGTGCACGCGGGCGTGCTCGCCGTGCTGGACGACGAGCATCCCGGCACTGCGTTCAGCGAGTACGTGCTGCGGCTCGCGCGTGAGGAGCGCGACCTCGCGGTCCTCTCGGCGGCGATCGACCTCGATCACGTGGAGGCCGCCGCGACCGCCGCCAACGCGCCGCGGCTCGTGCAGGTCATCGAGGCGCGCGTCCTCGAGGGCACGTTCGACTCGGAGATGCGGGCGCGCGCCGGTCTCGCCGTCGCGGTCGCGTCGCTGCGCACCCCCGAGACCGGCGTCGCGGCGCTGCGGCGGCTCGCCGACCGCGAGACGGACACGAAGCTCGCCGAGCGTCTCCGTCTCGCCGCATCGTCGGTGCAGTCGGGCGACGCGACGCTGAAGTCGCTGGAGCAGTTCTTCGAGTGAGAGTTCGGGAAGGGGCCGCGAGGCGCGGCTTCTTCCCGAACTCTCATCAGCCCTCGGTGCGGTCTCGCCCGCGCGACGGCATGAAGCGCGGGCTCGCTGCGAGACCGTCCGCAGGACGGTCTCGTAAGGCCCAGCGAGATTGCCACGCCCGTTGTCGTCCGCGCGACGGACGACGAACGCGGACTATCATGCCCGCCATGCGCATCGCCCCGCTCGCCGTTGCCGCGCTGCTCTTCTTCGCCGCTCCGTCGCGTGCCGCCGA
>JANNHP010000384.1:0-4723 GCA_031404455.1 Planctomycetia bacterium | reverse complement strand
GAAGTTCGCGGTGCGCGCGAAGACCGACGAAGAGGCGAAGCGCGTGCTCGGCACGTGGAAGCTCGTCGTGACGCGCAGCGGCACGACCGTGACGATCCGTGCGGACGGCGAGCGCGTCGACGCCGGCTCCGGCGGTGTCACGCTGAAGCTCGCCCCGGCGATCGAGTTCGACGTCGTCGTCCCCGCCGCGGTCGCGGCACGCGCGAAGTCCAGCTCCGGCGAGGTCAGCGCGACGGGAGCCTTCTCGAGCGCTGTGCTGACCACGTCGTTCGGGAAGGTCTCGGTGACGGGCACGCGCGGCGACGTGGACGCGCGAACGAGTTCCGGAGGCGTCGAGGTCGCGGACGTGACCGGCTCGCGCGTCGATGCGCAGTCGAGCTTCGGCGCGGTGCGGCTTTCGAAGGTGACGGCGGCGCGCGTCGTCGCGAAGTCGAGTTCGGGCGAGGTGACGTGCGAAGACGGCGGGCCGGGCGAGTACGAGCTCACGACTTCGTTCGGCGGCGTGCGCCTGCGCGGCGGGAAGGGCTCCGCTCGCGCGCAGTCGAACAGCGGGCGCGTCGTCGTCGCGGACTTCGACGGCAAGGTCGTCGCGCACTCCGACTTCGGCGGCGTGGAGGTCGCAGGCGTGCTGACGGTCGCCGACGCGACGAGCAACTCGGGCGCTGTCGTCGTCGAAGCGCGAGCGGGCAGCAAGGCGGAATCGCGGTGGACCGTGACGTCGAGCTTCGGCGGGGTCACGCTGCGCACGCCGGACGACTTCGCGTGCGAGCTGACCATCGGCACCGACTTCGGCTCGCTCGTCGCCGATCACCCAGGACTCGCCCGCGGTCCCGACAAGGGAGCCAAGGAGATGCGCGCGAAGGTCGGCGCAGGCGGCGAGCAGGTCGTCGTCCACTCGAACAGCGGCGCCGCGCGGTTCGAGCGTTCCGGCCGCTGAGGACGGCATACGGTGCCGCGACACACGGTGACAGGAACCAGCCGTCGGCGGCGATACGTCGCCCGCCGCGAGAGTCGCTACGCCGACGGCTGGTTCCTGGCACCGTATGTCCTGCCGCCCGAGTCCCGGTGGTGATAGGCCAATCGCCGATTCACGCTCCGGAGAACGTCCCCATGCCGTACTCGAACGCCCATCCCGCCCTGCGAAAGGCCCTAACCGAGCGCGGCTACGCGGAGCCGACGCCGGTCCAGGCGGCGGTGCTCGCAGCGAAGGCGGAGGCGAAGGACCTCCTCGTCTCGGCGCAGACCGGATCGGGCAAGACCGTGGCCTACGGGCTCGCCATCGCGCCGACGCTGATGGGAGACGCCGAGAAGCTCCCGAAGGCCGCGGCGCCGCTGGCGCTCGTCATCGCGCCGACGCGCGAGCTGGCACTCCAGGTGCAGCGCGAACTGCTGTGGCTCTACGCCTCGGCGGGCGGCCGCGTCATCTCGTGCGTCGGCGGCATGGACCCGCGCGAGGAACGGCGCGAGCTCCAGCGCGGCGCGCACATCATCGTCGGCACACCGGGGCGTCTCGGCGACCACCTCGAACGCGGCCAGCTCGATCTCTCGCAGCTCCGTGCGGTCATCCTCGACGAGGCCGACGAGATGCTCGACCTCGGTTTTCGCGACGAGATCGAGCTCCTCCTCGACCGGACGCCGCCGGATCGCCGCACGCTGCTCTTCTCCGCGACGATCCCGTCCGAGATCGCGTCGCTCGCGAAGAAGTACCAGAAGAGCTCGCTCCGCATCGCGACGAACTCCGAGGCCGACCCGCACGCCGACATCGAGTACCGCGCGGTGCTCGTGGCGCCGCAGGACCGCGAGCGCGCGGTGATCAACGTGCTGCGGTTCCTCGATCCGCGCGGCGCGCTGGTCTTCTGCGCGACGCGCGACGGCGTGACCCGCCTGCACTCGCACCTCGTCGAGCGCGGGTTCTCGGCGGTGGCGCTCTCGGGCGAGCTGAACCAGAACGAGCGGACTCGCGCGCTCCAGGCGCTGCGTGACGGCCGCGCCCGCGTGTGCGTCGCGACCGACGTCGCCGCGCGCGGACTCGACATCCCGGACCTCGGGCTCGTGCTCCACGCGGACCTGCCGAGGACCGGCGAGATCCTCCAGCACCGCAGCGGACGCACCGGACGCGCGGGGCGCAAGGGCACGTGCGCGATCCTCGTTCCCTACCACGGACGGCGCCGCGCAGAGCGGCTGCTGCAGTCGGCGAACATCCGGGCCAAGTGGACACCGGCGCCGTCGGCCGAAGACATTCGCGCGCTCGATCAGAAACGCCTCGTAGAGGAGCTCGTCGCGCTCGCGGAGTCGCCGTCCGAGGAGGACCTCGTCACCGGGAAGGAGCTCCTCGCGCTGCGCACGCCCGAGCAGCTCGCCGCGGCGCTCGTCCACCTCCAGCGCGGACAGCGTCCGGCGCCCGAGGAGATCTCGGTCGAGGCCGCACCGCGTCCCTACCGCGAACGCTCGTCCGGCGGGCCGTACGACCGTTCGGGGCCGCACCGCGACGGGCCGCGGTCCGATGGGCCGCGATCCGAGGGACCGCGCTCCGACGACCGTGGCCCGGGCCCGGGAACCGGTCAGTACGTGTGGTTCCGGATGAGCGTAGGCCGCGCGGGCAACGCCGATCCGCGGTGGATCGTCCCGTTCCTCTGCCGCCGCGGGCACATCACGAAGGCGGAGATCGGCAAGATCGCGATCCGCGAACGCGAGACGCAGTTCGAGATCGCGCGGCACGTCGCCGAGCGCTTCGGCGCCGCCGCCGACGGTCCGGACGCGCACGACGCCGACATCCGCGTCGAGGTGCTCAAGCCGCGAGGGACGTAGGGACATACGGTTCCAGGATCCAGCCGTCGGCGCAGCGACTCTCTCTGCTGACGACGATTCGCCGCCGACGGCTGGTTCCTGGAACCGTATGTCCGGTGCGCTCTTCCCGCTACCTCTCGAACGGCTCGTCCGTCAGCGCCGCGGGCGGCGCCGTTCCGAGCGCCTCCCAGCCGAGCGGGTGGTCGTTCCGGATGACGTACTGGTAGGCGCCGTCCACGTAGTTCGGGTCGGCGACGTCGCGGAGGTCGCCCTTCTCCGCGTGCTGCGGCGCGTCGAGGTCCTCGTCCTTCAGGAAGAACCGCGTCCAGCCGTCGCGCGGCGTCTCGGCGGCGCCGAGCCTCGAAGCGTCGCCCGTCGTGAACCGCGCGCACCAGAGCACGTACTCGTTCTTGCGGTTGGTGTCGAACTGGCGGCCCGCGTCGTCCTTCCGGTCCGCGACGAAGAGCTTCACGACGGAGAGACGCGAACTCACCATCCCGCGCCACGCGACGTAGTTCTCGATCTCGCCGCGCGGGTCGTCCCTTCCGAACGCCTGACCGAGCATGCGCCGCAGGTTCCAGATGTGGTCGTCCTCCCCGGCCGCGCCCCACTCGTCGATCGTGAACCACTCGATGATGCGGAACCGCACGCGCACCGCTGCGCGGCCGTCCTTCGGCACGAGGATCGCCTTCCCATCGAGGACCTGACGCACCCAGCGCTCGGCGTCGCCGGTCCCGCCCGGGAACGCGGCCTTGTCCTCCTCGATGAGTTCGCCCTTGCGCTGCGGGCGCGGGCGCTGCCCGAACTTCGGGTCCATCGCCAAGAGCGCGCGGTCGGGAACGAAGAAGTACCCGCGGCCCTTCGCCACGTAGCACGCGCCCTTCGCCGAGCCCGGCGCCGTGATCGACTCGCGCCGGATGTCCTGCCAGACGACCGGGACGCCGGTCTTGACCGCGTCGGGGCTGTTGAAGAGCACCGTGCGCGGGTCGAAGACGAAGTCCGCGGGCGGCGGCCCCGCGGTCGCGCCGCCGCCGGGGACGGGCGACGTGAACCGCCGGCCGCCGGGTTCGTCGAAACCGCAGACGGCCTTCGCCGCGGGCGACGCGGCGCCCGTCACCACGCTCGTCGCGTAGGCGAAGACGATCCGCCCCGGTCCCTCGAGGAGATGGACCTGCACGGTCATCTGCGGTCCCGAGCCGAACGCGACGTTCTCCCACGAGACGACGAACCGCCGCGACGGCGCGTCGCCTGTCGTCCACGTCCAGACCCCGCTCGATCCGGTGGGACCGTCGTCGCCGACGGCGAAGCGTGTCCAGAGAGGCGCGATGATCCCGTCCGCGCCCGCGCCGTACGGGAAGGCGCCGGTCGCCGCGTCCTGGCCATGCGGCGCCGCGGTGTCCGCCCCTTCCGCGAATCCCTCTTTCGCACCGGGCAGCACCCAGCCGTGGGCGGAGACGACCATCGTCGAGTACGCATTCCCGTAGTACCGGAATCCGAACGGGAGCGTCGCCGCGGCGCGCGCCTTCGCGGGACGCACGGAATCGACGTCGATGCGCGTCGCCGTCGGCGGTCGCTCTGCGACGAGCCCGGTCGCCTCCGTGGTCGTGTAGCCCTGCGCCGATGCGGTCGTCGCGGATGCGACCACGACGAGCGCAGCGGAGAGAAAGCGACGAAAACGGGTCGGAGACGGTACCGACGCTTTCATGGACCGGAGGCTATCGGAGACGGGCGATCCGGGTCGGCTAGAGTTCCGCAATGAAACGCGCCATCGCAGCGGTGTGTGTCGTCGGCGCGCTCGCCTCCGGCGTGGTCCTCGCCCAGGAGAAGAAGCAGGACCGCGAGACGAAGGTCCGCGGCGACAAGGAGCGCGTCGCGGCGATGGACTCGTGGATCTACGCCGACCTTCCGCGCGGCGTCCTCGAGGCGAAGAAGTCGG
>JANNHP010000383.1:0-4166 GCA_031404455.1 Planctomycetia bacterium | reverse complement strand
AGCGTCGCCGTCGCGCGTTCCGGCGCGACGCCGTGGGACGAGACCACGGCGACCCAGTCGTCGAGCACCGCCTGGAACCAGCGGTAGTTCTCCCAGAGCGTGTCGTCCGCATCGACGAAGACGATGCCGTCGCTGTTCACGGGTCGAAGGCTACCCTCGCGGCGTGACGAAACCCGTCCGCACGTTCGTGCTGCTGTTCCTGCTCGCGCTGGCGGTGCGGCTTGGGGTCGGGCTGCGGATCGGGATGTCGCGGGAGCCGGTTGAGGACGAGAGAGGCTATCTCGAACTCACGCGGACGTTTCGGCAGCAGCGGATCATCCTGTTGTCCCGCAGCGTCTGCGTGCGTTTCGCAGGCGGGTACTACGACTTGGATGTGTCGCGGACAGCATTCCGCGGGCCGATCGCGCCGGTGATGTTCGCCCCGTTCCTGCCGAGTCTGGAGAGCTACGGTACCGACGTCATGGACTCGCGCGCGCGGCGCGGCCAGGACGCGGCGCCATTACGCCTCCTCTCGATCCTCCTCGGCGCCCTCGGCCCGCCGCTGCTCTTCCTCGCGCTGCGCAAGTCGTCGCTCGTCGACCGCGCGTGGTGGCCGGCCGCTGCGTACGCGCTCTGGCCGCCGGCGATCTACGTCTCCGTGCGCGCGCTGTCGGAGGCGCCGTCGCAGGCGTTGCTCCTCGGCGCGGTCGCAGCGCTCGTCGCGCCTAGGACGCGCGGCGGGATCGCGGGCGGCGCGCTCGCGGCGCTCGCCGTCCTCGCGCGGCCGGCGGCGTTGATCCCCGCGGCGTTGCTCGTCTTCGCGACGGGCACGCGTCGCCGCGCGATCGGGTTCGTCGTCGCGTTCATGGCGGTCCTCGCACCGTGGGAGATCCGCAACTGGAACCTCCACGGGCGCCCGCTCCTCACGACGAACACCGGCGTCACGCTCGTCGGCGGCAACAGCCAGGCGGCGGCGGATGCGGAACATCCCGGGAAGTGGGTGCCGCCGGATCGCGTGTACGAGGGCGCCGACGATCCGCCCGATCTCGGCATGTGGGGATGGTCGGAGCTCACGGAAGAGGCCAGCGACCGGCGGTTCACGGCCGACGCTCTGCGCTGGGTCGGCGAGAACCCGGGCGACGCCGCCCTTCTCGCGTTCTGGAAGGTCGTCCGTCTCTTCGACCCGGACCAGCACAGCGAGAAGCCCGACGCCGGGACGAAGGCGATCGTCGGCTGGCTGACGGTCGCGCCGGTGCTGCTCCTTGCGATCCTCGGCGCGCGGCGGGGCGAGATCGGCTGGTGGATGCTGATCGTCGGCACGGTCGCGACGGCCGTCGTCTTCTACGGCGACACCCGCATGCGGACGTGCGCGGAGCCCGCGCTCCTCGTGCTCGCGGCGCACGGCGTGACCTCGGTTGCGAGGCGGCTCCGAGGCGAGACCGTAGACTGAGACCATGGTTCCAGTGACCCGCACCGACGCCGACGCGCGACGAATCCTCGAAGAGGAACTCGCGCGCCTCGCGCCGCGCCGAGAGGCCCTCGGCGAGGAGGGCGTGAACGCCGTCGCGGGCTGGACGCTCGAGCACGCGATGGAGTGGGAGGCCGCGTCGCTCGCGTGGCGCCGCGCGTTCGAGATCGACGGCAGGGACGTCGCGGCCCTCTTCCACCTCGGCGTGTGCCTGCTCGAAGTCGCGCAGTACGCGGAGGCGGCCGACGTCTTCCGCCGTTCGATCGCGCTCGACGCCGAGGTCTCGCGTCTCGACTGGTTCGACGAGGACCCCGAGTACCGCCTCGGCACCGCGCTCCACGCGCAGCGCGACCTCCGGGCCGCCATCGACGCGTACGAACGCAGCGCGGCGCGCAACGCCCTCGGCGTCGATTCGCTCCGCGAGGCGGCGCGCTGCCGTCTCGCCCTCGGCGAGGGGCGCGAGGCGCTGGGGTTGCTCGCGCGACTCGAGCGCCGCGCGGTGAGGCTCACGGTGCGCGCGGAAGTGCAGGCGATGCGCGCCGACGCGGAGGTACTGCTGCGCGGGAGGTCGTGAAGCGTGACGCACGGCGAGCCGCGCCGTCCGTGGCCTCTCTGGCTCCGGTTCGTGGTGACGCTCTGCGGCATCGCGTCGCTGCTGATCGGCGTCCTCGGAGTCATCCTCCCGGTCGTGCCGGGCATCCCGTTCCTCGCCTTCGCGTACTTCCTGCTCGTGCCCGAGTTCCCGTGGCTCGCGGCGCCGGTCGTCAGGGCGATGCGCCGCTGGCCGCGACTCAGACAGCGGGTCCCTCGACGGTTCCGGCGCAGGCCGCGTGTCCCCCGGAGGCAGATGTGAAGATCCGTCTCGTCTCCTACAACGTCCACAAGGGCGTCGGCACCGACCGCCGCATCGGCCTCGAGCGGATCGCCGAAGTCGTGAAGCACTACGACCCGCACATCGTCTGCCTGCAGGAGGTGATCTGGGCGCCCGTCGCGGAGGGACACCGAACGCAGCCGCAGGCGCTCGCGGACGCGATCGGCCTGCCGCACTCCGTCATCGCGCTCAACTGCCACAGGAAGCGCGGGACGTACGGGAACATGACGCTGTCGAAGTTCCCGATCGAGCTGCACGAGAACCTCGACGTAACGCTGTCGTTCATGAAGCCGCGCGGCGTCCTCTACACGCAGATCCGCCTGCCCCGTGCGCCGCTCCATCTCTTCAACGCGCACCTCGGTCTCACCGCCTTCGAGCGCCTGCGCCAGATGCGGGACCTCGTCGACGACACGCCGCGCGTGGCGCCGCCCGGCGAAGCCGTCGTCTACGCCGGGGACATGAACGACTGGGGGCACAAACTCTACTGCACGGTGCTGCACACGGCCGGCTTCCGCTGCGCGATCGGCGACGCCGACGACCCGGGCCACGCGACATTCCCGAGCTGGTATCCGGTCGGGGCGCTCGACAAGGTGTTCGTCCGCGGCGCCGTCCACTCGGTCCACGCGCACCCGTCGCGCCTGGCGCTCGCGCGCATCGCATCGGACCACCTGCCCGTGATCGCGGACTTCGAGGTCGACCCGCGATGACCCGCATCTCGCGGCGGCGCCTCGGCCGCCGCATCCTCGAGCCCTTCCCGGCCGTCGCCGGCAACTCGTTCGCGGCGGCCGAGCACGGGCCGAGCTACTTCGGCCGCATGCTCGACGCGATCGCCGCGGCGCGCTCGTCCGTGGACGTGCAGATGTACCTCTGGGACGACGACGAGCTCGGCCTGCGCTACGTCGAGGCGCTGCGCGCGGCCGCGGCGCGCGGCGTGCGCGTGCGCGTGCTGATCGACGCCGTCGGGTCGCGCGCGATCGTCGATCGCATCTCCGTGGTGGACGACGCGGGCGGCGACGTCCGCCTCTTCAGTCCGTTTCGAATCAAGTTCCTGCGCCGCTACTTCCATCGCACCCACAAGAAGATGATCGTCTGCGACGGCGAGGCCGCGTTCACCGGCGGCGCGGGGTTCTCGCTCTACTGGTCGGGCGGCAAGCGGCGCGAGGGGCCGTGGCACGACCGGATGTTCGAGATGCGCGGCCCGGTGCTGGAACAGCTCGCGCGCACCTTCGAGACCGACTTCGAGCGCTGGCCGGCGCGCCACGCGCGGATGCCGCCGGAGCGCGCCGACGCGAAAATCGAGCTCGCCGCCGCCGGGACCGCGGAGCTCCGCGTCCTGCGCGGATGGCCGAACGCCCGCGACTTCCGGCACGAACTCGTCGAACGCATCCGCGCCGCGCGCGAACGCGTCTGGATCGGCACGCCGTACTTCATCCCGCCGCCTTCGCTCCTGCGCGCACTCTCGGGAGCGAGGAAGCGCGGCGTCGACGTGCGGCTCGTCCTGCCGTCGGGCAATCACTCGCACCCGCTCTTCTGGCACGCGAGCCGCCGCCACTACGGCTTCCTGCTACGGCGCGGCGTGACCATCCACGAGTTCGACCACGGCTTCTACCACGCGAAGCTCGCCGTCATCGACCGCGACGCGGCGATCGTCGGGAGCTCGAACCTCGACTACTTCAGTTGGAGCCGCAACGCCGAGATGGACATCCTCGTGACCGACCGCGACTCGGTCGATCTCGTGGCCGACTGCTTCGAGGCGGATCGCGCGCGCGGCCGCTCGTTGTCGCTGCGGGAGATGGGACTCTCCGGCACGTGGCTGAAGATGAAGGACCGGATGGCCGGCTGGTTCGC
>JANNHP010000382.1:0-5633 GCA_031404455.1 Planctomycetia bacterium | reverse complement strand
TAGGGGCGGACCCCCGTGTCCGCCCTCGTCGCTTCCACGATGAACGTGTTTGCCGGTCTCCACCAGGGCGGACACGGGGGTCCGCCCCTACCGAGAGAGGGTGTGACCCGTCGCCCGCTGCCAACCTGCGCCGTCCCCTACTCCACGCGGACCACGTCGATCACGCCCTCGACACCGCCCCGGTCGTACGCGATGACCAGTTCGCTCCGCCCGTCGCCGTCGAGGTCGGCGGCGTCGAGGGCGACGCGCTCGAAGTCGTCGCCGCGGAGGTCCACGCTCGCGTACGGGGCACCGCCGCCGGTGTGGCGCGCGGCCTGGCGCTCGGCCATGTCGCCGAGCCAGCCGAGGACCGACTCGAGCTCCCAGACCTTCCCCTCCTCGCCGAAGAAGACGTCGCCGACCGCGCGTTCGCCGTCGTCGTCGGACGCCCCGGCGACGCGAGACGTGAAGAGGTCCACGCGCCCGCCCTTCTCCGAGAGGAGCGCCACGTCGGGCCGTCCGTCGCCGTCGAAGTCGCCGGGCACGGTGTGACGGAACTTCTTCGCCACGTCCTCGAGCCGTTTGACGAGCGCATCGGGGTTCTTGATGATCCCGAGGATGGCCGGCAGCCGCACGTCGATGTCGCCCTTCCACTGCGGCGTCGTCGCAAACTTCTTCCCCGCCTCGTTCGCGTAGCCGAGCGCCGCGATCTCGACGTCCCACTCGGCGAAGAGACCGCGGAGCAGCGTCGCCACCGTCGGCACCTGGACGCGCAGGAGCATGAGATCGGGGAAGGCGTCGTCGTCGAGGCGCAGGAGGAGCATCGCGGTCACGTCGTCGGCGACGCGGAGGATGTCGGACGGGTTCGTGAACTGCGGCCCGGCGGAGGTTCCGTGGAAGACCCAGACCTTGCGCCGGTGCGCGATCACGTAGTCCGGGATGCCGTCCTCGTCGAGGTCGCGCGTCTCGATGCGCTGGTCGTCGCCGCCCGCGAGCGTCTTGCCGAGCTGGACGCTCGCCTCGGCCGTGGTGTCGCGGAAGATGTTGAGGTCGAGCGTGACGTCGGGCTCCGCCGGGAAGGAGCCGTCGTCGCGCTGCAGGTGCCACGCGCGCGACTTGCCGTTCTCCACGTAGAGGTCGCTCCGCGCGTCGCCGTTCACGTCGGTGATCGAGATGTTCGGGACGCGGAAGGAGCTCTCCAGCACGTCGGAGAGGGCGTCGGCCTTCACGGCCGTCTCGCGGTGCATCTGGACGCGGATCGACGCCGCCTTCGTGAAGACGGGCAGCCCCGTCTGCGCGTCCGGGCCGCCGTTCAGCCAGAGGTCGCACTCCTCGCCGCGCGGCAGCACGAGGTCGGGGCGCGCGTCGCCATTGACGTCGCGGGCGATGTCGGCGAACGACGGACGCCCGACGCGCAGCGGGAACTTCGTCCGGGGCGCGACCTGCTCGCCGGCGCGGGAGTAGGCGCCGTCCGCGTCCACGCGGTGGATGAAGACGCCGTCCTTCGTCATCTCGACGAGTTGCGGCGCGGCTCCCCCGCCGACGAGGTCCGCCACCGCGAGGAGCGTGCGATCCGGGAAGCGCAGGACGAGCGAGCCCGCGGGCTTCTCAGCGAGACGCTGGGCCTCGGCGTCGTGACGCCAGACGCGCACTTCGCCGCGCGTCCCGACGATGAGGACGTCGGTGCGGCCGTCCTTGTCCACGTCCACGAGACGCTGCTCTGCGAGCGGGAAACCGGTCGCGAGCATTGCGGCGACCGCGGCGGTGCGCGGCTCGTCCTCCGCGGCGGGCGCCACGGCGACGAGCGCGGCAAGGAGCGCCGCAGCGAGCGCTGGGCGCGTCACGGGAACCTCACGTGCAGCACCTGAGCGTCCTCGAGGACGAGGATCTCCGGCGGCCCGCCGCGCGGGCTCTCGCGCAGCGACATCTTCGCGTCCGCGGCGACGTGCATCTCCCAGAGCGGCTTCTCGACCACCGTGAGCGTGTCGCCCGAGCGCCGCGTCATGCGGACGGCGAGGTGCTCCGGTTCGTCGCGCAGAAGGAAGTCGCGCACGCGGTCGCCGGTGACGTCGCCGATGAAGCGTGCGGTCATCTCGCTCTTCGACTTGCGCAGGCCGTCGGGCTTCATCGAGAGCTCGAACGTGAGGTCGGGCTTGTCCGAGAACGCCGCGCCGCGGTTTCTGTAGACGTAGATCTCGGCGTCGAGCTTGCCGCTGCCCGCGACGCGCGCCATGTCGAGGGCGCCGTCGAGGCGGACCGATCCGACGACGAGGTCGCGGCGGCCGTCGCCGTCCACGTCGACGAGTTGCGGCGATCCGGCGAACCCGCCGATCCTGAGGAGCTGAGCGGGCAGCCCCTTCGCGCCGAAGAGCGGCGACTTGGGATCCGGCGCGCCGCCCTTGCCCTGCACGTAGACGAGCACCTGCGTGCGCACGTCGTCGGAGCGCTTGTCGCCCGCGAGCATCACGGCGTCGGCGCGCTGGTCGCCGTCGATGTCCGCGACGAGCGCCGAGTAGGAGACGTCGAGACGCCGCTCGCGGTCCGCGACGACGGGGAGATCGAACCGCGCGTCCGGCGCTTCGCGGAAGGAACCGCCCTCGGACTGGAGCCACACGTGGAACTCGTGGCTCGACTGCGCGATGAGATCGACGCGGCCGTCGCCGTCGAAGTCTGCGAACTGCGGCGCGGCCACGCTCTCGGCCACGTCCACGAGTTCGCGCGGCGCGCCCGAGTCGTCGTCGCCGCCGACCGTGATCGAGACGCGGATCTCCTTGCGCGTGGACTTCGCCTCGATCTTCTTCGCGCCCATCGGCTGGTCCGACGAGTCGCGCGAGTCCTCGGGGACGCGCGGCGCCGAGACGGACGGGAAGCTCGCCTTGCCGTCCGCCGCGCGGCGCTGGAGCGCGATGCGCCAGCCGTCGGGCTCGGGCGTCACGACGTCGGCGAGACCGTCGCCGTCGACGTCGCGGACGCCGCCCTCCCACGCGAACGCCTCGCGCGGGTCGGGGAACTGCCAGAGGAACGAACCCGTCGCGAGACGGACGAAGCGCGCGTCCTCGGGGCCCTTCGGCCGCCACGCGAAGGCACCCGACGACGAGAAGAGCACGAGTTCCGCGCCCGCGTCCTCGTGGACGTCGCCGACGGCGAACGCGACGACGTCCTCGGGCAGGTCGACCGTGACGTCGGGCCCGGCGACGAACACGTCGCCCGTCGCGCGCCGGAGGTGGATCTCGATCGAGCGCTCCGCGCGCTTGCCGCGGCGGCTCGCGGAGATGACGAGGTCCTCCCGGCCGTCTCCGTCCACGTCGGCGAGGACAACGGCGTGCGCCGACCTGCCCTTCGCGAGTTGCACGGTGGTCACCGTGCCGAACGGCTTCGGTTCCGCGGACGCGCCGCCCGCGATCGCGAGCGCCGCGGCCGCGCCGACCGTCCACCTGTGGAGACGCATCCTCACTTCGTCACCTCGACGAGCCGGTCGGCGTCGCCGCCGCCGAGCTTGATCAGCCAGAGGAGGCGCAACTGCCATGCCGCGATCGTCGAGCGGTAGTTCACGAGGCCGAGGATCGCCGACCACTCGGTGTCGCCGCGCTCCGCGTCGTAGCTGAAGATCACCGGCAGGTTGACGTGCGAGACCTCGCTCGCGCGGCGGGACACGGGTGCCTCGATCGTCTCCTTCTTCCCGTCGCGGACGAATTCGACGTCGAGGACGTCGCCCGGCGCCGACGCGCGGATCGCGTCGAGGACGGCCTGCGGGTGCGCGATCTCGGTCCCGCCGACCGAAGTGAGCAGGTCGCCGAAGCGCAGCCCCGCCGTGCGCCACGGACTCCCGCCCGAGAGACCGACGACGACCGCGCCGCCGCCCGGTCCGAGTCCCGCGGCGCGCGCCTCGACCTCGGTCGCGGAGCGCAGCACGATGCCGACTTTCGTCTCCTCGCGCAGGCGAACCGGCTCCAGTCGCTCGGTCGCGCGGACCCGCGCGACGACGCCGACGTCGGTGCGCGTCTCGGCGCCGCCTCGGTCGATGACGACGCGGATCGTGGTGCCCGGCGCCGCCGCGAGTTCGAGCGCGCGCCACTGACTCGGGTACGAGAGCTCGTGCCGCGCGCCCGCGGCGTCGGTCGCTTCGACGAGGAGGTCGCCCTCCTCGATGCCCGCGGCGTCGCCGGGCGAATTCTCGACGATGCGCGCCACGCGCACGCCCGCGGCGTCGCCCTCCATTTCGTCGAGCGTCTTGCGCGCGTCGGCCACGTAGAGCCCCGTGAACCCGCCGAGCGGGAGCTTCACGCGCTCGGCCTCGTCCTTCGGCTCCTGCGCGAGTTCCAGCGGCTCGTCCATGTCGGCGAGCGGCGGACGTTTCTCCGGCAACTCGCGCGGGATGAGGGACGAGCAGCCCGCGAGCGCGAGCGGAACGGCGAGGATGGCGAGTCTCATCGGATCGACCTCTTGCGCAGGATCATGGCCGCCAGAGCGAACGTCAGCACGGTCCACGCGAGCGGGACGACGAAGTGCAGGCCGGCGTGCGGGTCGCGGGGGTTGCTCACGACGCCCGTGGTGTCGGCGTAGAGACGGACGACCGAGTCGTCGCCGAGACGCGACCAGGGCGCGTGCGCGGTCGCGAGCCACCCGTCGAGATGGAAGGCGCTCGCCACGACTGAGAGCGCCAGGATCGACGCAATGCCGCCGAGCGCGAGCGAGAGGCCCGTCGCGCCGCTGCGCGCCAGCGAACCGGCGAGGAGGCCGATCCCGGCAAACGACGCGAGGACCGGCAGCAGCATCGCGAGCGTGGACCGCAGCGCGGGCCACATCAGCTCCGCGCGGCCGCCCTCGTCTCCCCAGAACTGGCCGTTCGGGAGGATCTCGCCGAAGTCCTTGAAGTCGAACCAGTACGCCGAGGCCGCTGCCGCTACGACGGTGACGACGACGAAACCCGCGAGCGCCGCCACGAACAGCGCCATGAACTTGCCCGTCGCGAGGCCGAGCCGCGTGACCGGACGGAGCAGCACGTTCCGCAGCGTCCCGCGCGACTCCTCGCCTGCGAGCGACTGGCTCGCGAGACCGGCGACGATCAGGAGGAGGATCGGCACCGACGCCGCGAGTCCGTCGCCGAGCGCCTGGAACGCTGTCACGCGGGTCGCGGTGGCGAGCGTCCCCTCGCGGACCTCGCCCGCGTCGCGCATCGCGTCGCCGTGACGGCTCCAGACGGCGCCGATCGCGAAGAGCGCGGGGAAGGCGAGGAGCGCTGGCACGGCCGCGGACGACGTCCAGCGACGAAGCTCGTACGCCATCGTCCGGATCACCGGCACGGACGGCGCGAGACGTTCGCTCGGAGAACCGAGACGGATCTCGTCCTGGATCTTGCCTCGCTCGATACCCGTTTCGCCGCCCTGGGCGAAACGGAGGTAGATCTCCTCCAGCGACGCCTGCCGCGGCGCCCACGTCCGCAGCTCGACTCCGCTCGTCACGAGATCGCGCGCGACGTCGCCGGGACGCCGCTCGCCGAGCGACGCCTCGAGTCCGCCCGCGGGATGCGGCTTCGCGACGATCCCCGACGCCGCGAGGAGTCGCGCGGCGGCTGCGTCGTCGGCGGTGGCGAGCGCATAGCGCCCGGCCTCGGCGGCGAGGAGCGTCGACGTCTCCTCCTCCACGAGCATCCG
>JANNHP010000381.1:0-1623 GCA_031404455.1 Planctomycetia bacterium | reverse complement strand
GAGGGCGACGACGAGTGGGGCGCCGACGACGACGACGACGCGGGCGCCGCTCCGGCGGCGCGGGTCGGCGCCGACGCGGACGTGGCCTGCGCGCGAGCCTGCATCGCGGGCGGCAGCTTCGGCTGCGCCCGGGGCGCCGACGTAGACGCCGCGGCACCCGCGCGGGCGTCCTCGAGGGCCTTCTTCATCTGGTCCCCGGAGAGCGCGACGGTCGGATCGGCCGGCACCGTGACCGGGTTCCGGCACTTGCCGCAGGCGAACTGCGACCCGGGTTTCATGGTGGCGACGTTGAACTGGGCGCCGCACTTGCCGCACTTCACGAGATTCATGAACTCCTCCGAGGCACGCCGCGAGGAACCTGGGCCCCCGCCGGACCGTGCTTGGTGCATCCTAATGGGCGGCCGCGCCCGCGCACGCGGTTCCTGTCACGGGAGACCTCCCCATGATCCGTCCGGTCCGGATAGCCGTCGTCGCCTTGGCGCTCGCCTTCATCGCATCGGTGCTGGGCGCCGGTTCGGCCCGGGGCGCCGGCCCCCGTCGGATCGGCGTGATCGTGCCCAGGGACGGCGCGGACGCCGCCGAGACGCGGATCGGGCTCGAGAGCGGTCTCGCCGCCGCCGGACAGTCGCCCGAGCTCGTGCTGCGCGCCGTCGGGCCGGGCGAGACGGACACCGCCGCGGCGCTCGCGGAGATGCGCGTGGAGAAGGTCGACCTGATCGTCGCCGTCGGCGACGCGGCGGGGGCGCAGGTCCGCGACTCGGCGCGGGAGATCCCGGTCGTCTTCGCCGCGACGGACGCGTCGCTCGCGGCCGAACTGCGCGTCGGCGGGAACGCCTGCGTCGTCGCGGGCCTCGGCTCCGGCGCCGCTCTCGCGGACGTGCGCCGGCTGCTGCCGGGCGTCAAGCGCGTCGGCGTCGTCGTGCCCGCGGGCGCCGCGGCGCTCGCGAAGGAGCTCCGCGGCGAGGCCGACGTGACGGTCGCCGAGTCCGCAGGAGCGACACCCGAGGCGCGCGCCGCCGCCGCCGTGGCGAAGCTCGTCCCGGGCGCGGACGCGGTCTGGCTGCCGCAGTCCGTCCCCGACGCCGACGCGGCCGCGATCGCGAAGGCGATGGAGGGCCGCGGCGTCCCGCTCGTCGGTTCTCGGCGAGCGCACCTCGACGCCGGATGCGCCCTCGTGCTGAGGAGCGATCCGCGCGACCTCGGCTCGCTCGCCGCCGTGCTCGCGCGCGACGTCCTCGGCGGCGCCGATCCGGGGAAACTCGCCGTGAGGAGCGCGAAACGGCGCCTCGTCGAGGTGAACGTCCCAGCGGCTCGACTCCTCGCGTTCCGGCCGCCGCTGACGCTCCTCGCCTGGGCGGATACGGTGATCCGGCCCCGGACGGTGCTGCGATGAGCGGCGAGACGTCCGCCCCGTCGCAGTCGCTCCTCTTCCGCACGACCGCGGTCCTCGGCCTCGCGTTCCTCGTCTTCTTCGGAGCGCTGGTGCTCGTGCTCGGCCCCTTCCTCGCGCGAGAGTTCGAGCGGCAGAGCGCCGAGCTCCGGCGGGACGACGTCGATCGGTCGCTCCAGGCCCTCAGGCAAGAGAACTCCGTGACGGAGACCGTGCTCCGCGCCGCTGTGGCG
>JANNHP010000380.1:0-16185 GCA_031404455.1 Planctomycetia bacterium | reverse complement strand
CTTGCGCATGGGACGCGCGATCCTACGCGAGCCGGGACGACCTAGCGCTTCTCGCCGAGAGCCTTCTCCTGCTCGACGAACCGGTCCGAGAGCAGGAAGTCGAGCACGCTGCGGCGCTCGGGGTCCTGCGCCTCCGACCTGAGCCGGCGCAGTTCGCCGAGTGCCGCGTCGTCGCGGACTCGGGCCAGCGCGAAGATTGCGTCGCGGGCGAACGGCTCCCCCTCCTTCGCAAGCAGTGCCAGCGTGGACACCGACGCCTTCGAACGGAGATGGCCCGCCGCTACGACGAGCGTGCGCCGCACGCCGGCCGACGGATCGGTCGTGAGCATCGTCGCGATCCGCGGTTCGAGCGCCAAGGTGCGGAGCTGCCCCGCAGCGGCCGCCGCCGCCTCGCGAACGCGTGGGTCGTCATCGACGAGTGCTTTCGCGAAGAGCGGCGTCCCGCGTTCGCCGAGCTCGACGGCGGCGTCGATCACGCACTGGCGCCGGGCGGCGTCGGAGACGTCCCTCGCGTCGAAACGTGCGAGGTACGCGGCGAGATCGTCGTCGCGCGCGGGTTTCGCGGCGGGACGCGCGGGACTCCCCTTCGACCCGGGACACTGCGCGAGCGCCGACTCGAGGAGCGTCCGGAACGACTTCTCCGGGGTGCGTTGCAACGCCCGCTCCAACGGCGGACGGTCCTCGGCCGTCAGTGATCCAGGGACCTCGGCGGCGAGCGCGGCGTATTCGCGCGCGGCATTGCGCCGCGTCCAGCCCTCTTCCGAAACGAGTGCGCCGCGGAGGTACGCGCGCAGCGCGGCGAACCGGGCGGCGGGATCGGCGATCGACTCGATCTCGAGGAAGCGCTTCATCGCGGCGAGGCGCGCGGCGCCGTCCTCGTCGTCGAGGGTGCCGACCTCGACGAGCTCGAGGTTGTCGGAATACGGGATCGAACGGAGCAGGAAGAGCGCGTCGCGTCCGGGGAACGGGAGCGCGCCCTCGGCCGCCGAGAGCACCACCAGGATCGATCCCTGTTCCCGGGGCACGCCGCGCATCCAGTCGACGGGCTCCACGCGGCCGACCTCGGCGCCGTGCGCGGCCGCGCTGACACGTTCCACTCGACCGCGCACGATCACGTCGACGCGCGGGAGGACCTCGCGTCCCATGTGGGTCGCCGGCCGGTCCGGGGGCGAATCCGCCGGGGAGGCGTCCTTACCCGGATCGAGGGATCGACCGGCCGGCGGAAGCTCGGCCGCGGACTTCGGGACGGTCGCGGACGAGGCACAGCCGAGCGCGAGGAGGAGCAGCGGGATGGTCAGCCGTCGACCCGTGGGACTCACCCCCTCACTGTGTGGGATCGGCGTCACTCAGGGGTCACGCGCACGGCGGCACTGACAAGGACCGTTTGCACGCCCTCGGCGCCGGGCGAGCGGCCTCCGCGGCCCCGGAAACGCCGCCGGGGAGTTCTCCCGCGAATGCGGAAGACCTCCCCGGTTGGCGCCGCGCGAGGCGCGGGACTAGAAGGCGCTGGCAGCCGACGTGCCGCCCCAGATACGGAAGATTCGAGCCTGGGGCTGATCCCGGCGCCGCTTGGGACGCTGGAACTCGTCGTACTTCTCCTCGTGGAGACGCTCGAAGCGTTTGCACTCGGCGAGCGTGCCCGTGAAGAGGGGCCTGTCGTCCTCGATGACTTCGTAGAAGTGCTTCCCGCGGATGATCGCGACCAGGCGCTCGGTCATGGCTCGCCTCCTTGGCTGCCACCCGGCGAGCAAGGCCCGTGCCGACGCGCGCAAACCGAGCGAGCTGTCCCCCCCGCCGGGGTCCTCAGCGCGCGTACACCTGCGCCAGTGCCAGGACGCCGAAGGCGGTGGTGACGGCGTCGCCCGCCGAGGCGCAGCGCCGGTCGTCCGCCGAAGCCCAGGCGCCGTCCTCGCGCTGGCTCGCGAGGAGGCTCGCGACCGGCGCCGCGAGCGGACGGCCGTGGCGGGCGAGCGCCTCGGCCCCGCTCCAGGCGAGGAGCGCGTCGTCGCCGGTCTGCACGGCCTTCTCGATGAACGAGAGGGCCCCCGCCGACACGCCTCGCGACGGACCGAATTCACCGTCGAGGGCGAGCAGCGCCGCGGTCAGGGCCGGCGCGGCGCGCCGGTCGCCGGGATGCGCGTATGCGATGCCGCCGTCGGGCGCCCGCATCCCGTCGAGGTAGCGTCCCGCCCTGAGGATCACGCCCGACGCGTCGAGGACGTCGGCGTCGCGCAGTTCGTCGAGCGCCGCGACGGCGAACAGCGTGCACGACGAGTCCGGCCGGCGGGCCTTCGGCACGTACCCGAAGCCGCCGTCCTTCGCCTGGAAGTCGGCGAGCTGACGCCCGGCGCGCGTGAGGAGTTCCCGCTCCGCGCGACGCTCGTCCGCCGTCATCTCGGCCCGATCAAGCGCGTAGGTCGCGGCGAGCGCCCTGACGCCGAGTGCCACGGCGTAGAGCGGCTTCCTGTCCGGGTCCGACGAGAACCCCGTCGCCACGAGCTCGGCGAGTCGCCGCCGCGCTCGCGAGAGCGCGGCCCGGTGCTCGCCGTGA
This sequence comes from Planctomycetia bacterium, assembly GCA_031404455.1. GTDB lineage: Bacteria > Planctomycetota > JAJSAM01 > JAJSAM01 > JAJVHW01 > JANNHP01. The sequence continues at coordinate 13,634 of JANNHP010000380.1, read as the reverse complement.
CGCGGCGACTGTCCGTCCGCCGCGAACGCGAGGAGCGCCGACGCCGTGACGGAAGCAGTCGTCTCAGCGTCGGACACGGCCCCCGCAGACCACGTCCCGTCGCGCCGCTGCTTCGCTGCGAGCCAGGCGAGACCCCGGGAGACGGCGTCCATCGAGCGCGGACCGAGTTCGCCGGCCGAAGCCACCGCGCGGGCCCTGCGTTGCGTGTCGGCCATCGCGCGGGGAGCGGGCGTCTCCGCTCCCGGAGCCGCGATCAGGGCAGCGAGAACGCCCGCGAGGAGCGCCGCGGGGACCGCGAACGCCGGCCACGCGTGCCGGAACCGCCGCTTGCGCCGATCCCGGGCGAACTCGTCGCAGAGCGCAGAGCGCAGCCGCATCCGGGCGTCCGCCGACGACTCGGGCTGCACGTGCTCGCGGACGACCTCCATCGTGCGCCGGAGGAGATCGCGCTCGGCGGCGCATGCGGCGCAGCGGCCGAGGTGGCGCTCGACCTCGTCCGCTGTCTCGCGCGAGACTTCGCCCCGGATGACCGCGACGAGCTCTCCGCGCGCCTCAGCGCAGGAGATCACGGCCTTCCTCCGCGAGGAGTTCGCGAAGGCGCGTGACGGCCGCGTGCATCCGCGACTTGACCGTGCCCACCGGGATGCCGAGCACCCGGCCGATGTCCTCGTACTTCATGCCGCGCGTCTCCGCGAGCGCGAAGACGGCGCGCTGCTCGTCGGTGAGGCGCAGCACCGCGTTCCGGATGCGGGAGCCGAGCTCGATCTGCGCCGCCCGGTCGCCCGGCGCCGCCCCGGACGCGGCGAACGTCGCGCAAACGTCGTCGTCGTCGGGATCGGTGAGCCCTTCGAGCGACGCCGCGGGCGGCGCCGACTTTCGCGAGCGGTAGCGGTCGATCCAATGGTTCTCCGCGATCCGGTAGAGGTACGTCGTGAACTTCGCGTCCGGCCGCCACGACCCTCGGTGGCGCACGAGCCGGAGGAAGACCTCCTGGACGCAGTCCTCGGCGAGCGCGCGATCGAGACATCGCCGCCAGAAGTAGCCGAGCAGCGGACGTTCGTGCCGCTCGACGATCCGTCGGAAGGCCTCGTCGTCGCCCTCGCCGAAACGCCGCATCAGCTCGGCGTCGGCGGGACCGTGTCCTTCGCTCATGAACGCAGGTCCGCGGAAAAGGTTCGGGCGCTCACCAGGCACAGATTACTGCGGATTGCCCGATGCGAGGCCGCCGAGATCGACGGCGGCGAGCCAGCGCGCGGACAGGGGGCCCATCGCCGAGAGCGTCGCCCTGCGGGTGGCGTCGCTCGCGTGATCGAGTCGCACAAGGAGGCGGTCGGCGGGGAGCGCCCCCTCCACCATCTCCGGCCACTCGATGGCCACGCACGCGCTGCCCGCCATGTCCTCGTCGAGACCCAGTTCGACGATGTCCGCCGGGCCCTTCATACGGTAGGCGTCCACGTGGACGAGAGGGACCGCGCCCTCGAACCGCACGGCGCGCAGGAACGTCGGACTGACGACGTCGCGCGACTCGGCGACGCCGAGCCCCGCGGCGAGGCCCTTGACGAGCGTCGTCTTGCCCGCGCCGAGGTGTCCTGAGAGGGCGAGGACGCCGCCGCGTCCGCGGGCGGCGACGCCGAGCCGGCGGCCGAGTTCGACCGTCGCCTCGGATCCGGCGAGCGTCAGTTCACGCGCGGCCGAAATGGTCGAACCCTCCGGCAGGCAACGCGCGAGACGAACCGATCGCGCCCTCGCGATCCAGCAGCACGGAGCCGCGGCCGGCGACGACGACGCCGATCCTCGTCACCGGCGTGCCGGCGAGCCCGTCCGCGACGAGCCGGCCGGCCCGCGACGCCGGCGCCGTGAAGCAGAGCTCGAAGTCCTCGCCGTCGTGGAGCGCGTGCTCGAGCGGCGAGCGGCCGTCCGAGCGCGACATCGCAACGGCGTCGGCGTGGACCGGCACGCGGTCCGCCCAGATCTCGGCGGCGACGTTCGACGCGTCGAGCACGTGGCGGAGATCCGAGGAGAGGCCGTCGGAGACGTCGATCATTGCGTGGACCGGCCCGGAGGCGACGAGCGCCGCGGACTCGGCGGCGCGGGGCGTGGGGCGCAGGTGACGTCCCGAGAGCGAGCCGCCGAGCGCGCCGGTGACGAAGATCGCGTCGCCGGGGCGCGCGCCCGACCGCAGCACGGCCCCCCCCCGCCGCACGGCGCCGGTCAGCGTCACGCAGACGACGAGCGGTCCGTCGGTCGAGTTGGTGTCGCCGCCGACGAGCGCGCATCCGTAGCGCCCCGCGCAGTCGAGGACCCCCGCAGCCAGGCGGTCGGCGAACTCTCCGCTCTGCCCCGCGCGCAGCGCCACCGAGAGCACGGCGTGCAGCGGCCTGCCGCCCATGGCGGCGACGTCGGACACCGAGACCGCGAGCGCCTTCCAGCCGATGTCCTGCGGCGCCGCGTCCGCGCGGAAGTGCCGTCCCTCGACGAGGAGGTCGGTCGTGACGAGGAGGTCCTCGCCGGGATCCGTCCGCAGCACGGCGCAGTCGTCGCCGATCCCGACGAGGACGCCCGCGCCGCCGGCCGGCGTCATCGCGCGGATCGCGCCGATCAGTTCGAACTCGCTGCGCTCGCTCATCGCGGCCGCGCGATCTCCGCCGCCCGCTCGCGGACGAACGGGTCGGACGCGGCGTCGGGAAAGTCCGCGAGCAGCGTCCGGAGCGCCGACGCGCGCTCCGCCTCCGGCACGAGGCACGCGCCGAGCACACGCGCCTCGCGCACGCGCACGACCCTTCCGTTCGCGACGGCCGCGGAGAGCGCCGCCTGCGCAGCCTTCGTCTCCCCGCGCAGGAGCGCGACCCGCGCGAGACAGAGTCGCGCGTCGGCGACGAGCCACGGATCGGCGGACGGGTCGTCGAACGATTCCGCGGCCCGCGCGAGCGCCGCGTCGGCGCTGCCGGTCTCGCCGCGTGCGAGCGCGTCGCGAGCGGCGACGAGCGCCGGGAGGACCGGGTCCGACGAGATCGTCCGCGCGGCGCGGTCGCGCTCGGTGCCGGCCGCGGCGTCGAGGAACTCACGCCGCGTGATCCCGATGTCTGCCAGGGCCGCGTCCTCGGATCGCCCGTCGAGGAGGCTCGCGAGGAAGCGCGCGATCGGGCGCGCGGACCGCGACGTCCGCGACAACGCCTTCGCACGCGCCGCCGCCGCGAGCGGATCGGTCGCGACCGGTCCGAACAACTCCGCCTCGCTGCTCTTGACGGCGGTCCCGCCGAGGGCGGCTCGATGGAGCCTGCGATCGAAGGCTCCGCCCGCGACGATCGCGATCCCGGACACGACCCATCCCGGCGGGTCGCGCTCCCCGGCGCGCGCGAGCACGGCGCCCCGCACGACGAGCGGCGCGAGATCGTGCTCGGCCCGGAACTCTCCGGAGAGCAGCGCCCGCGGTGAGATGCGCAGGACCGGACGCCGCAGGCCGTCCTTGAATCGCAGGACGACGTCGCCGTCCGCGGGCGCGGTCTCCTCGAAGTCGACGACCGGCTCGCGGCCGCGCTCGAACCAGAGCCCCGTCTCCGACGAGAGCCGATCGACCGCGGGCCGCGCGGCGGCGTCCACCTCGGCGACCCGGCCCTTCCAACGGGAGTCCGCCGACCACGGTCCGCCGCGGTCGCGGATCTCGACCGCAGGTTCCGCCGCGACGAGCGGCTCGACCCGCGGGGCGTCGATCCGCGCCGCCGAGACGCAGCCCGCCGCCAGCGCGGCCGCGACGACGAGGAACACCACGGACGCCGGGCGCGTCATTTCGGGATCGGGGCGGGCGATCCGCGCAGGACTCCGCTCCTCGCGAGGCCGAGCTCCGCCTGTTCGAGCAGCTTCGTGGACATCGAGTTGGTCGCGTCGAGCGCGGACGCGCGGCGCGCGAGTCGGGCGCCGAAGTCGAAGCGCCCCGCAGCGATCTCGCGACCGGCGTGGAAGACGGCGATCTCCGCGCGGACGAGGCGTCCCTCGCGGGCGAGACCCTCCGGCTTGACGGGCCACGGCGTCGCCGGCGCGGGGCTGCGATACGCCTCGCGCAGGACGATGCGCTGCGCCGCGGCGGCCGCTTCGTCTGCACGGGAGAGCATCGACTCGACCGAGGGGTCGCTAGCCGGGCGCTGTTGCGCCTCCTTGAGCAGACGGCGCGCCCGGTCGAGCCGCATCCGCGCGCCCGCCGCGATCCGCGCTACGCGGGCGGCAGTCTCCTCGGCGATGCGCGCGCGCGCCGTGTCGTCGAGTCCCTTCGCTTCCTCGTCGAGCTCCTGCTGGATGCGGAGCAGCAGCACGTCGCCTCGCGTTGCGTGCGGAGTGCCGCGCGCCGCGAAGTGGACCATGTTGAGGAGAAGCGTCGCGCGGTCGCGGTCGCCGGCCTTCTTCGCGTTCTCCGCGGCCTCGACCCAGGCCACCGTCCGGCGTTCCTCGACCTCGCGCAACTGCGCCGCCGCCTCCGACGCGAGCGACGGATCCGCGGACATCGCACGGCGGAAGTCCTGCCTCGCCACGGACCAGAAGTGCGACGAGAGGGCGACGGTGCCGAGCTCCATGCGGCCCTTGCCGTCGGTGTCGGGCGTCCAGTCGCGCAGCGCCAGATAGTACGTGAGCGGCGAGAGCTGGGCGCGGGTGAGAGCGCTCCGCGTCACCGTGGCGCCGGACGTCGTCTGCACGTGAACATTCGGATCGGGCCGCGCGAGGACGCGCCCCTTGAGCGGCGCCTTCGCCGCCGTGCGGAGCGTCCACACACGTCCCGACGGCCTCGAGGGGTCCGAGTCGAGCACTTCGCGACCGCCTCCGCGGCAGGCGATGCACAACCCGTCCGCGGCGTCGTGGGCGCAGAGCCCCGAGCCGCCGCAGTCGTAGCAGACGCCGAGAGCGCCGCACGTGAGGCACGGACCGCCCGACGCGTCCTTCGTCAGCGTTCCGCAGTCCGGGCAGAGTCCGCTGCCGTCGTAGCAGACCGGACAGACCCCGGGCAGCGTGGTCTCGCGAGGGCCGAAGTCGTTGTTCGCGCTCTCGCGGTGTCCGTCGCCCTGGCACGGCGCGCACTTCCCGTTCCCGCCGCACTCGAAGCACTTCTCGCCGGTGACGAGCCTCCCGCCGCCGGCGCAGTAGGGGCACGCACCCTGACCGTCGCAGTCCGTGCAGACGCGGTCGTCGCCGCAGCGCTCGCACTCGCCCGTCCCCGCGCAGACCGCGCAGATCTGCTCCTGCCGCCACGGGCTGAGCGACTGGCTGCACGTCGGGCACTTCGTCGATCGCGGTTCCTGAACCGTGCCGCACGCCGGGCAGCGGGCGACGAAAACGCCGCCCGGGAGGTGCTCGTAAACGCTCGGCCTCGGACCTCCCGAGGCGACCGGCGCCTGCGGCTCGGTCGAGACGGGAACGGGTGTCGCATCCCGCTGCGGCGGCGTCTCGCCGGTCCCGGCGGGCGTGGGCACTGACGCCCGGACGTCGGGCGCGAGGGGCGCCGCGGAGGACCCCGGCGAGGCCTTCGCGTCCGCGTCGTCGGGAGGGCGGCAGCCGGCGACGCCGATCGCCACGAGGATGAGCGCGCAGAGCGTCCGCAGGAACGAACCGCACCGGTTCATGCGGCGCTCTCCCACGCAACGACGACCGCGCGCGCCGCGGCGCGTTCGTCGTCCGACGCGAGGATCTCCCGGATGCACGCGACCCCCGCCGCGCCGGTGCGACGCAACCCGGCGGCGGACACGGCGGTGATGCCGCCGAGGGCGATGACCGGTACCGGACCCGCGCGCACGACGGCCTCGCCGAGCGCCGCGGCGCCGCGCGGTTCGAGGCGGAACTCCCGCTTCTGCGTCTCGTGCACGGGTCCGAAGGTCACGTAGTCAGCTCCCTCGAGGACGGCGCGGTCGATCTCGTCCGGATCGTGGGTGCTCCGGCCGATCAGCACGTCCTCGCCCATCATTGCACGGGCCTCGGCGACGCTCGCGGAACGAAAACCAAGGTGCACGCCGTCCGCGCCGAGCGGCGATGCGGCGCCGAGTTCGTGGTTCACGATGAACAGCGCGCCCGCGGCACGGCACGCCGCGGCCACGGGCGCGCCGATCCCGAGGAGATCCCCGGTCGCGAGATCCTTCTCCCGCAGCATCACCGCCGTCACTCCGCCCGCAAGCGCGCGCACGACCGCCGCTGCGAGGTCGCCGCGGCAGGTCCCCCGGTCCGTGACGAGCATCAGCGTGAGTCCGCGGCGAGCCAGCCGGCGCCGGTCCTGCGCGTTCAGAGCAGGTGCTCCAGGCCGTACGTCAGGCCGGTCAGACCGCGCACGCGCCGGACGGCGAGGAGGACTCCCGGCATGAACGATTCGCGCGTGAGGGTGTCGTGGCGGATCGTCAGCGTCTCGCCCTTCGCGCCGAAGAGGCACTCCATGCGCGCGAGGATTCCCGGCACCCGGATGCTGTGGATGCGCACCCCCGACACCAGGCCGCCCCGGACTCCCGGGACGCTCTCGCTCCTCGGAGCGGCGGGGACCTCGGACCGCGCGTCCGCGATGTCGGCCGCGACCTTGAGCGACGTGCCCGACGGCGAGTCCTCCTTGCGGTCGTGGTGCGCCTCGATGAGTTCCACGTGCGGCAGGTGACGGGCGACCATCGCGGCGCAGCGCGCGAGGAGGATCGACGCCAGCGCGAAGTTCGGCGCGATCACCGCCGGGCGCGCGTATCGCGCGCAGAGCTCCTGGGCCCTCGCGACCTCTTCCTGACCGAAGCCGCTCGTGCCCATCACCGCGCCGGCGCCCGAGGCGAGGATCGCCTCGAGGTTCGCGAGCGCCGCGGACGCGGTCGTGAAGTCGACGACGACCTCGGCGGCGCCCGAGCGGATCGCGGCCCCGAGGTCGTCGCCGGCGTCGCACCCCGCGACGAGCGTCATGTCCTGGGCCGAGGAGACCGCCCGCGATGCCTCCGAGCCCATGCGGCCCTTCGCTCCGTTCACGATCACCCGTATCCGCTCGCTCACTGGCTCATCCTCCGCCTGCCCGCCGCGCACCCCGAGCATAGGCGACGATGGCGGCCTCCTGCTCGGCGGTCTCGACGCTGCCCGGCCGCCTGCGGCGCACTTCCGCGATCGCGTCGGCGGCACTCTTCCCGTGGTGCACGAGCCACGCCGCCACGATCGTCCCGGTGCGGCCGAGTCCCGCGCCGCAGTGGACTGCGCACGCGCCGCCCGTCTCGACGGTTCGGTCCAGGAACGCGACGGCCGCGTCGATCTGTCCCGGCGTCGGCGGGTGGAAGTCGCGGATCGGGAGCGCCAGGTGCGTGAACGTGGACTCCACGATCTCGCGCGGCACACGCTCGGTCAGCGACAGGATCGCGGTGACTCCGGCGCGGCGCAGGTCGTCGAGGTCCTCGGGCCAGGGCATCGCCATCGCGGCCACGCGGCCGTCGTCGATCCAGTCGAAGTTCAAGACGGGCGCGGCTCCTGGTGGCGCAGTTCCGTCTTGATGTAGTCGGAGATCGCGCGCTGCGCGCAGTCGTCGCCCCATCCGACCCACCAGAACTCGATGCCGACCTCGTAGCCCGCGGAGCCGGGCTCGCAGTACGTCGCCCGCCCCATCGCGACGATCGGCGAGCTGAACTCGGGGACGTTCATCTCGACGGCGAGGAACTCGCCGGTCTTCACCGCCTCCGGGCTGCGGTAGCAGAGGCCGCCGCCCGAGATGTTCACCGTGATCGCGTCGATCCCCTCGCCGGCCATGGAAGCCCCGGCGATCGGCTTGACCCGGATCGCGCACGACTCCCGCATCCGCGGGAACTTCCTGCGATCGGCTCCCGACCGCGCGTGTTCCTCGGGCACTGATCCCTCCTTGCTGGCGAGAGGATATCCCGCCGACCCCGGAAGGCGCACGAGGGGAACGTGGCGGAAGCCGGACTCGTCCGCGCGGATTGACCGCGGAGCGGCCGACGCGTAGCTTCCCCGCACCTCAGGGGGTGACGAGTTGACGACGCGACGGCCCGTTCTGCGCATCGCGCTGATCTGCTCGGTGCTCGTCGCGTTCACGGCCGGCCGGCGCAGCGAGGTGCGCGCCGCTTTCCCCGGCGACAACGGGAAGATCGCGTTTGCGAAACGTCTCACCTCGGGTGCGCCGAGCGACATCTGGGTGATCAACCCGGACGGGAGCGGCGAGACCAACCTCACCAACAGCGCCGCCGAGGACCGGTACCCCGACTTCTCCGCGGACGGGAGCCGGATCGCCTTCGTCAGCGGAACGGCGAACCTCGTGGTGATGGACGCCGATGGCTCCGACCAGCGCACGGTCGCCACCGGCACCACGTCCTTCGGCTTCGCGAACCCGAGCTGGTCCCCGGACGGCAAGGAGATCGCCGTCGGGCGCCTCACTCCAGCGTTGGCGAGCGTGATCGAGATCTACCGCGCCTCCGACGGTGTGCTCGTCGACACCGTGACGGCTCCGAGCGGCGGCTACTTCACACCGGCGTGGCGGCCCACCGCGGCGGCGGGCCAGAAGGACATCGCCGCGCTCCGGATCTACGCCGACGGCAAACGCGACATCGTCCGGCTCACCGCGTCCGGCGAGGTCAACGTCACCAACACCCCGGCCGACTTCGTCGAGGGCGGCCATCTCCACTGGAGTCCCGACGGCGACAAGGTCCTCTACCGCTCCCGCGGCGCCACGCAGGCCGAACTCAACGTCGTGGCCGCCACCGTCGCCGGCGGACAGTTCCAGGTGCATCACCCGAACGGCACCGACGGGACCGGTCAGGACTTCTCCCCGGACGGGGGCGTCTTGGTCTACGACGAGGCCTCGCTCGGAAACGCGAACTCGCCGATCTACCGGATGAACTACCCGGGCGGCACGCCCGTCTTCCTCACGAGCGGTTCCAACCCGTGCTGGGGACGAGGCCCCGGGGCGGGATTCCAGGTCACGCTCGCAGCCTTCAAGCCGACCGGAGAGCCGGCCGAGGGTCAGCTCCTCGCGCAGCAGGACTTCACCGTGAAGCTCACGCTCTCGAACGGCACCGACTCCAAGCTCGACACGTTCATCTTCGCGGGCGGCAAGCCGCTCGTGATCGACGTCAAGAGCATCGGCAACGTGGCGATCACGAGTTCGCCGGCGATCGACCCGAACCTGGCGCTCGACCCCGGGGAGTCCGCGGAGTACCTCTTCGCCGTCACGACGACGCGGGAGGGGATCGTCGCGGCGCATTCGAAGGTCACGGCGCGCGACGAGCACGGCGACGACGTCGAGGAGCACCACTCCCTCCTCTTCCACATCGAGAACGCGCAGGCGGTGACGAAGGAACTCGCCCGGTACGTGCTGATGAAGGCGATGGACGACTACCTCTTCGCCCAGTTCCGCGACTTCCAGGCCCAGTTGCAGAAGCGCGCCGACCGGCTGCGGGCCGCGCTGACGAAGCGCCTCGACGCGCAGGAGCGCCTCGAGTGGTTCGGCTCTTCCGCGGAGATCGAGGTCTCGAACACGGACGTCGCGATCGGATTCCTGCGCGGCCTGCCGCCGGAGCTGATCGCGTCGTCGCGGCCGAAGGCGGGCTTCAAGGGCTTCACGTCCGAGGAGCTCGACGGCGCGTACGACGAGGCGTTCAAGGACGAGGCCGGCAAGGGCCTCTCGAAGTGGGTGGAGGGCTACACGAAGCTCGCCGCCGGCACGAAGGCTCTCGCCGAGGAGGGCTGGGCGGCTGCCCTCATGAACGTCGGCTGGCTGAACAGCACCGCCACGGCGGAGGAGCGTGCGCAGGTCGAGTCCTTCTGGAGCGCCTTCGCCGACGGTTCGGCCACCAGCGCGAAGAGCCTCGCCCACCAATGGAAGAACGAGATCGTCGACTGGCAGGCGAACGGCAAGTACATGTGGCAGGCGCTCGACGAGATGGACCGGGACTACCTGAGCGTCAAGGGCCAGATCAGTCAGCTCAAGAAGGGCTTCAACTTCGGCGCCGACATCGTGAAGAAGGAGACCGACATCCGCGCCGGGATCATGAAGCTCGCGGACGAGGACCCTCTGGCCTTCCAGCGCGAGTGGGCGAAGCAGGACGCGAGGATCCTGAACGCCTTCCTGCCGTTCGTCCTCGACACGTTGATGGGCGCCGGCATCGGCAAGGTCGCGACCGTCGGGGGACAGGCGCTCAAGTTCAAGCCGAAGGGGGGCGTGGCACTCCTCGACCTGGCGAAGCAGGCCGGCGTCGTGGACGACCTCGGCAACGAGGTCGTGGCGGGCACGAAGGTCCTGCGCTCCGACCCCGGCCTCCCGTCGGGCCTGCCGCAGCACACCGCCGCACCGCTCACCAAGGCCGAGACGTTCCTGAAGGACACCAAGGGCGCGACGCTCGTCCAGTCCTCGGACCAAGGCAACGCCTACAACATGCCGAACCTCGGCGGCGTGCCGGAGACGACGCTCGACGCCAAGGCCGGCATCCTGCGTGACCTCGAGAAGGAGTACCTCGGGGCGACCGGCAAGGATCTGAAGCTCGTCGAGGTGCTGAAGACCTCCAGCGCTCTGCGCAAGCCCGGCGGCGTCGCGAAGCTCGAGCTCACCGCCGCGAAGACGGGCAAGCCCTCGATGATCGACGCCGGCATGCCCGCGGACGCGCTCGGCGAGGCCGTCTACTGGACGAGCCCGACCCCTCCGACGCAGCTCCCGGGCTTCAACAAGCTCTCGAGAGCGCGGCAGGAGGCGGCGATCACGGAGTGGGAGAAGGCGAACGAGCGCTACGCGGCGTACACCAATCCCCCGGCGAACTCGAAGGAGGCGCACCTGAAGGAGCTGATCGGCCACCGCGGCCGGGTGCCGCTCGACGACAGTCCCAACGCCGCGGGGATCCAGCGCTTCATCATCGGCGAGTTCGAGGAGGTCGTCGTCACCAAGGGCGACGCCACGGCGAAGCTGATCCGCGTGAAGCACTACGAGATCGAGGTCGTCGACACGACGCGCAACAACCTGGTCGTCAACAGGAAGACGGTGATCGACAACCTCGCGACGGCGGCGCCGCAGACGGCGGACGCCGACGCGGTCGCGGTCGGCAAGCTCGTCGGCCACGATCCCGTCACCGGCGCTCCGATCGTCGAGCCGCTCAGCCGCGCCGAGCGCGAGTTCGTCATGGGCCGCTACATCGACAAGAACGTCAAGGCCCGCCGCTCGGGGCTCATCCCCGACAACGCCGAGCACGGCGTCACCCTGGTCATGGAGGACGCGAGCGCCAAGGCGGCGGGGTTCCTCATGCCGCGCTACGGTGCGCCGTTCCTGCCGGATGCCATCGGCCGCGCGTACCTCGCGCGCATCGCGCCGTACGTCAACCACGCGGACACGGGGCTCAACGACTTCCAGATGTTCGAGGAGATGCTGGTGGCGGTGAAGAAGGAGGGCGGCTTCGGCCAGCACGCGGTCGTCGTCACGTCCGACAGCCGATGGCTCGGCGCGGTCCCGTTCGCGAGTTGGTGAGGCGCGTGCGGGCGCGCACTGCTCGGGCTCGGCAACGCCCGAACCGATGGTGGAGACGACAGGGATCGAACCTGCGACCTGTTGATTGCGAACCAACCGCTCTACCAACTGAGCTACGTCCCCACCGGGACGAGAGCGCGACAACGTAGGGACGTCCTCTTAGACGGACAAGTTTTCACAGGAGGGCGCGCCCGACGTACTCTCGCTCGCGTGTCGCGCAAGATCATCTCCTGCCCTGCGTGCAACGCGCGATTCGACGTCGCGAAGTACCCGCCGGGGTCCCGTGTCCGCTGCGGACGCTGCAGCCAGGTCCTCACCGTCCCCACCCCGACGGGGACCGCCGAGCATCCGCCGGCGCAGCCTCCCGGCGCGACGAAGGGCGGCTCACCCGCGCCGTCTCCGAAGAGCGTCTCGCGCAGGGAGATCCCCGTCGACCCGCCGGCATCGAAGTCCGTCGCGCGGGGCGCCCCGCCCGCGAAACGCACGCAGGACATCGCCTCGCTCTCGGGCACGAGCGCCAAGCCGGAGACCGCCCCGCTCGCGACATCGCTCGGGACGCCCACGCCCGAAGGACGCGACCCGCTCCTCGGCCGCGTGATCAACGGACAGTTCAAGATCGTGCGCAAGCTCGGGGAAGGCGGCTACGGCGCCGTCTACGAGGCGAAGGACGTGAACCTCGAGCGCCGCATCGCGCTGAAGATCATGCTCCCCTCGCGCGCCGCGAGCCGCGAGTACGTGGCGAAGTTCTTCCGCGAGGCCCGCACCGCGGCGCAGCTCTCGCACCCGAACGTCGTCGCGGTCCACGGCGTCGGCCTCGACAAGGAGAACAACGTCTACTTCCTCGCGATGGAGTACGTCGAGGGGCGCACGCTCCACGACGTGCTGCAGGAGCGCGGGCCGCTGCCGGTCACCGACGCCGTCGACTACATGGTGCAGTCGTGCCGCGGGCTCGCGGCCGCGCACGAGCGCAACATCATCCACCGCGACATCAAGCCGGGCAACCTGATGATCACGCCCGGCGGCACGATCAAGATCGCCGACTTCGGGCTCGCGAAGGTCTACGAGGGCGAGGGCGGCGCCCAGTCGACCGTGATCGGGACGCCGTACTTCATGCCGCCCGAGCAGTTCGAGGGCAAGGCGAAGGACGGCCGCACCGACATCTACGCGCTCGGCGTGACCTTCTACTACATGCTCACGCTCCAGCGCGCGCACACGGGCGCCGGACCCGCGCAGATCCTGCTCTCGGTGATGACGAAGGAGCCGATCTCGGTGCTCGAGCACCGGCCCGAGCTGCCCGAGGGGATCTGGCCGATCGTCCGCCGCATGATCGACCGGGACGTGGACCGCCGTTACGCGAACTGCCTCGACATCGCGCGCGACCTCGACCAGCTCATGGGGGGCGGCGAGGAGGAGGCCGAACAGGTCTACTGCCCGAGCTGCGGCGCGCCGAACGCGGTCGACGCGACGCAGTGCTCCGGCTGCAGCGTCTCGCTCCTCGAGAAGTGCCCCGCTTGCGGCGGCGAGGACGCGGCCGGCACGAAGTTCTGCGGCAACTGCGGCGCGAACATCCCCGCCGAGCGCGCCGTCTCCGCCCTCGTCGAGGAGGCGAGGCAGTTCGTCGCCGTCGGACGTCTGGCGCGGGCGCGCGAGAAGCTCCAGCAGGCGCAGGAGCGGTCTCCCGAGAACCTCGGCGTCGCGGAGGCGATGAAGGAGCTCGACGCGAAGCGCGAGCAGCGCGACGGCCACCGCGACGCGATCCGCGAGCTCGTCGCGCGCGGCCGCGCCGCGGAGGCGACGGAGCGCCTGAAGCTGGCGCGCGCGCAGTTCCCCGAGTCCGTGGAGATCGCCGAGGTCGCGAACGAAGTGGAGGCGGCAACGGTTTTGGTAGACGGGAAACCAGAGGAGGTGCCACATGACGATTTTTAATCGCACCATGCAATTGCTCCATCGGACACTGGATTTGCGACAAGCCAGACAGCGGGTGATTGCGTCGAACCTCGCAAACGAAGAAACGCCTGGCTATCGCGCCACCGAGCTCAATTTTCAGGATTCCTTACAGGCCGCGCAGCGAGGAAGACAACAATGTCGAGTATGCCTTCCGCTGGTGCCCGCCTGGTGCGTTTAAGATGGGAAGCCCGGTTAATGAAGTGGATCGTCGAAATAACGAAAACCAAGTCGATGTTACACTAAC
>JANNHP010000379.1:0-6614 GCA_031404455.1 Planctomycetia bacterium | reverse complement strand
CGACCGCGGGATCGATCGCCCCGCGCCTCGCTGCTCCGAGCAACTCGATGGCTTCACGGACTGCCGACTCCGCGAGCGGAAGAGCGGCCTTCGCTTCGTCCGACCGTCCCTCCGCGTCGAGTTGGGCCAGGTAAAGGACGTAGCAACGACCGATCGTCCGGCGCGCATCGAGGTAGTGCGATGCGGTTGGCGGGACGAGCTTCAGGGTCTCGATCGCATCGAGGAGCCCGATGGTGCTCGTCTTCAGGAAGGTGATGGGCCCGGAGTGGGGGTGCCTCGGGTAGTCGCGGATGAGACGATCCGTCCCCTCCCTGATGCGGTCCCTGAAGTACTTCCGCCTCCCCGCGCGCTGCGCGGCGGCGTAGCAGTCGATCGCGCGCACGAGCGCGTCGGGAGCGCGCGTCGCCTTCGGATAGCGGTCCATCGCCGTCTGGTACGCGAGCGACGCCTCCTCGACCCAGCCGCGTCGCTGGTAGGCGAAGCCGATGAAGAAGAGCGCCTCGCAGCCGGCTTCCGGCTCCTGCTCCGAGCCCGCCGCGTCGCGGAGCACGCCGCGGCAGGCGGCGATCGCGCGGTCGTAGTCGTTGGCGAAGGCGTACGCCTCCGCCGCGTCGAGCGACTACTTGAACGTGCCTCGCCCGATCTCGACGACGATCTCGCGCCCCCACGCAGCGCCGTCTCCCTCGGGATCGATATCGATCAGCTTCCTCGCGGTCCGCAACGCGCCGTCGAGGTCGCCGGTCGCGACCTGCGCGTGGGCGAGCTCGCGGGCGAGCGCGATCGACGACGGCGCGTTCCACGGGCCGGGCATCGACGCGAACCAGTCCCGGGCGACGTCGAGGACGTCCGACGTCCGCTTCTGCTCCCCGAGGACGAGCACCTTCCGGTACGTGGCCTCGCACACGAGGTCGACGTACTCGCGGTCGGTGACCGGCCAGACGCCCTTGACCTTGTCGCCCCACGACTCGCGCACCTGGATCACCTGGTCGAAGGAGCGCAGCGCCTCGGCGGGCTTGCCGACCTCGGCGAGGCAGTTGCCGGTCTCGACGTTGATGTAGAGCAAAGCGAGCGTCGCCTCCCCCTCGAACGAGAAGTCGCCCAGCACCGCGAGCGCGTCGTTGCAGAGACCGATTCGCCGCTCCGACCTCGGCGGGTGGATCAGCGCGTGGAGATGGAGCGTCCGCGCGAGGTTGTAGATCGCGACCAGGAGCGGCGAATCGTCCTCCGACGGCGACGCCCGCATCTCCGCGATCCGCTTCCGCTGTACTGATTCGATCCGGGAGTAGATCGCATCGCCCTCGGAGCGCAGCACGGCGAGAGCGGCGTCGACCTTCTCCAGTCGGATCGCCGCGGCGACCGACTCGCCGATGGACGCGAAGAGGTCGTCGCACGCTCGCTCGCAGTCTTCGGCATCCCAGGTACCAGGCCAGCGCGCGATGAACTCGACTCTCCGGGCGAGCACCGACGTGAGGGCCTCCTTGCGCCGCATCGGCTCCGGGATCCTCGATGCGCTGTCCTGGGCCACGTCGAGACGGAGCAGTTCGATCGACGGCCGCTCGCCAGAGTCCGTCGCAGCTCGCGCCTCGACGACGTCCAGCAGGCGCAACGCGAGGTCCGGGTACCCGTGGACGACGAGTGCCCGCGCGAACGGGACGTCGTCCCGCCCGCTCAGCACGCTCGCGTCCTGAGCGAGCGTCGCGGACGCGACGCACCCCACGACCACCGCGACCAGCATCGAGCGCTTCATCGGCCGCTCTCCCGCGACGAACCCCGCGCGGCGGCGCCCCTCGGAGACGGGACGCGCGGACCGGCCGTCACGCGGCGCATTCTAGAGGCGCGCGCCCGTCCGTCGAACGCGGACGACTACGGCCCTATCCGGGCGCCGCCGCAATCGGACGCCTCGGGAGACGCGCGGGAATCGGCGTCAGTTCGATTCGGAGCCCAGGAGTTTGCGGCCCCACGCGCCGCCGAACCCGTCCGGGTCCTCGCGGATCATCGACTCGGCGGTCGCCGCCGCGCCCTGCGCGTCGCCGGCGGCGAATTGCGCGTTCGCGAGTTCCCAGGCGAGGACCATCGAGGACGGGGCGGCGAACGGCTTCGGCATCGACGCGAACCAGTCGCGGCCGGTCTTGACGACCTCGTCGAGCTTCTTCTGCTCGCGCAGCACGATCACCTTCTGGAGGGTCGCGTAGCAGACGAGATCGATGACGCCCTCGGGGTCTGCGGGCATCGGCCAGACGCCGCTCTCGTCCTTCGGACCCCACGACTCGCGCAACGCGATCGTCTTCTCGAACGACTTGATCGCCTCGTCGGGAGCGTCGATCTCCTCGAGGCACAGGCCGCAGTCGACGTAGGCGTAGAACGCGAAGATCGAAGGCTCGTCGCCGCCGCCGTAGTGGAGGTCGAACTCCTCGTACTCCTTCAGCGCCGCCGTGCAGAGCTCCTTGCGGCGCGCCGACTCGCGCGGGAAGACCATCGCGTGGAGGTACAGCAGGCGCGCGTGGTTGTACCGCTCGGCCGTCAGACCGTAGTCCTGCTCCTCGTCGGGGTTCTCGGCCGTCGCCATCTCGTCGATGCGCGCCTTCACCTGCCTCTCGGCGCGCGCGAAGACGGTCTCGCCCTGCGCCCGCAACGACTCGGTCGCGTCCGCGTCCTGCGACTTCTTGATCGCGCCGACGATCGCCTCGCCGATGTCGGTGCAGAGCCGGGGCAGGTCCCTTCGGCGTGGCTCCGCCGCGGGGGTCCCTTCGAATCGGCCGACGAACGTGTCCGTCTGCGCGAGCAGGTCGAGCAAAGCCTCCTTGCGCCAGTAGGGGTCCTCGATGCCCTTCGCGGCCTCTTCGAGCACCGCGAGGTGCGCCGACGCCGCGGTCGCCTCCTCGTCCCACGTGAGCCCGCGATCGCGAGCCGCCCGCGCGAGGAGGTCCTCCGCGAGGTCCGGCCAGCCCTGCGCGATCAGCGCCTCGGCGAGTTCGTCGGTGTCGTCCGGCGGGGCGGCGAACGCGGCAGTGCGGCACGTGACGACGAGCACGATCGCGACGAGGACGCGGCAGTTCATCCGCGGATCTCCCTGGAACGGCGCCGTGCGAACCCGCGCCCGAGACTACAGCGGATCGCCGCTTCCGCCCGCGTCGGGCGGATCGAACCCGCCGACGGCGCGGACGAAGTCGCGCAGGATGATCCCCGTCAGGCCCCAGACCACGTGGCGGCCGGAGTCGAAGCACGGGATCCGGCCGAATCGCGCCGCTACGTGCCGGGTCGGCTGGAAGGTCCATCGCGCCGGATCGAGGAGGTGTGCGTACGGCACCTCGAACACCTCGGCGACCTCGGCGTCGTGCGGACGGTAGACGCCGGCGGGATCGATGCGGCCGACCACGACCGCGACGCGAAAGCCGGCGATCGAGATGCGGTCCGGCAGGCGCCCGAGCAGGCTGACGGAGCCCGCGCCGATGCCCATCTCCTCTTCGGTCTCGCGGAGCGCGCACGCCACGACCGATTCGTCGCCGTCGCGGGCTCCGCCGGGGAAGCAGACCTGTCCTGCGTGCCACGGGAGGTCGTCCCGGCGGCGGTTGAAGACGAGGTGATCGCGCCCTTCCCGCCGCACGACCGGCACGAGGACCGCCGAGTCCTTCAGGCCCGGCTCCGACTGCCATTCGGGCGTGGCGGGAGGCAGCGCGACGGAGACCGTCCGGTCGTCCAGGTTCATGGGCCGTGCCGTTCGTAAGTCATTTTCCAAGCTGGAGTTCCATCCTGCCAGACTGACATGGAAGAGGCAGGGAGAAAAACGACGGGCATGGCGGGAGAAGGCGGAGAGATTGGGGCCGTGCCCGAGCTGAGACTCTCCCACGGAACCTGCCCCTACGCTGTCCACCGGCGCCCCCGGCGGACGGTCGGCGTCGTCGTGCGTCCCGACGGCAGCGTCGAGGTCCACGCGCCGAAGCGCACCCCCGACCGCGAGATCCGCGGCGTGGTCGAGGAGTTCCGCCCGTGGATCGAGAAGAAGCGCCGCGAGGCCCTTCTCAGGTTGAGACGCCGCCGCGCGCGGCAGTTCGACGAGGGCGACGAGATCCCCTACCTCGGCGGCACGCTCCGCCTCCGGATCGCCGAGACCGACGGCGCGCCGCCCGAGGCCGTCGTGAAGGAGGGCGGCTCACTGCACGTGTCCGTGCCCCGCGACCTGACGCCGACGAGCCGGCGAGCCGTCGCGCGCTTCGCAGTCCAGCGCTGGATGCTCGACGAGGCGCGCGAGATCTTCCACCGACGTCACGTCGCGATGGCGAAGGAGACCGGCCACTCGGCGCGGCGCGTCATCATCAAGAGCATGCGCTCGCGCTGGGGAAGCTGCGGCACCGACCGGCTCATGAACCTGAACTGGCGCCTCGTGCTCGCGCCCGAGAAGGTGATCGACTACGTGCTCGTCCACGAGCTGACGCACATCGTCGAACCCAACCACTCGCCCGCGTTCTGGAAGAAGGTCGCGAAGTCGTGCGCGCACTTCGCGGAGAGCCGCGCCTGGCTCCGCACGCACGGCGACGACCTGGAGCTGTGAACCGGGCTCGTCTCGCCTCGGTCGCGATCGCGATCCTCGTCACGGGCGTCGCTGCCGTCCGCGCGGCGCCGCTCGGGCCGTCGCTCGAGTTCCGCGTCTTCCACACCGCGCACAACGACGTCTTCGACGACTACCTCGTGATGACGACGGTCCGCGGCGGCGAGCAGGTGGGCGAGATCGCGATCGAGCCCGTCACCGGCAAGCTGCGCATCCAGGGCGGCACGTCGATGAAGGGCCTGAAGTCCGGGAACCGCGTGGGCTTCACCGTGCGCGTGACCGGCGGCGCCGGACCCGGCGACGCCGTCCGCATCGTGCTGCGCGGCCCGGCGGAGCGCTCGTACGAAGTGCCGCTCGCGGAGGCGGAGTGAGCCGCGTCCGCGACACCGTGTTCGTCGTCGCATCGGTGCTCTTCGGTGCGATGTGGCTCTTCGCCGCCGGTGCGAAGGCGTGGGCGCCGCTGCCCGCCTACGAGTTCGTCGGCTACGCCGTGCCGCTCGGGATCGTCGCGAAGCTCGCGATCGTCGGCGCGGTGGGCGCCGAGGCGCTGCTCGGCGCGGCGATGATCCTGCGCGCGACGCGCGGCTTCGGCTGGTCGCTCGGGATGCTCATCGGCACGGTGGGCGTGCTCTTCTGGGTGCGCGCCGCCGCGGGCGGCGAGGCGCCGTGCGGGTGCTACAGCAACGCGTTCGAGACGCGGATCGACGACGAACTCGTCCGCGACGGCGTGATCGCCGCGGTCCACGCGGGTCTCATCGTGTGGCAGCGCGTCGGACAGAGGTCGTGACGGAGTCTCCCGCGAGCGCCGATTGCGTTCCGGCGCCCGGCCGCAAGTCGGCGGCGCGCAGCCGACTTGCGGGAGTCAGCAAGCGACGCCGGCACAGCGGGCAGGATGCCGGAGCGCAAGGCACCGATAGCTCGATCGCTCCGCCGCGCGATCGTCGGCGCCGCGGGGGACTCCGTCACGACCTCTAGCGAGAGAGCGCGTCGCCGAACAGCGCCGCGGTCTGAGGCGCCTCGCGGCGGAACGTGTCGATGTCGGCGTACCGGCCCTGCGACGACGCCGACTTCACGCTGACGGCTCCGCTCTCTGCGACGATCACCTCGACGCGCCGGCCGTCCTTCTCGTAGACGAATCGGCTCGCCGGATGCGAGACACGCACGGCCACGTCGCACGCCATCCGCCGCGTCCCGACGAGGTTGACACGAGAGAGCGCCTCGCGGACCTGAGGGCCCGGCACGTCGATCGCCGCCACGCCCATCGACGCACCAGGCGGCGCGCCCATCCAAGCACCCGTGCCGAAGAGCGTGATCCCGTTGCGTGGCCCGAAGCCGGCGTCCACCACGGCGAACCGCCCCGACGCGATCCGAGCGGCGGCGTCGCCGGACCAGTTCTCGACCCTCGTCAGACGGAGCGTGCGGTGGCCGTTGACCGACACTGGCAGCACGGCGGCCCGTTCCGCGGAGTGGAGGAGGAGCCGTTCCTGCGAGGCGACGGCCCGCACGAACCCGCGGCCTGAGTCCATGGAGACGCGAGGCCCGCCCTGGCCCGGGTCGATCGCGATGTGAAAGCTGAACGACGCGGCCGACGGGTCGCGCTCGACGACGACGTCGCGCGTGGCGACGACGAACATCGCGCCCTCGACGTCGCCGCCGCCCTTCTCGAACTCGACGCGGATCGCAGGCGCGGCGCCATCTGCGCGCACGAAGCGCAGCAGACTCCCCGGCTGCGGACGCAGCGTGCCGCCGGCGGACCAGCGCATCACGCGCACGCCCTCGGGCACACACACCACGTTGTCGAGCGCGACGGTCCGCGTGGACACCCACTCGCCGCCCCGCTCGACCATCACGGGGTCTCCCTCCACCGCGAACGCCGGGTCGGTGCCACGCACCGCGAGCACCGCGGCGGCGACGAGCACGGCCGCCGCGGCCGCGACGACCGAGCGTCGGAGCGCCCGAAACCGCGGCGCCGCGTGCGCGCGCGCGGCGGCGGCGCGTTCCCACGCGCCGGCGGCGATGCGCCCGGAGGCACCCGGGGCGAGCGCGGGATCGGCAGCGTTCCTCAGCG
>JANNHP010000378.1:0-2542 GCA_031404455.1 Planctomycetia bacterium | reverse complement strand
ACCGGTCCGGTGAGCCGCGCGTCCTCGACGACGAGCGACGGGGGGCGCCGGTCCGGGGTGTCCATCCCGAGAGCGTAGCGCCCGCGCGCTTGCGTCTGCGGTAGCCTCTCGCGGCGCCGAGGTGCCGGAGGGCCGAGCATGAGACTGCGAGACGTCCGGGTCGTCCTCGCCGCCGTGCTCGTCACGGCGGTCGTCGCGACCCTCGCCGTCGCCAAGGAGTCGAAGTCCGAACTGAAGGCGGCGCTCCGCGACGATCAGGTCGTCGGCGACTGGATCTACGACGACATCGACGCCGGGTTCGCGCGCGCGGCGCGGGAGAAGAAGCCCGTCTGCGTCGTCTTCCGTTGAGTGCCTTGAGGGTCCAACGGGACCATGGACGCGCAGGTTGCGCGTCGCGCGAACGCGAGACTGGCCCAGTTGCTGGAGAAGTTCGTCTGCGTGCGGGCCGTCGAGATGGAAGGCGTGGACCTCTCGCTCTTCCAGTTCGACTACGACAACACGTGGCTGGCCTTCTTCCTGAACGCCGACAAGACGATCTACGGCCGCTACGGCACGCGGGCGAGCGCGGGGGCCGACCTCGGCGTGGACGTGTCGATCGAGGGCTTCTGCAAGGCGCTGGAAGGCGCGCTCGAAGTGCACGCGGGCTACCCCGCGCAGAAGTCGTCGCTCGCCGGGAAACGCGGCCCCGCGCCCGAGGCGAAGGAGATCCGCGCCTTCCCGCTCTTCAAGAGCCGCTTCGCCGAGGCGCCGCCCAAGGGATGCGCGCACTGTCACCACGTGTGGGAGGCGCTCCGAAGCGTGCCGCGGGCGGCGAGGAAGCCGCTGCCCGACGAGCTGATGTTCCCGTACCCGAAGCCCGACCGGCTCGGGCTCGTCCTGGAACTCGACGAGCGCGCGACGGTGAAGTCCGTGACCGCCGACTCCGCGGCCGCGAAGGCGGGCTTCGCGAAGGGCGACCGCATCCTGCGGATCGCGGGCGAACCCGTGCTCTCGCTCGCCGACGTGCAGTGGGTGCTGCAACACGCGCCGACGCCGGGCGACCTCGCGGTCGACGTCGACCGCTCGGGCGCTCCGGCGAAGCTGACGCTGCATCTCGCGGACGACTGGCGCCGCGGCGAGGACGTCACCTGGCGCGCCTCCACGCGCGCGATGCGCGCCTTCGGCTGGGAGGACGCGTCGCCGGACCAGCGAAGGAAGCTCGGCATCGCCGACGGCCGCCTCTGCGTGCGCGTGAAGGGCGTGCCGAAGAACGGAATCGGCCAGCGCGCGGGCCTCGCGGTCGACGACTACATCGTCGAGGTGGAGAAGAGCGCCGCGCCGATGACGGAGAACGAGTTCATCGTCTTCTGCCAGCAGAAGCGCAGGCAGGGCGAGATCGTGGACCTGACCGTGATCCACGACGGGAAGAGGAAGGCGATCGAACTGCAGGCGCCGTAGACGCAGGACGGAGTTCGACGTCTCCGGGGTCGCCGCGCGCTTAAAGTGCCGCCGTCCGTTTCCGGAGGGACGCATGGCATCGCTCCGCCCCTGGGTCGCCGCCGCGACCGTCGTCGGCGCTCTCGCCGCCGCGCCCTCCGCGCACTCCAAGGAAGTGCAGGATCGTCCGACGAGCTGGGATCTGCTCAGCCGGGACATCCGCGTCGAGGGCGGCGCCGACTGGGCGTCGTGGTGGACCGTCAACCGCGCCGCCGTGCTGAAACCGAGCTACCGGGCGGCGGCCGGCCAGGGCGGGGCGCCGCCGCCGGTCGACGCCGCCGCCCGGCTGCGCGCGCACGATGTGCTGCTGCGCGAGCTGAAGTCGAAGGACCGTCTCGTCTCGTCCGAGGCGGCGCTGGCGCTCGGCCGCGCGGGCGACGCCGCGAACATCGCGGTGCTCGCGCGGATCCTCGTGGACGGGAAGGCGAGCGACGGACCGCGCCTGCACACGCTCGCGGCGATCGGTCTCGGGATACTTCCGAAGGGCGACGCGGCGCAGGCGACCGAGGCGCGTCGCGGGCTCCTCGCCGGGCTCGGCGCGGCGCGCGGAGAGGAGGACCGCTACCGCTTCCTCCGGTCGGGATGCGCTTACGCGTTCGCGCTGCGGGGCGATGCCGCCGCCGTCCCGGCGCTCCTCGACCTCGGCAAGGACGCGCGCAGCGGCCGCGACATGCGCCTCACGCTCGACGGCGAGGTGCTCGGCGCGATGTGCTTCGCGATCGCGTCGCTCGCCGGGGAAGCCGCGCTGCCCGAGATCAAGGAGCAGTTGGGCCGCCGCAAGAGCCCGAACAGCGGCAACAAGGACAACTCGTGGTCCGCGTGCCACGCGCTCGCGCGCGTGCCCGGGGAGGAATCGAGGAGGCTGCTCCGCACGGCCGCGAAGGACGACCGCGAGACCCTCCGGCGCGCGGCGCTCGGGGCCCTCGGCACGATCGGCGACGCGAAGGACGACGAGACCGCCGCGCTCCTGCGCGCGGCGATGACCGGCGACAAGGACCCGGACTGCCGGCAGGCGGCGGCGATCTCGCTCGGTCGCATCGCGCACCCGTCGTCGGCCGGCACGCTG
>JANNHP010000377.1:0-6071 GCA_031404455.1 Planctomycetia bacterium | reverse complement strand
AGCGTGGTGGCACCGACAAAATAGATTCCCATGAAGAGCACGATCGAAACAGCTAGCATGACCGGGTTCTCGAAGATTTGCTTGAGGCGTACGCCCAGCTCGGCGTTCGGAATCGCTTTCGAGTTCAGATAGTAATTCCCGTTGGCAACGATTCCCAGCACCTGATCACGGCAACCCCGTCCGGGTCGGAGAGCGAGAGCTGCGGCAGGAGCGAGTCGCCCGGCCACGTCGCACAGCCGATCGAGATCGTCGCGCCCGGCAGCCCATCGACGGCGAGGTCGATGTGCTCGCCTGGGAGGATCTTGGCATGGCCGCGCTCGCCAAGCCTGAGCGGTGTCGGCGGTTCGGCGGCGACCGCGTCGGCCGCCGTAAGCGCGAGAGCCATTGCCGTCCCGAGAACTGCGATGACCGTAGGGCGTGTCCCCAGCCAATTCATATTGTCTCCCCAAGCGTCGCGGCAGTTCCCTTCGAACCCGCGAGACCAACGATCCTACGGCCGACGTGTGTCCCGAACAAGGCTACTTGCGTGAGCGTCGTGCACGCTGGCAGCGCGGCAGCGCGGTTCCACCGGGCTACTTCTTGAATCGCCGAACGGCCAACTGCGCGCGGAAGGGGCCGTTCATCGCCTGCATCGCGCCGTCCGGGTCGAGATCGACGGTCACTTCGACCTTCGAGCCGACCGAGAGCAGGGCAGCAAGCTGCTGATCGCTGACGACGAACTCGAAGGTCGCCTTGGGATCGAACCCCCACCTACGGACAGACTTCTCGCTGTGCTCAACGACCACCACGCCGAAGTCGGGCGCTGGACCGGGCATCGAGGTGGTGACGACCGCGTCGCAGTAGCCGTCCGCGTCGAGCTTGCCCCTGAATCGACCGTTGCTCGACTCCGTCAGCGTGGCGGGGAAGAGCCACGTCTTCTTCGCTCCGAAGTCCCAGTGCTCCGACGCGCTGCGCGCGTCGTTCTTGTACGCCGCGCGCGCGAATCTCGCGATCCACTGTGCGTATGTGGCCGGCCCGCCCGTCTGTTTCGCGATCGGACGTGGCTCCGGGCCCGGGTTGGGCGTCCGCGAGATGTCGGCGAGTCGCTCGAAGATCGTCCGGTAGGAGAGCTCGCCGAGTTCGTCAACGCTGCCCTGCACCCGCCATGCGAGCCGATCCCACCGTTGCCACTTCGCGATGGCGTCCTTCTCGCTCGGCGGCACGACGAATCGGCCGACGTCGTTGCCGCCCCAGATCGGGCATACGACGAGAGCGATCGTCTCTCGCCCGTCCGATGTCGCCGGCTCGATGTCGCGGATCTTCCCGCGGCACTGAATCGCCGCGGACTCGACGAGCGCCCGCAGTTGCCGGACGCGCTCTACGGTCGTGACGTCGGCCTTGTGGATCGACGCCACCCGCGCCTCCCACTCCTCGGACGGGATCGCCTTGACCGGCGTCTTCGGCACAGGATTCGGGCTCGGTTCCGAGTTGCCGTTCGCGCTCTCCGCCGCAGGACCCTGTACGTCACAAGTCTCCGGCGTCTCGGGCGAAGTCGTCGGCTGGGGTTCCGTTTCCTGCGCGCTCGGCGGTGCTGACTCGCGCCGCAGCGGCGGTGTTGGCGCAACCCGCTGAGGAGCCACCGATGGCCGCGGCGAGGGCGACGGCACCGACGCGGGCCTCGCGGACTCCGGCACAGGCGCTGACACCGGCGGTGGCATCGCGGTGGTTCGTGTCGGCGGAGCCGGAGGTCGCTGATCTCGGGTGAGCACGGCCCAGGCCGCCGCCAGTCCCAGAACCACGACGATCACGGCAAGCACCCCGACTGCGCTGGAAGAGTTGGGTCGCGGCCGACGAAATCGTCGCTGGCGCGTGCGGCGCGACGCTCGAGCGTCGAGCGCGGCGTCCTCACGCTTCCCCCACTCGCTGAGTTCCTCGGCCTCTCCGGGGCGCATCTTCTCCTCCTCGACGCGGAGCCTACCGCGCGCGGAACTCGGGCGCCCCGGGGATGACGGCAATACGGGCCGAGCGCAAGCTCAGAGCGCGACGGGAGCGGTGGGAGTGGCGGCGCGACCAGACCCTAGTCACACGGGGCGTGTCGACGTGGTCGCGGTGCCCGTCCCGAACGGGGTGCTTATCTGTCGCCCTCAAGCTGCCACTTGACATAGTTGACCAGCACGCCGTCACGAGATGCGAGGTTCAGAGTCGCGTCAACGGTCCAACCGAGGGACTCCTGCCCGTATTGGTTCGTCTGCCATCCCCACGACCCGCTCGCGTAGTAGCAGGTGGCCTTGAGGCCGGTGACATTGCGCGCGATCCGCGCGAGCTTCGCGCGGCTGAACCCCCAGAGCTTTCCCTTGTTGGTCCAGCGCCCCTTGATCTTGAGTGGGACGTAGCCCTCCCCCGATGCGAGCCACCACTCGAACGTGTGGTTCTCGTACAAGTGGAGCGGTCCGCTCCCGTAGTTGTCCTGGCGCCAAGCCGAAGCCGCGGGTCCGTAGTAGCGATCGGACCCGAGGTACGCGTCCTGACGAACCGCGCCGCTCACGGTCCACTCTCCGATCCAAGGCGTGGGAGCACTAGCGGCGAACGTCACCGACGCGAACGCGAGCACCGCAAGAACCGGAACCGCTAGCTTCTTCATCGCAGCGCCTCTCTGCTGACGACACAGATGCGCGCAATTCTCTCCGCGCGCTCCATCGTCGCATCGGGCAGTTTAGTCGTCCGCTTGGCGTTGACAGCAAGGAGCATCCGAACTCAGTACGTGAGGAGAGGCGCTTGCCGGCCGTGCCCGCCGACCCGACCGGCGACTCGACACCGGCCGCACTCACGCACCTACCGCGCGACGAGCAACACCTCGAGGTTGCCGCGCCCGCGCGCCAGCTCGCCGAGCGCCTTCCCGAGCACCGTGCCGACCTTCGGGTTCTCAGGGGCGCGCATGGCGTGGCCGGGAACCGACGACGTGACGAGCAGATCTGTGTACCAAACGAGAGGGACACACAAGGAGCCAGCGCCGTAAGTCGTTCCCCAAAGACCACTTAGCAGTGGTGGGCCGTGCTGGGATTGAACCAGCGACTTCCACCTTGTGAAGATGGCACTCTGCCACTGAGTTAACGGCCCACCGTGAGAGCGGGGCGCAATCTATCGAGCGACCTTCGCGCGGGAAGAAATCAGACGCGGAGGAGCTGCTTCGCTTTCGCGTGCGCGGGCGCGACGCGCAGCAGGCACTCGATCGTCTCTTTCGCCGCCGCGCGATCGCCTGCCGTCACGAGCCGCTCGGCGCGGGAGAGGAGCGCCCCGATCATCTTCTCCATCGACTCGCCCGTGGTGTGCAGGTCGCGCGCGTCGTCGTCGTCGGGATAGCGCTCGAGGAGCTGCTTCGCGCTGTCGGCGCACGCCCGACCGTCGCCGTGCCGCAGGGCGTCCTGGCACGTCGCGAGCATCTTCGTGCGCTCCGCGACCTCCCCGGAGAGCCGCTCGATGTGCCCCGTGATCTCCGCATCCGCACCCTTGAGGGCGAGAGCCTCGCGGTAGAGTTCGATCGACTGCTCGATGGCGCCGCGCCGCCGGGCGGAATCGGCCGCGTCGCGCCGCGCCGTCACCTCACGGATGGTCTCCTCGATCTCGGTCAGCTCGGCGCGCGTGCCCGGGTCGTCGGGGAGCGAGACCAGCAGTTCCTTCAGCGCGTCGCGGGCGTCCGCGAGACGCCCCGACTTGCGTGCGTCGCCCGCGCGCGTGCGCAGCGAATCGAGCTTCGTGATCGCCTGCTCCGCCTGGGCGGCCGCGGCGTCGAGCTCCGCGGACCGGATTCCCTCGTCGCGGAGCGACACCGCGAGGTCGCGGGCCTCGCCGAAGCGGCGGTCGCGCACGAGCTTGCGCACCTGCGCGACCGCGAGCGTCCTGCGCCGCTCGAGCGCCGCCGAGCCGGCGTGGCGGGCGAGGTCGCGCGCACGGGCGCTCCCGGGGAACTTTGCCGAGAGTGCGGCCGCCGACTTCGCGAGCTCCTCGAGCGGACCTTCCGACGACGCGAGCGCGGCGTCCATCTCCCGGATCGACTTGACGAGCTCGGCGGACCCCGAGCGGGCCTCGGTGCAGAGCTTGTCGGCGTCGCCCGGGCCGAGAGCGGCGCGCGCCGCTTCGGCCGGCGCGACGGCGGACTCGGGGTCGCCGGCGTCGAGCAGCGTCCGGGCCCGCGCGAGCTCCGCGTCGGCCTTCTCGATGCGGGTCCTCAGCCGCACGATCTCCGCGGGCGCTTCGGCGTTCTTCGCGTCGAGGGCGAGCACGCGCTCCCACGACTTCACGGCCTCGGAGGGGATCGCGGTCCGGGTCGATGTCCGCGCGCGTTCGATCGCGGCGGAGAGTTCGGCGGCCGACTTCGCGATCGCTGCGATCGCCGCTTCGCGGCCCTTCGCGGCGTCTGCGAGATGCGGATCGGACTCGAGCGCGGATGCGAATCCGTTGCGCGCCTCGGTCCAGTCGCCCGCGTCGAACGCGGCCCGCGCCGCCGCGGCGAGCGTCGCGCCGCGAGCCCTGCGGGCGCGTGCGGCCCCGAGCGTCTCCTGCGCGGAGACGTCGGAGGCGTCGATCGCGAGCGCCTCGGCGCAGATTCGCTCGGCGTCGGCGAGACGTCCCTCGCCGAGGGCGGAGCGCGCCTGGTCGGTGAGGGTCCGGAGCATCGACTTCTTCGCGCTCGACTTCGCCTCGTCGAGCGCCGCGGCCGCCCGCTTCGCGAGGTCGGCGCACTGGACCGACCGGGGATACCGCGCCTCGAGGCGCCGGATCCGATCGAGCTGCTGCTCCGCGCGGTCCACGGGGAGCGAGCCCGCGAACGACTGCGCCGCGCGCTCGATCTCCCCTAGCGCGGTGCGCGCGCCCGCGAGCGTGCCGGCCGTCTCGCGCTGGTCGGCGAGCAGCCCGAGCGACTCCTCGGCGGCGGCGCGCGCGCCGTCGGGATCTCCCGCGGCGAGGAGCTGCTTCGCGTCCTCGGCCCGCGTCCGCGCACGATCGAATCGGCCGGAGATGCGTTCCGCTGACGTCTTCGATTCGGCGTGGTCGGGCGCCGAACGCAGCACGTCCTGGTACGCCTTGAGCGCCTGGGCGAGGTTGCCCTCCGCTTCGAGCTTCTTGGCGCGCTCGAGCTGTCCGGAGACCTTCTTCTCGACGGCCTTCTCCTCGACCTCCTTGAACTTGGCCTCGGTCTCGCGGAGAACGTCCGAAGCGAGCGGGCTGCCCGAGTAGTTCGACGCGAGCTCGCGCGCCCAGGTCAGGACGTCGTCGTCGGGTTCGCCGGCGAGCGCCGTCCGGATACGTTCCGATTCGTGGCGCAGCGTCTCCACCTGCGTGCGCGACCGCGCGAGCTGCGCCTCGCCCGCCGGATCGCCGGCGATCAGCGCCAGCGCCTCGCCCGCGGCGCGCTCGGCGCCTTCGGGGTCGCCCGAGGAGAGGAGGTTCCTCGACTGTCCGAGCAGCGCGTCGAACTCGGCGAGCATCCGCTCCGCGCGGGCCACGCCTTCCTGCGCATCTGTCGAATCGGGATCGAGGGTCGCCGCCTCGCGCCAGGACTGCGCTGCGTCCCTCAGGCGCCGCGACTCCTCGTGTTTCTTCGCCGTCGCGACGGCTTTGATCAGCCGTTCGCGGACCTGGCCGCGGCTCGCCTCGCGGCGCGCGCCCTCCGCGTGCGTGAGCGCTTCCTTGACCTCTCCCGCTTTCGGATAGCGCTCGACGAGCTCGCGCAGACGGGGCACGGCCGTCGCGACGCGCCCCGCGGCGATCTCCGTCTCGATCGAGCGGAGTTCATTCTTCAGATCCTCGACCAGCCGGCTCGCCTCGCGGATGCGGCCCTCGACGAGCGGATCGCCGGGGAGCACGGCGTTCGCGTCGACGAGACGCGCGAGCGCGGACTCGGGATCGCCGCCCTGGAGCAGCTCGGTTCCCTCGGCGAGCAGCGTCTCGGCGCGATGGACCCGCTCCGCGGTGCGGGACTCGCCCGCCCGGGCGACCTCGTCCTGCGGCTGGAGGAGCCGGACGCCGCGCCACGCGACGAGCGCCTCGCGGACGCGGCCGGACTCCTCGAGTCGCCGCGCCTCGGCGAGCGC
>JANNHP010000376.1:0-26884 GCA_031404455.1 Planctomycetia bacterium | reverse complement strand
CTGCTGACTTCGGTCGGTGCGGATTCAATTGACGCCTGCTGCCGGGAGCAATCGATGATCTGCTCTTCGACCACCCTCATGATTTCATGAACCTAGAACGCCTCGTTGATCTCGATGAGGTCGAGCTGACCGACCTCGATCCCCGCCTTCTTGCAGGCCTCCTTGATGGAGGGGACCGGGCCGATGCCCATGATCCGCGGCTCGACGCCGTTGATCGCCCACGAGCGGACGTACGCGAGGGGCTTGCGCCCCGACGCCTTCGCGCGCGCGGCCGTCGTCACGATGACCGCCGCGGCGCCGTCCACGATTCCCGACGCGTTGCCGGCGGTGACCGTGCCCTCCTTGCCGAACGCGGCGCGGAGCTTCGAGAGCGCCTCGATCGTCGTCTCGGACTTGATGTGGTCGTCCTGATCGACCGAGATCTCGTCCTTCCCGCGCTTGACCTTCACGGCCACGATCTCGGCCGCGAACTTCCCGGCCTTCACGGCCTTCGCACCCTCGTGGTGCGAGCGGTACGCGTACTCGTCCTGCGCCTCGCGGGTGATGCCGTACTCCTTCGCGAGGTTCTCGGCCGTCTGCGCCATGAAGAAGTTGCAGAAGGGGTCCAGCAGCGAGTCGAAGAGCGCGTCCTCGAGCTTCGTGTCGGCGCCGAAACGCAGACCTTCGCGGAGGCCGCGGATGACGTGCGGCGCCTGCGACATCGACTCGAAGCCGCCGGACGCGACGCACGTCGCCTCGCCGAGGAGCAGCATCTGCGCGCCCGTCACGATGCTCTGGAGTCCCGAGCCGCAGATCCGGTTGACGGTCAGCGCCGGCACGGTGTGGGAGAGGCCCGCGTAGAGCGCCGAGTGGCGGCCGCCGTAGATGGAGTACCGCGAGTTCTGCGACGCGTTGCCCATCACCACGTGGTCGATCTCGTCCTTCGAGATGCCGGTCTTCGCGATGGCGCCCTCGATCGCGCGAGCGCCGAGCTCCATCGCGGAGACGTCCTTGAACTTGCCGAAACCCGGCGTGCCGACGTATTCGGCCATCGCCGTGCGCGCTCCGCCCAGGATCACGATCTCTTCAGCCATGTCGCTTCGCTCCATGTAAGGGATGAGAACAGTCCTGGATCAACGCCCCTGGAAGGCGGGCTTGCGCTTGTCGAGGAAGGCTCGGGTGCCTTCCTTCATGTCCCCAGTCGCGAAGCACTTTGCGAACTGGTCGCTTTCGCGGTCGAGGCCGCCCTTGATCGACTGCGAGCCGCTCGCGAGGACGGCCTCGATCGCGTACTTCACCGCGAGCGGTCCGCGCGTCGCGACGCGCCGCGCGAACGTCTCGGCCGCGGCGACGAGCTCGGCGCGCGGCACGATGCGGTTGACGAGCCCGATGCGCTCGGCCGTCGCGGCGTCGATGGCGTCGCCCGAGACGATCAGCTCGAGCGCGCGTCCCGTGCCGCCGAGCCGCGAGAGACGCTGCGTGCCGCCGTAGCCGGGGATGAGCGCCAGCGTCACTTCCGGCAGGCCGAGCTTCGCCTCCGGACACGCGAAGCGGACGTGGCAGGCGAGCGCGAGCTCCAGCCCGCCGCCGAGCGCGAAGCCGTTCACCGCGGCGACGACCGCCTTGCCGCAGCCCTCGATCGCGTCGAAGACCCGCTGGCCCTTCTCGGACGCCGTCTTCGCCTGCGCGGGGGTCATCTCGGCGAGCTCGGAGATGTCGGCCCCGGCGACGAACGATTTCTCGCCGTCGCCCGTGACGACGACCGCGCGCACGGCGGCGTCCCCGCGGATCGACGCGAACACGCGGCCGAGTTCGTCGAGCGTGCGGTCGTTCAGCGCGTTCAGCGCCTTCGGCCGGGCGATCGTCACGAACGCGACGCCGTCGCGCACCTCGAAGCGGAGGTTTTCGAGTGTGGGCTCGAAGGAGGGTGAATCGGTCATCTGGAGGGTCTCGCGCAGCACTTTCACCCGGGGAGGCGGGCGAAGCGGGCGAAGGTAGCGCCCTCGCGACGCGAAGGCCAACGGTTCCCTCGTCCCGGAGCGTCCCGAAGAATTGCGCGAGGTGACGACCGTCACGGAGCCCCCGGCGCACGGCGCCACGCGGAGGCTACTTCGCCCCGACGGCCGTGTACGTGCCGCGGTTCTCGGCGGCGAGGTCCTTCATCAGGCGGATGAACTTCGCGCCGGCCGAAGCGCTTTCGATCCGGGGATCGATCGCGATCGTGTGGATCGTGACCGCGCGGAACGGGTTCCACTGCCGGACCGCGTCGATGATCTTCTGAGGGTCCATCGGCAGCGCCGGCACGCCGTCCTCGAACGACGCCTCGGTCGGGGCGCCGTCGGAGAGGAGGAAGATCGTGTCGACCGGCGGCTTCGTGGGCGTCACGGTCGCGTCGGTGAGGCCGAAGGCGAGCTTCAGCCCGCCGTAGGTGTAGGTGCCGCCGCGGCCGACGAGTTCGTCGACGCGCTCGTTCATGAGGTGCTTCTGCTCGGGCGTCGCGACGACGAGCTTGTCGGCGAGCTGGCGGGCGTCGGTGTTGAACACGATCACGTTGAACTCGGTCGAGGGGTGGAGCTGCGAGATCGCGGCCTTGAGCATGCGCTTCGCGATGTCGATCTTCTTGCCCGTGAACTGCTCGCCCGTGGTCACGCCCGCCTGGCCGATCGTCTCGTTCATCGAGCCCGAGCAGTCGATCAGGAAGAGCAGCTTCAGGCTGCGCGTCTGGATGCCGTAGTAGTCGACCGGCGGCGCCAGCGGGTTCTTGCCGGGCTTAGGGAGCACCGTCGGCGCGGTCTTCCCGCCGAGCTCCGACCTGTGGTCGTCGTACCAGCGCTTCCACGCCTCGGGGTTCGGACCGAGTGCCGCACCCGTCAGGTGCTGGAGCGCGTCGGAGTAGTCGACGAGGAGGCGTCCGTCCTCGGCGGCCATCGCGGCGACGAGCGGCCCGACGGCCTTGACGTCGCCGATCGCCGCGAGCGCGCGCGCCGCCGCCTGCCGGAACGGCCACTCGGGCTCGGAGAGCGCTTTCAACGCGAACTCGGCGAGCGACGGGTCCTTCCTGACGACGATCGCGCCGAGCGCCGCGAGCCGCACCGACGGCTCCGAGTCGGCCATCGCGCGCTTCGCGACGTCCTTCGCGTTCGTCAATGGGTTCGCGAGCAGCGCGCCTGCGAGGACGCGCCGGGTCGGCACGAGCTCCGCCTTCACCGCCGCTCGATCGAGGAAGACGACGGCGTCCTTGTTCGCGAGACCCGTGACCGCGGCGCCGAACGCGTCGAGCACCTGGCCGTCGCCCCGGAGCAGCGCGTCGTCCTTCTCCATCTGCTGGAGGAGACGCTGCTTGATCGCCCAGTCGCGGTCGTTCGCCTGCGCGGCACCCTTGTACTGCTGGTAGTCCTGCTGCGTCTTCGCGGCGCGCGCCGCAGCCTGCGACGTCCGCGCGGCGAGTTTGTCGAGCGCTTCGAGGAGTGCCTTCGCCGCGGGGGCCGAGTCGAGCGCCGCGAGCGCCGCGACGCACCTCAGGCGCTCGTCGACCTTCGCCTCGTCGAGGAGGACCTCGTAGAGCCTGCCCTGCGCCTCGGCGACCTTCGGATCGACGGGCGGATCGGCCGCGCGCGACGGCGACGCGAGGAAGGCGCAGATCACGGCGAGGGCGAGGAGGAACCGGCGCATGGGGTCCGGACTCTACCTCGCGTGCGCTCGGGCCGAGGACAAGTCGGGACTCACTTGGGCCGGACGCGGACGACCATCGCGTATCGCGCGACGCGGCCGAGCTTCGCGATGTCGAAGTCGATCCGCGCGCGCGCGCCGGCCGCCGCGTCCGGGACGGACGTCCAAGCGGTCTCGGCGGCCGTGCGGCCTGCGGCGAAGACGTCGCGGAAGGCGACGCTCGCTTCGAGGCCCGAGAGCGCGCCCGCGGAGACGTTCTCGACCTCGAGGGAGAGTTTCCCGGCGCGCACGTCGTCCTCGCCGGAGAGGCCGACGCATTCCAAGGCGCCCGAGAGGAGCTTCGAGCCGGGCTGGTCCTTCGTCCGCGCCAGCGTGGCGATCGGCGGGTCGTCGCCCTCCGCGCGCGAGGGCGATTCCGGCGCGGCCGCCGGCGACACGCCCGAAGCGTCGATCGTCACCGCGGAGCCGGGCGCGACCTCCGCGGAGAACGGCTGCGTCCGTGCGAAGCGGCCGTTCAGGCGGAACTTCGCCGACGGCACGGAGTCCACGGCGTTGAGGATCCGGGTGACGCCGGGTGCGGCCTCCGAGCACGCTCCGATCGCACCCCTCGGCACGAACGCCACGATCTCCCCCGCCGGGACCGTCCGGCGGATCTCCACGTCCGCCGCGTTCTGCTGGCTCGTCCGGAACCGCAGCACGCCCCGGTCGAGCGGATGGACCGAGAGCGACGCGCCGAGACCCTGCGAGAGGCCGATGGAGTACGTGTCGTAGCGGATCCAGGCGGTTCCTTCGGCGGCGAAGAAGTGCGCGTCCTGCGCGGCGCGGGCCTTCGGCACCTCCACGATCACGCGGGCCTTCTTGTCCTTCAGGACGCTCGCCCAGCCGGCCGCGCCGCCGACGAGCGTCATCTGCGAGATCTGCGCGGTCGCGAGCCCCCAGCGCACGAAGAGCGCCGAGACGCCGTCTTCGACGCCGTCGTCGCGCGCCGCCGTGCCGGGTTGGAGCTGCACCTCGTCGCCCGCGGCGGATCGCCACGTCGCCGACGCGTCCTGTGTGTCGAAGAGATCGCCGCGGTTCAGCTCGACGGGCTTGCCGGGCACGACTTTCGTCTGCTGGCCGTTGACGCGGACGGGCCCCGACGCGACGGTGATCGACCCGGAGACCGGCGACGACGCAGGCGCCTCCGCGGCGAGCGAGCAGAGCGCCGCGAGCGCCGCGAAGACGGCCGACAGTCCTCCTCGACGGGTGCTGCTGCGGCTCGGAGATCGTGTGTGCATGGCGCGACGAGGATACGGCGCGCGCGCGCGGCTACCGCACGTTCCAGGGCAGCGGCGTGCGCAGCACGTCCGGCCCCTCGGGCTCGCCGACGATCGCCTCGGCCCCGCGGCGTTCGTCGCCCGCCTCCGTCGCGCGGATCTGCCACGCGCCCGCCACGTGGAAGAGACGCGCCGCCTCGCGCAGGATCACGATGAACTGCAAGAGCACGAGCACGATCGCGGACGTCGTGAAGTAGCCGCCGTCCGCCACCTGCACGAGCCACCCGCAGCCGAAGATGACGCCCGCCTCGAGTGCCAGGCTCACCACGAACATCGCCAGCGTGCGCGCCGGGTGCTGGAGCACGAAGAGCGCCGAGCGGCCGAGTTCCGCGATCACGCCGGGCCGCCGGTTCATGCGGATGCCGACGCGCGCGTAGTCGAAGACCATCGCCACGAGGCAGTAGGCGCCGATGACCACCGCGCTCGTGACGCCCTTGTAACGCTGCGCCGTCGCCTCGGCGCGCAGCTTCGCCCACTCGTCGACCTGTTCGAGCAGCGGCTTCGCAGCGATCGACAAGAGGAACGCCGCGATCCCCGCGAGGAGTGCCAGACGCAGGAACTTCCAGTAGACGGACCCGCCCTCCTTCGCGAAGTGCCCGAGGTGCACGCGGCGCCGCGTGGCGGCGAGCCCGACGTAGGCGCCCATCACGAACGGGCGCAGGAGGAAGAAGAGCCCGAACGAGATCGCGCACAGGGTCGTCAGGCTCTCGTCGAAGCCCGCGGTCCCGCCGCGCAGATCGGCGAAGAAGTCGGGGTCGAGACCTCGCGCGAGCTCGAGCGCGTCGGGCCGGTGGGCCGACGCGGCGTGGACCTTCTGCAGGAGCCAGATCGTCGGCGGCAGGCACACGATGAGGTCGAGGACGCCGACGGCCACGAGCATCCGCTTCGAGCTGCGGACGGTCCTCCACGCGTGACGGAGCGGTTCGCCGAGGAACATCAGAAGAACCGCCCGTACGAGCAGAGGGCGTTCTCGAGCCACCCGAGGAACCGCACCGACCACTTCACCGCGGGACGCGCGTTCGCGTCGACGGCGTGGGCGTTGTCGCAGCGGTTCCCGTCCTGCAGGTACACGGAGCCGGGATCGACCCGTGCCACGACGACCTTGCCGTCGAACTTGAAGTCGCGCCAGCGCTCCTGCGCCTGGTCCTTCGCCTCCCAGCGCGCCCGCTCGACCCTTCCGCCCTCGCGCACGACCTCGACGTCGATCGGCACGACGGCCTCGCCGCGGCGGCGCACGCGGACGATCGACGTCTTCGCCTTGCCCGTGCCGTCGGCCGCGGACTCGTCCTTCTCGCGGGCCTTCTTCAGCACGCCCTTGTCGTCGAACCCGGTGAGCTCCGGGTCGTCACCCGAGCGGATCGACTCGACCGAGTAGTCGAGCGTCGTCGCCGCGCGGACGAGCTGATCGGCCGCGGGGCCCGGATCGGCCGCCTCCTCCTTGAACGTGCGCAGGAAGTCGCCGGTCGTCGGGTGCTTGAACCGGAACTGCTTCGCGTACGAGCGCAGCGCCCGGAAGAAACGGCGGTCGCCCTCGTCCTCGCCGAACTCGGCGCCGAGACTCCGGCGCAGCGTGTTGAGGAAGAGCGCGGGCCGCGAGTACGCGTTCACGGCGTAGCTCGTGCGGTCGAAGAACGTCCAGCCGGATTTGACCATCCCGTCGTAGCCCGCGCGACGGAGCCAGCTCCGCCGGAGCGGCAGCATCGGGTCGGTGGCGTAGCGCCGCGCGGGGACCTGCGAGAGCGGCGGCAGGTCGCACCAGAGGCGGAAGGCGTCGATCGACGGCGGACGCGCCCACTTCGGAAGGCCGAGCGCCTCGGGCCAGCCCGCCGCGAGCCCCGGGAACTCGTGGATCTGGACCCCGGGGTAGTGGACGCCGAGCACCTCGGTGAACTGCGACGCCGGACCGTAGGCGAGATCCATCGCGAGCGCGGTGAGGTACGTGTTGATCCCCTCGTCGAGCCACGCCTCCTCGGCCTCGTTGTTCGCGAGGAGCCCCATCAGCCACTGATGTCCGATCTCGTGGACGGTGACGCCCTCGGGACGCTGCGACGCCGCGGGCGAGCCGAGCGACGTGCCCGCCGTCACGAGCATCGGGTACTCCATCCCGCCCGCGCCGCTGCTGGCCCACGGCGGGTCGACGATCGTCAGTCGTCCGTACGGATACGGTCCGAGCCACGTGCCGAACGAGCCGAGCGCCACGCGCGCGGCCTCGGCCATGCGGTCGGCCTGGTCGGCGTGCTCCGGCTGCACGAGGACGATCACCTTCACCGTCGGCAGCGCGACGTCGGCGTCCGGGAGGGCGAGCTGAGCCTTGCGCCGCCGCCACTCCGCGGAGACCGGGTCGTCGAGGGTCTCGGGCCGGATCGGCGTGACGTCGTACTCGCGCTCGATGAAGCGCCGGCTCGCCGTCCACGCGAAGTCGACGACGCTCTCGGCCTTGTACCGGCGCCTCGCGGTGCGGACGCCGGCCTTCTCCTCGATCACGTCCTCGCCCTGCGGATGGCCGGTCGCGCCGACCTTCAGCCCCGCCGGGAACCGCAGCGTGACGTCGTAGTCGGCGAAGTCGGCCGCGAACTCGGTGTTCGCGTGGTACTGGTGGCAGTACCAGCCGTCGCGGACGTTCTTCATCGTCGAGTCGCGGCCCACGTACATGCCGAGCTTCGGGTACCACTGCGCCGCCATGAGGAAGCCGTTGTGCGCGCCCATGCGACGGAAGACGCGCGGCATCTCGAGCGTGAACCGGATCTCGAGTTGCAGCGTGGCGCCGGGCTCCACCGCGTCGCGCAGATCGACGCGGACCACCGTGCGGTCGTCCGCGTTGCCGTCGTCGGGCGAGACCCACTGCGTCGCGAGCTCGTCGCCGTAGGCCGAGACGCGCGGCATCGCCATGTCGGCGAACTTCATGTCCTTCGGGAGCTCCGCGCCGTCGCGCAGCGCCTCGCGCAGGAACGTGGAGCGCGTGTTGCGGAACGCGTTCGCGTAGGTGTGGAGGTAGACGAGCTTCACGGGCTCCTGCGACACGTTCGTCCAGAAGATCGTCTCGTCGCCGACGATGCGGACGCCGTCGCCGAAGCCCGTCTCCACGTACTCCGCGTCGATCGTGTACTTGACGGGCACTCGCTCGGCGCGCGACGGCCACGACGACGCGACCGGCGGCGGCGCGGGCTCTCCGCCCTTCTCGTCCTGCGCGGAGACGGACCCGGCGCGCAGCGCGAGCGCCGCGATCGCGACCGGAACGGCGAGCCACCGGGCCGCGCTCATGCCGCCCCGATCCGCTCGGCGACGAAGCGCTTGCCGTCGCGTTTCAGGCGGGCGGGACGCGGGTCGGGATCGTGGTAGAAGAACCCCGTCCATCCGCCGGCCGCGGCCTCGTCGAGGATCTCGCGCTTCTTCGTCAGCACCTCCTGCGGGTGCAGGTCGTACGCCATGGTGTACGCGGGCGGCAGGTGCCACGTGGTCGGGATGAGGTCGCCGAAGAACGCGGCCTTCTCGCTGCCCTCGCCGAGCACGACCACCTGATGACCGTCGGTGTGGCCGCCGGTGTGACGGATCCGCACGCCGGGCAGCACGTCGGCGACGCCGCGCATCGGACGCAGGCGCCCGCGGTCGGCGATCCGCGCGTACGGTCCGCGGTAGCTCGCCTTCTGGAACTCGGGCGGACCGAGCGCCGCGGCGTACTCGGCCTCGTTGAGGAGGTGCTCGGCCTTCGCGAACGTGAGGTCGCCCTCAGTCGGCGACGAGTTCCCGACGCCGGTGAGGAGTCCCCCGCCGTGGTCGAAGTGCAGGTGCGAGCAGGTGACGTGGGTGACGTCCTCGGGGCGGACGTTCAGCTTCGCGAGTCCGTCGAGGAGGCCGCGCGGCGAGCCGATGCCGAAGAACGCGAGCTCGTCCGGCGTCCAGCGCGTGCCGCATCCCGACTCGACGAGCAGCACGAAGTTCGGCCCGCGGACGAGGAGCGCGTTCGTCCCCATCACGATGCGGTTGTTGGCGTCCGCCGGGACGAACGTCGTCCACCGCACTTTCGGCACCTGCCCGAACATGGCGCCGCCGTCGAGACGGAACTCCCCGCAGGGAATCACGTCGATCCGGAGGCGCCCGAGTTCCAGGGACGGCATGGGTCGGAAGGCTACCGTGGGTGCGGGCGCCGGACGACGATGACGATCGCGGTGAGCAAGGAGATCA
This sequence comes from Planctomycetia bacterium, assembly GCA_031404455.1. GTDB lineage: Bacteria > Planctomycetota > JAJSAM01 > JAJSAM01 > JAJVHW01 > JANNHP01. Next base: position 17,738 of record JANNHP010000376.1, on the reverse strand, counting down.
GGGAGACGGCCAGCGTCCGCCGGAGCCAGTCGGGCCGGTACTCGATCGCCACGAACCGCCAGCCCGGAATCGCGATGAACGCGAGGTTCCCGCGGGGGACGGGCTTCCAGCCGAGGCTGTCCACGTGGTACTTCCAGCCCGGATACCACTTCTCCGAGATCAGGAGCCAGCCACTCTCCGAGGGCTCCACCGTGAACGAGAGCGACATGGGCGAGGACACCGGCTGTCGCACCACGCGATGCGTCGCCGCAGAAGGCCGGTCCCCACGATTCTGGAGTTCGGATTCGTCCCAGCATTCATCGACCCAGACTGCGCGCTCGCCGGAGCGAATCGCCGCAAGCACGTCGCCCTGCGATTCCAACCTCTTCGCTTCGCGGAGGAACACGGCACCGCCGGAGCCCTCGAAGGTCTGCACGCTCGACCGCTCCGCGAGCGCCTTCGTCGCCGCGAGGTCCGCGGGCGGTCCGTTCCATGGCAACTCGATCTCCGCGCCGACGTCGAACCACCACGCGGTCGCGGGACTCGGGTTCTTCGACAACGCCTTGTAGCCCGGCGTGTCGAGCGGGCAGACGTCGCGAAGCGTCCGGATGCCGAAGCGTTCCAGATACGGATACCGCCCGCCTAGCACGTGAACTCGATGTCTACTCGCGGCCGCGCCGAGCGGCCGCGCCCAGTCGAAGTCGTAGAAGTCGGACTTCACGACGCCGATCCACGGCACGCCGACGGCGAGCGCCGACGCGACGAACGCCGCGGGCACGAACCGTCGCCATCGCGCCGCGGACGACACCGCGTCGGCGACCGCGTGTCCTGCGAGGACTCCGCCCGCGAGGACGACGAGCGCCATCGCCCGTCCCGGCGCGCGCGCCCAGCGGAATGGCGGCAGGTCGTTCGCGAACTCGCTGACCGGGTTGCGGAGGCCCATCGCGAGGACGAGTCCGAGCAGGAGCACCGCGAACCAGAACCAACGCTTCGGATCGCGGAGCCGGAACGCGAAGAGGACCGCCGCGACCGCGAGCGGGCCGCCGAGTCCCGAGAACTCGTGCGCGAACGCCTCGTCCGACGTCCAGAGACGCGGCGCCAGTTGCGCGACGAGCGCAGCGCCCGGCGCCGAGCAGCCGAGCACGACCGCGCGGTCCTCGGGCGGATGGCCCGACACGTCGAAGAGTTCCCACGCGGGGATCCACTGGATCGCGGTGACGCCGACGATCAACGCCGCCGCGACGAGGAGCGGACGCCACGCCACGGCGAGACGCCCCGCCGCGCGCGCTGTCATCACCGCGTACGCAACGACCACCGGCGCCACGTAGAACCAGATCTGCACGTGGCCCGCGAGCATCCCGGCGGACGTCGTCAGCACGAGCCAGCCGAGCGCTCTCCGTTCGCCCCGCGCCGTTTGCACCGCGGCGCGTAACACCCACGGCGCCCACGCGAGAGGCATCACCAGGTTGATGTGGCCCGCAACGATCCGTCCGATCATGAACGCCGACAGCGCGAACACGATCGCGCCCGACGCGGCGGCCGCGACGTCGCGTCGCTCGTCCCAGAGGAACGCGTACATCCCGAGCGCCCCGAACACGATGTGCAGGATCGCGAGCCAGGTCCACGCCGTCTCGGGGGGCAGTGCGAGGAAGAGAGCGATCGGCGGGTAGAAGAGCCCGTACATCCACGCGGCGTGGACCGGATATCCGCCGCCCGCGAACTCCGGAAACCAGAGCGGCAGGTGTCCGTCCTTCACCTGCACGGCCCAGCGCTCGTAGATCGTCGCGAGCATGTAGGTGTCGCTGCTCGTCGGCGCCGCGGCCATCCACCATCCGGGCAGGCACGCGCGGCCGAACCACACGACGAGCACGACGGTCAACCCCGCGGCGAGGAGGATTCCGCCGAGGAGGGGCCGCTCGCGCCTTAGGTTCCCCGCCATCTCCAAGCTGCGCCCTCTGACCGCCGAGTTCTTCGCCCGCGACACGCTCGACGTCGCCCGCGACCTGATCGGCGCCGTGATGCTGCACGGCGGCGTCGGCGGCGTCATCGTCGAAACCGAGGCGTACAAGGGCGACGCCGCGTCGCACTTCGTCACCCGCCGCCACACGGCCGCGATGATGGGCACGACCTTCGGCCGGATCTACGTGTACTCCATCTACGGCATGCACCGCTGCGCGAACATCACGACGGATCGCTCCGGCCCGGGCGCGGTCCTCTTGCGCGCGATCGAGCCCACGCACGGCGTCGACGAGATGGTGCGCCGCCGCGGCGTCACGGACGTCCGCGACGTCGCGAGCGGCCCGGCGAAGCTCTTCGTCGCGATGGGAATCGACCCGTCGATGCTCGGCCGCGACGCGTGCGAGACGTTCACGCTGCTGCCGCGCGTGCGGCCGTTCGACGTCGCGACCGGCCCGCGCATCGGAGTCACGAAGGCAAAGTCGCTGCCGTGGCGGTTTCGGGCGCGCGGGAGCGAGTTCGTGAGCCGGTGACGGGGACCCGACCACGGCCGCGCCATGACAGCCGATTCTCGGTACCGAGACCGCTGCGGCGATGCGCAGTGCGCCGAGGAACCTCACTTCGCCAGACGCTTCTTCAGGTCCTCCACGGCCTCCCGAACGAGACGCGCACCCGGATCGAGCTGCAGCTTGCGTTCGAAGGCCTCCAGCGCGCCGCGGTCGTCGCCGGCGATCCGCCGCGCGGCGCCGAGACGGAACCAGCGCAGGTGATCCTCGGGGACGGCGCGGGCGTCCTCCGCGAGCACTGGGAGGATCGCCTCGAGCAGACGTTCGTTCGCCTCGACGCGGACCCAGCCGTCGAGCGCCGCGCGCGCTGCGGCGGTGCGAACCGCGAGCGACGGGTCGGAGAGCCCGGTGAGGAGCGCGTCGTCGGCGTCGTCGCCCTGGACCGTCGCGAGACCTTCGAGGGCTTGGCGCCGCACGAGCGAGTCGCGGTCCGACGCGAGGAACGGCAGTTCCTCGGCCGCGCGGCCCGCCGTCCCGAGCAGCTTCGCGGCCGACGCGCGGACGATCCGCGGCGTCGCGGGATCGGCGACGAGCTTGCGCAGCGCCGCGCCGGCGCCGGCGCGCCCCTCGCGTCCGGCGGCGATCGCCGCGCTCCACGCGGGCCGCGGCTTCGCATCGGGCCACCACTCGCGATACGAACTCCGGATCTCCGCGCGTTCGAGTTGCGGCGAATCCGGCGGCGCCCCGCGGCCGCCGAGGTGGCACCACGAGCACGCGTCCCGGCCGTCCTTCGAGGGGTGCGGCACGCCGATCGTGTGATCGTGGACCGCGCCGTGGCCGCGCTCGATCGTGACGAGCGGCATGTGGCAGGCCACGCAGTCGCTCCCGACGGCGGCGGCGTCGTGCCGCGAGTGCTTCGCCGGTTCCGCGACGATCGCAGCGTGGCACGCGGCGCAGAGCGAACGATTCCGCGCCCCGGTCGTGACGAGCGCCGACGGGTTCGCGGAACCGTGCGCGTCGTGACAGTCGAGGCATCGCAGCTTCCCGGCCCCGGCGCAGGCGCTCGAGAGGAACGAGACGCCCTCGTACACGAGTTCGAGAGGACGTCCCGTCGGATCGACGCGCACGTCGTTGTCGAGGAGCGTCGGCTCCACGTGCTCGAAGAGGTCGTCGCCCTGCCGGTACGTCGCGTCCACCGGTTCGCCTTCGAGGTGGCAGACGAGGCAGACGTCGAGCGCGCGTTCGCGCGAGAGCGACTTCAGCTTCAAGAGCGGTTCGACGACGGGACCGTCGGGCGGATCCGTCCACGCCGCCACGTGCTGCGACGACGGGCCGTGGCACGCCTCGCAGTCCACGCCGAGCGCGCGCCACGACGACCGCGCGCCGCGTTCGCCCGGCGGCGTCGGCCGCGCCTCCCACCCGCTCGTGTGGCAACGGGCGCAGCGCGCGTCGAACGACCGGTCCGGTCCCGTCCAGTAGGAAGGCTCTCCCGGCTTCACCACGGGCGCGGGCGGCGTCACCGCGCTCCCGGCCGGCCCGAAGAGCAGGTGCGTGTAGTCGAACCACGCGCCGCCCGGTTCTTCGCGCATCGCGGGCAGCACCTGGAAGCGCCCGTCCGGCATGCGCGTGACGAGCATCTTCATGCGTGTCACGCCGACGACGAGGTCGATCGTCTGTTTCGACGGCTTCCCGTCGTCCTTGATCGCCGTCGCGAAGAAGCGCGCGCCGTCGCGCGAGAACTCCGTCCGCCCGGGCGGATGGCCGACCGTCCCTGCGCGCGCAGCATCCGGAGGCAGGGACTCGTCGGATGCGGCGCGCGTCCCGAGCGCGTGGGCGGAGGTCCTCCACCGGTCGAACTGCGCCACGTGGCACTTGCGGCAGGACTCGGCGCCGACGTAGGCCGGCGCGTTGCCGTCCCCGAGCGCGGAGAACGAGACGAGCGCGCCGGCGAGCGAGACGAACAACGCGACGGCGGCGCGCCGGAGGCCGCTCAAGGGGCGATCGGTCATCGCACCCGGACTAACCGCCCTCGCCCTCGGGCGATGTGACGGGGATCACGGGGCCTAGGACTCCGTCCGAGTAACGACCTCGGCCGGACTCCTAGCTGAACTGCTTGAAGCTAGGAGTTTGGCTTGAAGCACGCGGCCGACGACGCTTGCGCCGCCGGCGACGTTCGTCGCGGATGTCTAGGGGCGGGTCCGGCCGATGACGCCGCTTCTGCGTGCGCCTGTCTCGGACACGCTCCTAGACGTCGGTCTCGAACTCCGTCTCCTTGATGCCCTCGTACTCGACGCGGATGCGGAAGCGGCCCTTGTAGTTCGCGAAGTCGGGCGCCGTCGCCTTTCCCTCGGTGTCGCGCTTCGGGAGCTTCCTGACGATGACGCCGCGGTTGGGGACGACGTACGAGAGCTCGACGTCGTCGCCCGGCGTGCAGCGGGCGCGCGAGCGTCCGACCGAGTTGGGCATCATGTCGCCGATGTCGTAGGCCTCGCCGTTGATCTTCACGACCACCTTCTGCAAGGGGCCGATCGACATGTTCTCGATCTCGATCAGGCAGTCGCGCTTCCCGAAGATGAAGATCGCGAAGAGGATCGCGAAGAGCAGCGCGGCGCCGAGACCGACCATCATCGTGACGGAGGGGCCCTGCGGCGCGGGCGGAAGCTCGTCGAGGTCCTCGTCGCCCTCCTCGCCTTCGGGGACGTCGTCACGCGGGGCGGGCTGGCGGCGGGCCGACGGGGAACCGGGCCGGCCGGGACGTGAGGGGCGGCGTGGGGGAACCATGGCGCGGACTATAACGCGGGGCCGTCGGCGCGTCGAAGCTCGCCTTCACGGCGGCAGGGGAGCCGCTCGCCGCGAGCGACCGCGGACACGATCCGCGCGAGCTGATCGACCCCGTCGGTCAGCGCCGCCGGGCCCGGCTGGAGGATGTACGTGCTCTTCACCTCGTAGAGCTGGTCGTCGCGCACCGCCGTCACCCGGTCCCATCCCGGACGCGCCACGATCGCCGCGCGCTGCGCCTTGCGCCCGCACCAGCTCGCGACGACCGCCTCGGGATCGAGCCGCGCGACGTCGGCCGCGTCCACGATCCGCCCCTTCGCGGCCTGCGACGTCCGCGTGTGCGCGCAGATGTCGTCCCCGCCAACGACCTCGATCAGCTCGCTCACCCACCGGATCGCGGAGATGAGCGGTTCGTGCCACTCCTCGAAGAAGACGCGCGGGCGCCTCGGCAGCGCGGCCGCGGCGTCGGCGTGGCGGCGCAGGTTCGCGGCGAGGTCGTCCGCGAGGCGCGACGCGGCGTCCGCGCGGCCGACGAGCGCGCCCACGACGCGGACCGTCTGCAGGATCTCGGCGAGCGACCGCTGGTTGAAGACGTACACCGGCACGCCGCGGCGGATCAGCTCGGCCGCGAGATCGGCCTGCAGGTCGCTGAACCCGAGCACGAGGTCGGGACGCAGCGCGAGGATGTCGTCGAACTTCGCCGTGAGGAAGGCGCTCACCTTCGGCTTCTGCCGCGCTTCCGGCGGCCGCACGGTGTAGCCCGACACGCCGACGACGAGGTCCCCCGCGCCGATGCGGTAGAGCGTCTCGGTCGTCTCCTCGGTCAGGCACACGACGCGCCGCGGGTGCGGCGGCGCCGAGGCGAGGAGGGCGTCCAGCGGGTCGCAGGTCATCGCGCCAGTCTCGCCGACGAGGCGTCCGGCGCGACGTTCGGGGTCGCGGCCCGCGCCACCGTGCGGGCGCCTCATGAGGCTCGCCGGGCCGCATTCGCAGCTTCGGGGGTTGTCAACCAGGGCCGGGAGCGGGATGATGCTGTCGTCCGCGACCCGTTCGGGCGCGGCAGAGGAGCAACGATGACGTCGCGCAAACGGGTGATCGTGTTGGTGTCGGCCCTCGCGGCAGCGTTCGCCTTCGCGGCGGCGCCGAGCCTCTTCGCGCGCGGCGGCGGCGGCGCCGGCGGCAGCGCCGGCGGCGGGAACCGCGGCGACACCGGCGGCGGCCTCGGCGACCAGCCCGACGACGGCAGCGAGCCGCCTCCCGAGGAGCAGACCGGCAGCCCCGGCGGCACCACTTCCAAGGGCGCCGACAGGACCGGCGGGATCGATTTCGGCGGCGACGGCGCGGAGCAGAAAGACATCGCCTGCGACGTGTTCGCCCGTGTGGCGCAGGACGGGTTCCGCCGGTTCAGGGACGAACGCAATCGTCTGGCGTCCGACCCGTCCTCGGCCCGGCGCTGAACTGGGGCTGACCGGGGCCCCGCTCGCCCCGTCTCCCGGCCGGGCGCCCGTCCCGGCGCCCGGCCCGGCCCGTCCGCCTCACCGGAGATGGATCATGCGAACTGCGTCCACCTGGTTCCTGGCCTTGTCCCTTGCGTTCGCCGCCGCGGCGGATGCGGCGGCGCGCCCCGACGAACCCGTCGCCGACTCGCTGAAGAGCATCGAGACCACCCGCCGGTCCGGCGATCTCGCGGCGGCGGCGGCGGCGGCGGCGGATCTCGTCGCGAAACACCCCGAGTCGCTCGACGCGCACGTCGTCCACCAGGATCTCGAGCTGGCACTCGGCCGCGACAAGGAACTCCTCGAAGCGTATCGCAACGGGGCGAAGGCGCCCGACGCTTCGGCCGACGCGCACTACCTCTGCGGGCGGCTCCTGCGCGGCAGCCCCGCGATCGCCGAGCTCCGCGCCGCGCTGAAGGCCGACCCGGCGCACTTCTGGGCCGCGTGCAACCTGGGCATCGAGCTCACACGCACCAAGGCGTGGGCCGAGGCGAGGGCCACGCTGGAGGACGCCGCGAAACGCCGTCCCGACTCCGCCGTTCCGGTCAACGCGCTCGGCCGCCTCGACGAGGCCCGCGGCAAGAACGCCGAAGCGCAGGTGTCCTACGCCGCCGCGGTCGCTCTCGACCCGTCGATGACCGTCGCCAGCGTCAACCTCGGGATGACTCTGCTCGCGCTCGGCAAGAGGGACGAGGCGATGAAGGCGCTTCAGGACGGGGCCGCGCGCGCGCCGAAGGACCCCATGCCGCTCATCGGAATCGCGATGGTGCATCGCGCCGCGAAGGACGAGAAGTCCGCGCTCGAGGCGTTCCAGCGCGCCGCCGCCGCCGACACGAACGACGTCGCGTCGATGAACCTCGTCGCGAGCGCCTTCCTCTCGCTCGACAAGCCGGACCTCGCCGAGGCCGTGCTCCAGCGCGCGCTGAAGGCGGCGCCCCGGAACGCGACGACGAATGCGAACCTCGCCTTCGCCCGCGTGAAGAAGGAGGAGTTCGGCGAGGCCGTGAAGTTCGCGACGGCCGCGATCGAGTCGGACGACTCGTGTGCCGAGGCGCACTACGTGCTGGCTCTTGCCTACGACCACATGGTTCAGCCGAAGAAGGCGGAGCCCGAGTACCGCCGCGCAGCAGAGCTCGACAAGGACAACCCCGCGTTCGCGCGCGCGTGCGGCGCGTTCGCGGGCTCGACGGGCGACTGGGCCCGCGCCATCTCGGAGTACTTGCGCGCGGTGAAGCTCTCGGACAACCCGAACGACGTGCTGATGGAGCTCGCGGGCGCCTACACCGGGGCGCTGAAGCCGGCGTCCGCCGCGTCCACGTACGACCAGATCGTCGCGTCGGACCCGAAGCGCCTCGACGCGTGGCTCGAGCTCGGAATCGTCTGCGCGCGCGACCTGAAGCAGACCAAGCGCGCGTCGAAGGCGTTCCACGCGTACGTGGACCGCGGCGGCAAGGACCCGCGCGTCGCCGGGTGGCTCAAGCAGCTCGACGCGAAGTGACGGCGGGGTGCCCTCCATCAAGGCGCAACCGGGCGAATCCAGCCTCTCGGTAGGGGCGGACCCCCGTGTCCGCCCAGGTCAGCAGGGAACGGTGCCCGCGCCGATTTCGCGTTGGGCGGACACGGGGGTCCTCCCCTTCCGAGACCTCGCACCGGTTGCCGCCTGATGGCCCGCAGGCGGGTTACGGTCCGAAGCCCTCTCTGACCAGCGACCGGCTGATGATCAGCCGCTGGATCTCGCTCGTTCCCTCGCCGATCTCGCAGAGCTTCGCGTCGCGGTAGATGCGCTCGACCTCGTAGTCGCGCGTGAACCCGTAGCCGCCGAGGATCTGGATCGCGTGGTCGGCGGCCCTCGTGCCGATCTCGCTGCCGAAGAGCTTCGCCATCGACGCCTCGCGGGCGTACGGCTTGCCCGCGTCCTTCAGCATCGCCGCGTGGTAGACGAGGTGCCGCGCCGCCTCGATCCACATCGCCATGTCGGCCAGCTTGAACGCGATGCCCTGCTGGTCGGCGATGGGCCTGCCGAACGCCTCGCGCTCCTTGGCATAGGGAAGCGCGCGGTCGAGCGCCCCCACCGCGCAGCCGACGCCGAGGGCGCCGATCCCGATGCGTCCGCCCTCGAGCGTCTTCATGAAGTTCGCGAAGCCGACGCCGACCTGCTCGAGGCCGCCGAGCACGTTCGCGATCGGCACGCGGCAGTCCTCGAAGTGCACCATGCGCGTGTCGGACGCGCGCATGCCGAGCTTCTTCTCCTGCTTGCCGATCACGAGTCCCGGCGTCCCCGCCTCGACGACGAACGCCGTGATCTCCGGACGGTCGCCCGCCTTCCTCCCCGTCACCGCCGTGAACACGATCGTTCCCGCGTAGCCGCCGTTGGTGCAGTACATCTTCGCGCCGTTGACGACGAAGTCGCCGCCGTCGCGGACGGCCGTCGTGCGGATGCCCTGCGCGTCGGATCCCGCACCCGGCTCGGTGAGACCGAAGGCGCCGAGGATCTCGCCCTTCGCGAGCTTCGGCACCCACCGGCGCTTCTGCTCCTCGGTGCCGAAGGCGTAGATCGGGAACGTGCCGAGCGAGACGTGCGCCGCGACCGTGAGCGCCGTCGACGCGCAGTCGCGCGCGAGTTCCTCGATGACGATCGCCTGTGCCAGGTTGTCCATCCCCGCGCCGCCATACTCCTCGGGGAAGGGCACGCCGAGGAGCCCGAGCTCGGCCATCTGCTTCATCGTGTCCGCAGGGAACTCGCAGGACTTGTCGATGTCCTTCGCCTTCGGCGCGACGACGTCCTTGACGAACCCGCGGACCGTCTCGCGGATCATGTGGTGGTGATCTTGCAGGTAGAGCATGGGTGGAGCCGTTCTAGACGCCCGGGGGCCGGGCGGCGAGGTCTTGGGGGCGAGGGGTTGCCCGCCGGATCACGCCACGTCGGGCGTGGTAGGCTTCCGGCCATGACGCTCGAACTCGCCGCCGAGTCCGTCCCGCTGTACTGGGCGGAGGCCCACCAGGTCATCCGCGTCCTTGGCACGCGCGTGCCGATCGACGCGATCGTCTACCTCTTCAACGAGGAGAAGAAGTCGGCGGAGGAGATCGCCACGGTCGAGTACCCGTCGGTGGGACTGGAGAAGGTCTACGCCGTCATCGCTTACTACCTCCGTCACAAGGCGGAGGTGGACGCGTACATCGCCGACCGGGAGCGCGCGGCGGCCGAGCTGCGGCGCGAGATCGAGGCGGACCCGAAGCACCGGGCCTTCATGGAGAGGCTCGCCGCCGATCGCGCGTCGGAGCGAGCTGAGTGACACGGTCGAGCGTCCCGATTCGACTCCTCACGGACGAGGACGTTCGCGGGCAGATCGTGGCCGGCCTTCGCAGGCGAGGGTTCGAAGTCGTCGACGTGCGCGACGTCGGGCTGGACAACACCCCCGACCCCGTCATCCTCGACTGGGCGGCAGCCGAGCGCCGCATCGTGATCACCCAGGACGAGCGCAGCATGACGGCAGCGGCGTACGCCCGCGTTCGCCGAGGTCTTCCGCTTCCGGGCGTCATCGTCGCATCGTTGCGATGTCCCGTTGGACGAGCGCTGATGGACATCGAGGAGCTCGCGGCTCGCGCCCCGGAGCGCCCGCTCGACGACCAGGTCCTGTTCCTCCCGCTCGACAAGGCATGGCGCGTCGGCGAGGAGGCGGCGGCTTGGGAAGCGGCGGTCGCTCCGTGTCCGACCTGATCGACCGGCTCGCGGAGCGCATCCGGTCCCGTCCCGAGCAGGCGACTCTGGGAACGGACTCGATCCGCGCCGTCGCACCGGCGACACGCGCGCAACTCGAGCAAGCGGAGTCGCGACTCGGCTTCGGTCTCGCACCGATGCGCCGTTGTGACGACGAAGTGCCCGCCGGCTCGCGCCAAGAACGGCGTGGTAGGCTTCCGGCCATGCCGCTCGAACTCGCCGCCGAACCCGTGCCGCTCTACTGGGCGGAGGACCACCAAGTCATCCGGGTCCTTGGCACGCGCGTGCCGATCGACTGCATCGTCTACCTCTTCAACGAGGAGAAGAAGTCGGCCGAGGAGATCGCCGCGGTCGAGTACCCGTCGGTGGGCCTCGAGAAGGTCTACGCCGTCATCGCGTGGTACCTGCGCCACAAGGCGGAGGTGGATGCGTACATCGCCGAGGGGGAGCGCGCGGCTGCCGAGTTGCGTCGCGAGATCGAGGCGGACCCGGAGTACCAGGCGCGGCGAGCGGATCTGCTCGCTTGGATGAAACAGCGCGGCCAAGACGAGTCGTGACCGAGCGCGCCCGCCTCCTCTCCGACGAGAGCCTCCGCGGTCAGATCGTTCGCGGACGCAGACGACATCATTCGGCGATCGACTTCGTCATCGCGCACGACATGAGACTTGAAGGATGGCCCGACCAGGACGTCCTCGCTTGGGTGGCGGAGCACGACCGTGCCGTCATCGCCGAGGACAAGCAGACGATGATCGGGTTCGCGAAGCTACGGCTCGAACGAGGGCTTTCGTTTCCGGGACTCGTCGTGGTTCCTCAGCGGCTTCCGGCCGGTCGGGCGATCCGTGACGTCGCGGCGCTGGTCGAGCGGTCGTCGAGCCGTCCGCTGCATGGGCGGATCGAGTACCTCCCGATCGACAAGGCGTGGCGGGTCCGCGAGGAGGAGAGCGAGTGGGCGGAGGTGGTCGCATGACGCCTCAACGCGCGGGCGGCGGCTCGTCGAGGATGCCGCTCTTCACGATGGCGACGACGATCAGTTCCGCCTCGCGGTCCGCGCGAAGCCCCGAGTCGGGCGTCGTCCACCACCATGGCATCAGAAGAAGCGGCGCCGCGATCCAGCCGCCGATGCTCGTGACGGGCTCGCCCACGTAGAACAGCCGATCGGCGTGCTCGGGCTCGCCCGCGCGCCGGACGCCGATGCACCACACGCTGCTGCGTTCTCGAACGAGCGGCACGATCCCGAGCGTGAGCGTGGTGAGGACCTGCGCTCCGTCGCCGCAGAAGTTGTCGAAGGGATCGACCCACGGCGCGCTGCGTTCGCAGACGATCCACGCCGCGCCGGGCGGGAGCTCCCCGCCGACAACGGCGTCCACCCGCTCGAAGAGCCCGGTCGCAGCGAGTGCGCTCGCGAACACGGGCCGGCCGTCGCGGCCACCCGCGCGCGTGACGACGCAGGGTCCCGCGGTGAGGTGCGCCGCGACGACGCGTGCGTCCTCGGCCGAAGGACCGTCCGGGAGCGCGACGGCCGCGCATCCGGCGAGCGCGGCGAGGACCGCCGTCGCGACGAGTCTCACGGAGCGCCGGACCCCGGACATCCGCCGCTACAGCGTCCCCGCCGCCGCCCTCTCGCCGCGCCGCTTCTCGACCTCGGCCTTGATGTAGACCGCGATGTCGCCGGTCGTCGTCCCGGGGCCGAAGAGACGGCCGATGCCCTTCGTCTGCAGCGCCGCGATGTCCTCGTCGGGGATGATGCCGCCGCCGGTCAGGAGGATGTGCTCGGCGCCCTTCTCGCGCAGGAGGTCCATCACGCGCGGGAAGATCGTCATGTGCGCGGCGGAGTGCATCGAGAGGCCGATCGCGTCGACGTCCTCCTGGATCGCCGCCTCGACGACCATCGACGGCGTCTGGCGCAGGCCCGTGTAGATCACCTCGAAGCCCGCGTCGCGCAGCGCCGCCGCGACGACCTTGGCACCGCGGTCGTGGCCGTCGAGGCCCGGCTTGCAGATCAAGACTCGGATCTTTCGTTCCATGGCGAGCAGCATTCCACCACGGGCGCGGAAGTACCGCGATTCAGATCGTGGGACCCCCCGTTCACCGGCGATAGCACGTCGAGCGGGAGCGCAGCCGCGCGTCCAGCGCGGCGAGCACCGGCTCGACCTCCTGAGCTCTGCGAGGTCAGCGCCGGGCGAAGCCGGCGCGGCCCGCTGAGCTCAGAACTCCGGGGTCTCGTCATACGTCCCGAAGACCGTCTTCATCTCGTCGATGATCTCGCCGAGCGTCGCGTCGGCTTTCACCGCCTCGATGAGGACCGGCATCAGGTTCGAGCCTTCGGCACAGGCGCGCGCGACCGCGACGAGCGCGGCCTTGCACCTCGTGGCGTCGCGACGCGCGCGGAGATTCTTCAGCGCAAGGACCTGCGCCGTCGCCGTCGACTCGTCGATCCTGAGGAGCTCGATGGTGATCTTCTCGTCCTTCTCGACGAACTTGTTGACGCCGACGAACACGCGGTCGCCCTTCTCGAGGGCGCGCTGGAACTCGTAGGCGGAACGCGCGAGCTCGCGCTGGAACCAGCCCTCCTCGATGCAGCGGACGACGCCGCCCATCTCCGCGACGCGCGCGAAGATGGCTTCGGCCTCGCGCTCCATCTCGTCGGTGAGCTTCTCCACGTAGTACGAGCCGCCGAGCGGGTCGATGACGTGGGCGACGCCCGTCTCGTAGGCGATGACCTGCTGCGTTCGCAGCGCGATCTTCGCGGCCTTCTCGGAGGGCAGCGCGAGCGTCTCGTCCATCGAGTTCGTGTGGAGGCTCTGCGTGCCGCCGAGGACCGCGGCGAGCGCCTCGATCGCGGTCCGCACGATGTTGTTCTCGGGCTGCTGCGCGGTGAGCGACACGCCCGCCGTCTGCGTGTGGAAGCGCATGAGCCAGCTCTTCGGGTCCTTCGCGTGGTAGCGGTCGCGCATGTGCCGCGCCCAGATGCGGCGGGCCGCGCGGTACTTGCAGATCTCCTCGAAGAAGTCCTGGTGCGCGTTCCAGAAGTAGCTGATGCGCGGCGCGAAGTCGTCCACGTCCATGCCGGCGGCGATGGCCGCCTCCACGTACGTGAAGCCGTCGAGCAGCGTGAACGCGAGCTCCTGCGCCGCGGTCGAGCCGGCTTCGCGGATGTGGTAGCCGGAGACGGAGATGGTGTTCCACTGCGGCACCTCTCGCGCGCAGTAGCTCATCATGTCGGTGATGATCCGCAGCGACGGGACCGGCGGGAAGATGAACTCCTTCTGCGCGATGAACTCCTTCAGGATGTCGTTCTGGATCGTGCCGCGCAGCTTCGACTGCGGCACACCCTGCGCCTCGGCCGCCGCGATGTACATCGCGAGCAGGATCGCCGCCGGCGAGTTGATCGTCATCGAGGTCGAGACGACGTCCATCGGGATGCCGTCGAAGAGGCGCTTCATGTCGTCGAGGCAGGCGATCGAGACGCCGCACTTCCCGACCTCGCCCTCGCTCTGGTCGTGGTCGGAGTCGTAGCCCATCAGCGTGGGCAGGTCGAACGCGACCGAGAGGCCCGTCTGGCCCTGCGAGAGGAGGTACTTGTAGCGGGAGTTCGTGTCGGCCGCGGAGCCGAAGCCCGCGAACTGGCGCATCGTCCACATCCGGCCGCGGTAGCCCGTGCGGTGGATGCCGCGCGTGTACGGGAACTCGCCGGGGAAGGCGACGTCCTCCGCGAAGTCGCGCGAGGCGTCGTCGGTCGGATCGCAGAGTTCCGGCACCTTCCGCAGCGACACGGTGACGAATGCGTCCTCGTCGCGGCGCGGGAGCTTGGCACTCTCCTCGAGCCAGCGGCGGCGCTGCTCGTCGGCGAGGTTCTCGGCGGGCTTCGCCTGAGACTTCGGGGGTGCGGAGGAGGGTGGCTGTGGGCTCATAGGGGGTTCTCGTCGAGGATACGGCGGGCCGCAGTGTAGGGGGTCGTGCCGCCCGATCGGACTTCCAACACGGTCCGGTCGAGCCGGGCGCGAGCCTCGGGACGGAGGAAGAAGCGATCCCGGAGATCGGACTCGACGAGGAGGCGGATGCGCTGCTCGATCCGCCGCATGCGCCGCGCGTCGAGCCGGCCGCGCGTCTCGAGGTCGGCGCGGTGCTCGGCCAGCTTCTCGACGAGGGCGTCGACGCCCTCGCCCGTCGTCGCCACGACCCGGACGACCGGCGGCACCCACGTCGTCTCGTCGTGCGCGCGCAGTCCGAGCGAGAGCAGGATCTCCTGCTCGAGGCGGTCGGCGCCCGGGCGGTCGGCCTTGTTCAGCGCGTACACGTCGGCGATCTCCATGAGCCCGGCCTTCATCGCCTGCACCGAGTCGCCCGCTTCCGGATGGAGCACGACGACGATCGTGTCCGCCGCGTCGACGACCTCGATCTCCGTCTGTCCGACGCCGACCGTCTCGATCAGGACGATGTCCTTGCCCGCGGCGTCGAGGACATCGCACGCCTCCTGCGCCGACGCCGAGAGGCCGCCGAGGTCGCCGCGGCTCGCCATCGATCGGATGAACACGCCCTCGTCGCCGTGCGCCGTCGCGACCATGCGCACCCGGTCGCCGAGGAGGGCCCCGCCCGTGAACGGGCTCGTCGGATCGACGGCGACGACGCCCACCGTGCGGCCCGTCTTCCTGAACCGCGAGATGAGCGTCGCGACGAGCGTCGACTTCCCCGCGCCCGGCGGCCCGGTGATGCCGATCCGCCACGCGCGTCCCACGGACGGCCAGAGCGCGTGGAGGATCTCCGCGGAGACCGGGTCGCGGTTCTCGACGAGCGTCAGCGCGCGGGCGATCGCGGGGACGGAGCCCGCGCGGACGCCCGCGACGAGCTTCGCGACCGCTGTGTTCGAGGTCAACGCGACCTCCTGTAGGGGCGACGCATGCGTCGCCCGCCGTCCGCGTTCAGATCAGCCGTCCATTCAGGTCTCGGTGCGCGGGCGAGGCATGCCTCGCCCCTACAAGGGCAGAACCCGTCTCGCTGCGTCTCATCCGGCCGGCTCGGCGCCAACTGCATCCGCCTAGCCGATGACATGCCTGGCAATGACCAGCTTCTGGATCTCGGTCGTGCCCTCGTAGATCTCGGTGATCCGCGCGTCGCGCATGTGGCGCTCGACGGGGAAGTCCTCGAGATAGCCCGCGCCTCCGTGGATCTGGACGGCCTCGCGAGCGCAGAAGTTCGCGGTGCGCGACGCGAGGAGCTTCGCGGTCGCCGCCTCGCGTCCGTGCGGACGCTGCTGGTCCTTCAGCCACGCCGCGCGCAGCACGCAGAGCTCGGCCGCGTCGATGCGGGCGCTCATGTCGGCGATCTTGAACTGGATCGCCTGGAACTCGGCGATCGCGCGCCCGAACTGCTTGCGCTCCTTCGCGTACTTCACGGCGGCGTCGCGCGCCGCGGTCGCGATGCCGACCGCCTGCGACGCGATGCCGATGCGCCCGCCGTCGAGCGTGTCCATGGCGATCGGGAAGCCCTTGCCCACCTCGCCGAGCACGTTCGCCATCGGCACGCGGCAGTTCTCGAACACGAGCTCCGTCGTCGAGGAGGCGCGGATGCCGATCTTCTCCTCCTTCTTGCTGACGATGAAGCCGGGGTACGTGCGCTCGACGAGGAGGCACGTGATCCCGCGGGCCTTCTTCTCGTCCTTCGACGTGCGCACGAACACCACGAAGAAGTCGGCGTGCGTGCCGCTCGTGACCCAGAGTTTCGTGCCGTCGAGGACGAAGTCGTCGCCGTCGGCGCGCGCCGAGCAGACGAGCGCCGCGGCGTCGCTGCCCGAACCCGCCTCCGAGAGCGAGTAGGCGCCGAGCCAATCGCCCGTCGCGAGCTTCGGGAGGTAGCGCCGCTTCTGATCCTCGGTGCCGAACTTCACGAGCGGCGCCGCGCAGAGCGAGTTGTGCACGGAGAGCGTGACGCCCGTCGACGCGCACGCGCGGTTGATCTCCATGAGAACGAGGCACGACGCCACGTTCCCGAGCGCGCTGCCGCCGAACTCCTCGGGGATGAGCACCCCGGCGAAGCCCTGCGCCGCCGCCGCCTTGAACTCCCGTATCGGGAACTCGCCCGACCGGTCGCGGTCCCCCGCGCCCGGCGCCACCTCCGCGTCCGCGAACTCGCGCGCGGCGTCGCGGATCATGCGCTGCTCTTCGGTCAGGTCGAAGTCCATCTTGCTTGCCTCGGGTTGGCCCGCATTTCACCGCAGGGAGGCTGAGACGCGGAGGAAGACGGGCACGGTAGGAGGAGGAGCGCCCGGGCCCAAGTCCTAGCCGTCCGGTGCGTTCGGGGACGGTCCCCTGGTCAGAACTCGACGACGCAGCCCACGCACCGGCCAACGATGTCGGACGATCGTGCGATGCTCTCCAAGCCTGCGTGTGCCGTCCCGTCCAGTGAGGTCTCCCATGACCCTTCCCGCCGAAGACGCCGATCCTCCGCGTCATCCCGACATCGAACGCGGACTGCCCAAGCTCTCGACGAGTCTGCTCGAGCTGATGGCGCCCGTCCTGGACCTGTTCCCGGAGGAGGCGGCGGCGCCACTGCTCCCGCAACTCCTGAGCATCGCGTGGATCGCCTGGAACGCGGGCGCGCCGGAGGGTGCGATCTCGCCGAGCGTGGCCGCGTCATGGGATGCGGCGATGGGTACCGCGCGGCCCGGCATGCGTGCCGACTTCGGCGAACTGATCCGGCGGCGGCGCGAGGTCTTCGGACACGATCCTCGCGTCGCTGGGGAACCGCAGGTCGTCGGCATCGGCTCGGCGCGGCGCATTCGCGTGACGACCCTGGACACGCCCGCTCTTCGCGCCTGGCTCGCGGACCCGAATCGCGCGGACCTCCGGGCAGGGCTCGCACCGCCCTTCGCCGAGTTCGTTCGCGCGAACGGACTCGACCACCGCTTCGTCGAATTGGGTCTTCCGAGGGCCGGATCGTCGAGCGCGTCGTGGCGGCACTCCGTCGCCCACGTCCGCTGGCGCGGCGAAGAGGCCGACTGGGAGGTTCCCCCGCTCGCGACTCTCGTCCGAGGCGACGCCCGAGCGCCCGACGCGCACGCGATGGCGCGCTATCCGGAACGGTACGTCCTCCTCTTCGTGGCTCTCGAGACGACCGTGCTCGCCGTCGCCGTGGCCGAGCGCCGCGAACCGACCGACGCCGAGGTGAGCGAGGCGTACTCGGAGGTTCGCCGCGGCCGGACCGGGCACCGTTCGTCGTTCCTGCGGGACGCGCTCCGCCAGCGCGCGGCGCTGGAACTCGCCCTTCGTCCCCATTCCGCGGACGAGTTCGACGCGTCGATGCGCCAGC
>JANNHP010000375.1:0-4766 GCA_031404455.1 Planctomycetia bacterium | reverse complement strand
CAGCGTCGCTACGCGTCGCTCCACAAGTTCACGCGAAGGCGGCGGCGACAAACCTGACGGCGATGACCCATGGGTCGCCCGCGAACGTCGATGGACCCCCGAGTTGACGGACGACACGAACCTCGACCTCGTCGGCACGTGGGTCAGGGTGATGTCGCTGCGCACGCGCCTCCTCGCTTGGTACGACCGCGAGAAACGCGACCTTCCGTGGCGGCGCTCGCGCGATCCGTACCGCGTGATCGTCAGCGAGTTCATGCTCCAGCAGACGCGCGTGGACGTCGTCGTGCCGTACTTCGAGCGCTGGATGGCGCGGTGGCCGACGCTCTCCGACCTCGCCGCGGCGCCGCAGGGCGACGTCCTCGCCGAGTGGTCGGGTCTCGGGTACTACCGCCGCGCGCGGTCGCTCCACGCGCTCGCGGTGCAGATCGTCACCGAGCGGGACGGCGCGATCCCGCGGACGGCGGCGGAACTCCGCGCGCTGCCGGGCGTGGGTCCGTACACGGCTGCGGCGGTCGCGTCGATCGCGTTCGACGAACCGGTCGCCGTCGTGGACGGCAACGTCGAGCGCGTGATCGCGCGCCTCCTCTGCGACCAGCGTCCCGCGGGCGCCGCGCGCCGTCGCACGGTGGAGGAGGCCGCGCGGCGGTTCGTCACCGGCATGACGACGGACGATCCGTCGGCGCCCTCGCCGGCGGGCGGCCTGCGCGCGGGCGACTGGAACCAGGCCATGATGGAACTGGGCGCGACGGTGTGCGTGCCGGGCGAGCCGAGGTGCATCGTCTGTCCGTGGGCGAAGTCGTGCATCGGGAACCGCGCGGGACTCGCCGCCGACATCCCGAAGCGCCGCGAAAAGCGCGAGTCCGTGTACGTCGTCCTCCACGCGGCGCTCGTGCGCAGCGGCGAGACGTTCCTCCTCGTCCGGCGGCCGGAGGGATCGCTGCTCTCGGGACTCTGGGAGCTTCCCACCACGCGCGAAAACGAAGACGTGACCGCGCTCGCGAAGCTCGTGAGCGACTTCCTCGGTCGCGCGGTCGCGCTTCCTTCGAAGCCCACGCGGAGCTTCCGTCACACGATCACGCACCGCCGCATCAAGGTGCACGTCCACGAGACGGTCATCGACTTCGACGGCGTCCACGAGACGCCGGACGGCGTCGCATGGGTGACCGCGCAGGACCTCCGCGATTTCGGAGTGTCGTCGATGACGAAGAAGTCGCTCGCCGAGGGGACGGATCTGAGTTGAGCAGTTTCCCCGACGCTCTCGGTCCTCGAAGCTGCTCAACTCAGGTCCGTCCCCGGCTCAAGGAGACCGCCCCATGACCGCCAAGATCCTCGCGTTCGCCGGCAGCGCGCGCGCCGCGTCCGTCAACAAGAAGCTCATAGCCTTGGCCGCCGCCGCAGCGCGCGCCGCGGGCGGCGAGGTGACGCTCATCGACCTGCGCGACTTCCCGATGCCGCTCTACGACGGCGATCTCGAGGCGGCGTCAGGTCTGCCCGAGCACGCGAAGCGCCTGAAGGCGCTGATGCTCTCGCACGACGGACTGCTGCTCGCGTGCCCCGAGTACAACAGTTCGATCACGCCGCTCATGAAGAACGCGATCGACTGGGCGTCGCGCCCGGCGCCCGGCGAGACGTCGCTCCAGTGCTTCGACGGCAAGGTCGCGGCGCTCGTCTCGGCGTCGCCCGGCGCCCTCGGCGGCCTGCGCGGCCTCGTCCATGTGCGCAGCATCCTCGGGAACATCGGCGTGATCGTGCTGCCGCTGCAGGTCGCCGTCGGCAAGGCGCATGAGGCGTTCGACGAAGGCGGCAAGCTGAAGGACGCGAAGCAGGCGGCGTCGGTGGAGAAGGTGGCCGGGCTCCTCGTGCAGACGGTGGCGAAGCTCAAGGGGTGAGGCGTGGGGATCCTGTTCGACTTCTTCATCGGTGACGACGCCGTCGCCGCGGCCTATGACGGCTCCAGCCTCCCGGCCGTCGATTGCGCGTCCTACACGGGCTTCACGTTCGACGTGCTCGGCGGACTGCGCGGCGCCCTGACCGGCGACGTCGCGCTCCACAACGTGGACGACTTCGAGATGATCCATCCGGCCGACGAGGACGCGGAGTGCTTCGCCGTGCGCTTCCCGCCGGAGTTCGTCGCGCTGCTGGCGGAGGCGGAGGTCGCGGCCTTCGATCGCGCCGTCTCGGAGTGGGGATGCGACGAACTCGGTCTCGACGAGTCGGACGCCGCGGACCTCGTCGCCGACGTCATCCGGCTCGCGAAGCGGGCGCATGCTAAGCGGAAGAACCTGTACGCGTGGAACTCACCCTGAGGCGTCAGAGGTTGGTCGTGGCACCGACTTCGGCGGCGACACGGCGGAGGAGCGCAAGAATCGCGCCGGTTCCGCCGTCGCTCTCGGCAAGGTCCTTCAGGTTGAAAATCCCGACGCGACAGTCGGGATGGAGCCAGTGCAGGTCGCTTTCGATCGGTCCCGAGTAACCGCCGTACCTGTCATCGGGTGCCGCGCTCATCTCCTCCAACGTGCGCGTCAGGAACTTCCGGACATCGCCTCGGACGACGAGGTGCTTCTCGTCCTCCGGCAGCGCCACTCGTGACAGGTCGAGGTCGCGAAACTCGCACCACCGCAACTCCGCTTGGGAGAGATCCACGTCCTCCAACGGGTTCGGTCCGGCCTTCGGTGTCTGCTGGTTAAGGGATGGAACGAACGGGCGGTCGCCGCGGTCGGACCAGATGTTCTCCCTGACGAGTCCCGCGAATCGGCACCGTACGAGGCCAGCCTCGTACCACTCGCACTTGTGAATCCTGGCGTGAGAGAAGTCGCACTCAATGAAGTCGGTCATGCTGAAGTGCTTCCCGCGGAGGTCGGCGTGGGAGAAGTCGACCCGACGGAAGACACCTTGCCGGCCATCGAGCCAAGCGCCGAGGCATCGCGGAACGCCTCGTGTGCGTGCGAAGGAAGCGTCCTCGACGCGCGTCGCCCAAGTCCCGAGGTCGTCGATGTTCGCACCGTCGAAACGACAGTTCAGAACGGTGGTCCCCATCCAGCGCCAATGCGGAAGGCTCGAACCGGAGAAGTCGAGCCCCTCCATCACGATCGCTCCGATCGTCGGAGGGCTCGTGTGGTCGTCGTCGTCCCATCGCCTCCAGTGCGCGTTGCCCTCGCTTGGCCCGCGGACTCCGCGCAAGTCAACGCGCCCCTCGTAATGCGACAGCGGGAGTCCGTCGAGCCTCCGACCATCCCGCAGCCGCCGGAACACCTCCGTCGCGAGCGCCTGCCCGGAGTCCGTGCGCCAGCGTTCGACGAGAGGGTCCGACTTCGCGGTCATCGGCGTCGCAAGCGCTCGTAGACATCGCTCCGGTGCGCAGTCACTTCCCGCGGGACTCCCGCAGGATGTCCTCGAACTTGATCCGCTCCTTGGCGTCGGGCTCGGCGTCGCGCTCCCTGACCATCTCGACCAGTACCCGGTCTTCGAGTCGCTCCAGGAGTTGCAGGTCCTCGATCGAGATGATGGCCGCGACCGGCTTGCCTTCGTCCTCGAGGACGACGCGGTCGTGATCGACGACCACGCGGTCGATCGTCTTCGCGAACGCCTTGCCGGCCTCCTCGGTCGTGAGCGTGATCATGTCGTCGCCTCTCTGACGGTTCTGCGCTGCGCAGAGTATGACCCTCCCTGACGGCGGCAACAAGGCGTTCGCACGCCGCCCTCACCCCTTCCCCGGCGCCGCCCGCTCTCCCGGCCGCGTGAGCGCCGCGCCCTTCTTCGCCCGGCGCTCCGCGCGCGTCGCGTCGCGATCGACGAGGTAGATGCGATACGCGTTCGCGGCTTCCATCACGCGCGCGCGCCATCCGGCGCCGAGGCGCGCGGCGGGGCGCGAGAGGTGGTCGTCGTAGGCGTCGAGGAAACGCAGCACGTGCGAGCTGTCGGCGCCGAGCTTCATCGCGGAGCCGATGAAGAGGGCGACGTCGCGCTCGGCGCGAACGGCGGACCAGCGTCCCCACGCGGGAAGGTCGATGACGTGCTCGGCACCCGGGACGAGGACGAAGTTCCGCATCACGGAGTCGCCGTGGACGAGGTCGGCGGCGTGGATGGCCGCGAGCGTGCGCGCGACGCGCAGGCCGATGTCCACGTGAGGCGCGCGTTTCCACGTGCGCGCGGCGTCGCGTCCGCGGATCTTCTCCGTCACCACGATCGCGCCCGCGCGCGGACGCAGGCGCGACTGCTCGCCGAACGCGAAGAGCTTCGCGACAGCGAGTCCTGCCGCCGCGAACGCGCGGTAACCGCGTCCCTCGGCGACGGCGCGCGCGGCATTCAGGCGTTTCGAGAGCGGCTGGTTCGGGCGCCGGAACTCGGCCTTCACGAAGAGCCTGAGCGGACGGCCCCGCGTGCCCTTCGGGAGTTCGGGACTTCCCGGCCGCGGCATGAGGAAGGACACCCGGTCGCCGCCGGTCGTCAGGACCCGGTCCACGACCGCGCGCACCTCGTCGGCGGTGAATCCGTTCTCGAGGCGCAGATCGAAACCACGGTAGGCGAGACGCTCGCGGGCGGCCAGTACGGGGAGCACGGGGGCCATCGTGCCGAGTCTACCGACAGGCGGCCCGCGGGGCCGCGTGCGGCGTCAGAGCCGCTTCCCGCGGAACCGGAAGCCCGACTTGCCCCGCAGGTGGTCGTCGTAGTCGCGGCGCGCGGCGTAGGCGGTGCGGCCGCGCAGGCGCGAGAGGTCCTCCTTGAAGATGAGGATCTCGGCGTTCATGCGGACGATGCCGTTCGGG
>JANNHP010000374.1:0-18332 GCA_031404455.1 Planctomycetia bacterium | reverse complement strand
CGACCGGAGCCGCCGCGGCCGCGCGGCGTCTGCACGCGACGGCGAGACCCACGACGCCCGCGACGCTCACTGCGAGTCCCGCGAGGGCGAGAACTCCGTACGCCGCGCGGTTCGCGTGCACGGCGTCCCACGGCCACGGCGCCGCCAGCACGAAGATCGCGCCGAGCGGGACGTACGCCGCGACGGCCCACCAGGTCGTGAACTCGACGCCGGGAAGGAAATCGGCCTCGGTGCCGATCGCCTTGCCGCGCACCACGGTGAACATCTCCGGCCGGAACCACGCGCCGTAACGGTTGCCGACGAAGACGAGCGCCGCGAACGCGAGAACCGCTGCGGCCGCGACCGCGGCGCCGCGCGCGACGGGACCGCGCGCTCCGACGAACGCCTCCGCCAGCGCCATCGCCACGAGCGTCGCGCCGAGCGCGCCCGCGACGAGGAACGAGTTCATCGCGAGGAGCCCGAGCGGCGCGGCCGCGACGATCAGGTTCCCCCGGAGAAGCGTGCCCGGCCTTCGCAGCACGACCGCGAGCGTGGCGAGCACCAGCAGCGTCGTCAGCGTGTCGCGCGAGAGCGTCGCGGACCAGAACGCGTGCTCCGGGTGGAGTGCGACGAGCGCCGCCGCGATCGCCGCGGCGCGACGTCCGCCGAGTGCGCGTCCCACCTCGCCCGCCGCGAGCGCCGCCGCGAGCCCCATCGCTGCACCGAGCACGCGTCCGGCAACCATCGAGGGACCGAAGAGGAAGTACGTCCCCGCGAGCAGGTGGAAGTACGCCGCGCGGCCCTGCACGATCAGGTTCGACGCCATGGTCGCGGGCCCGCCGACGCGCCAGCACGACGCCGCGTCGGCCGCGATCGGATGGTACGTGCCCGTCTCGTCGGGGAAGCCGCCCTGTGCGGCGATTGCGACGCCGAACGCGAGCCGGAGCGCGGCGCCGACGAGGAGAGCGCGAACGACGATCCGAAGTTCGTCGCCCTCGTGGAGCGCGCGCGTCGCAGCGAGGAGGATCGACAGGACCGCGACGGCCGCCGCGACGACGCCGATCGCCGCGAACCCGGCCATCTGCGAGACCGGGACGACGATCGCCGCCGCCGCGGCGACTAGCGCCGGCCTCGCGGCGAGCGCGTCGCCGACGGCGTCGAGCGGACGGAGCGCGCGGGCGACCGTCCCCGCGAAGGGCGCAAGCAACGCCATCACGACCGAACCCGCACCCGTCCAGTCGAGCGGCGGCGATTCCGCGGACGCAACGCCGTCGCGTCCGCCGAGTGCGTTCGCGATCCGGACCGAGAGAGGTCGCGACTCCGGATTCACCGCGTCGCCGCCACGAGCTTCACGTCCACCACCTCGACACGCACTTCGCTCTCCAAGTCGTTCATCCGGAGTTCGCCGCCTCGGCGAACTCCGCTGCGGAAGAGCGTCAGCGCCTCCGGCTTCTGCGTCTCGCGACCGCGGACGCGGAGATGCACGGTGCGCAGACCCTCGGCCGTCTCCGCCGCCGTCACGTCCGCCTCGAGGTACTCCTCGAGCATCACCGACGCGCCGACCGCCGGGAAGTCGCGCTTCCACGGCTTGTCGGGCCGGAACTCGACCGTGATCTCGGCGCCGAGCAGCGGATCCACGGGCCGCGAGACCGGCGTGCGGCGGAAGAGGTACGAGTACGCGAGGACAGCGAGTCCCGCCGCGAGCAGGAGCGCGACCGCGTCGACGATGTGGATGCGCCCCGGGGTCCGTCTCATCTCGCCGCCTCCTCGCGGAACGGCCCGAGCCGCGCGCTCCGCAGACCCTCGAGTTCCCGGACGAGCACGGCGCGGTCCGGGTGCAGGAACGGAGTGAACCGCGCGGCGACCGAGTCGATGGATTCCCCGCCGCGGAGCGCCTCGTACGCCTCCGCCGCCTGGGACGAACGCGCGCGGCCGTGGACGAGACCGGCGTGGACATCGAATGCGAAGAACCCGAGCGCTCCCGCCGCGAACGTCGCGAGCATGGCTCGGCGCGGCACGCCGGAAGCGAAGCGATCCCACGCGATCACGGCGATCCACAGCAGCGGCAGCGCGAACGTCACGTAGCGGTTCTGCACGCCCGCGATCTCATCCGCGGCGCCGCGGCCGACGCCGATCGAGAGCGCGAGCGTCGCCATCGCCGCGAGTTGCAGGAGGAGCGCCCCGGCTCGGAGACGCTCCGACGACGCGCGGATCGCGCGGACGAGCACTCCGGCCGTCGCGACGCCGAGGACCGCCACGCCGATCGCCACGAGCGGCGGCGCGCTCTCCGCGATCGCCGTTCCCGGCCAGCCGAAGCCGCCCGCCGGTCCCGCGGCCATCCCGGCGAACTGCAACGACGTCGCGGCGACGCGCAGGGGGTCGCTCGTCGTCGCGAACGCGGGCCGGTGCGCCGCGATCATCGCGAGCGACGCCACGAGCGGGATTGCGCCGGCGAGTGCGAGTCGCACGCGCGCCGCGCCCTCCGTGCGCCACGCGGCGAAGAGAGGCCAAAGGGCGAGCGCGGGCACGAGTGCGAGTCCCTGACCGCCGCAGAGCGGGAGCGCGAGGAGACACGCTCCGAGTCCCGCCGTCGCAAGCGCGCCGGGAGGCCCGGACGATCCCAGCATCAGCGCGAACGTCACAGCGTGGAGCGCCACCGACGACATCACCTGCACCTGCGCGCCGAAGAGCAGGTTGCCCGCCTGCCCCCAGTGCAACGTGACGAGCGGGATGAGCGCATCGACGGGTGACGTGCGACCTCGGAACCGTCGCGCAGCGACGATCACCGTCGCGGTCGCGATGACGAGCATCGCCGCGCCCGCGAGCGCCGGGGCGCGGAAGTCGCCGAACGCCGCCATCGCCGCGAGGTAGATCACCTTCGGCACCGGAATGAGATGATCGACGTGCCGCTCGAGGAACCACGAGACCGAGAGCGCGCGCTCGCCCGTCAGCACTTCCACGTACTGGTCCTCGTCCCAGAACGGCAGGTCGCTCGCGAACCGCGCCGTGTAGGCGACGACGGCGACCGACGCGGCGAGCCAGACGCCCCAGACGAAGACCGCGGCGCGGCGCCCGTTCGCCGCAACGTCAGTGATCGGCGCGGCGACGGGACCGGACGCCGGAATCAACTCGAACTCCCGGCGAGCGCACGCACCGCGAGGCGGACGACGTCGCCGAGCGCCGGAAGCGGATCGTCGAGCTTGCCGACGAGTCCGTCGGCCGGGGACGAGATCCACTCGAACGCCGCGGCGGCCTTGTCGGGCCACGGACCGGAGAATCCGGGCGCGGGCTTGCCGAAGCAGACGGTCCACGCGCGCAGGAGTTCGAACGGAAGGTAGTGCCGCTCGATCCCTGCGCGATAAGGCTGCGGCGGGACGGGCAGCGGATCGCCCATCGCGTGGCGCGCGGCGAGTCCGTAGAAGTTCACGCCGCAGTCGAGAGCGAGTCCGAGCGTGCCCCACGGCCGCGGGTTGACGTCGAGGAGCACGGGCGGCCCGCCGGGCGGCACGCGGAACTCGAACTGCGCCGGCACGCCGAGGAGTCCGAGCGCCCGCGCGAGGTTCACCGCGGGATCGACGAAGAGCGGATCCGGCTCGACCGAGATCGCGCAGGCGCTCGGCCCGCCCTCCGGCCGCGATTCGCGCACGCGGCGGTGGACGAAGACGAGCGACGGCGCGCCGTCGTCGCGCAGGAGCACCGACGCGAGCATCGGCAGGCCCGCGACGGGCCGCTGCACGATCGTGTCCACGTCCGCCGCCGCATGCGCCGCGCGAGCGGTGCGCAGCGCCTCGAGGTCCGCGACGTACGCCGCCGTACCTCCCCACACCGTGCCGTCGCGACGCAGCACGCGCGAGCGCGCCGGCTTGACGACGAGCGGGAACGGCGCCGGCGCCTCGTCGATCCCACGGTCGCGCGCGCCGAGAATCCACTGCTCGGGGATGGCGACGCCGAGCGCCTCGGCCGCGCGCGACGTGAACGTCTTGTCGATCGATTCGTCGAGCGCCTCCGACGTCGGCGCGACGATCTTCGCGCGCAACTCGATCCGCCGGCGCACCGATTCGAGACGCACGAGGTCCGCCTCGGTCGCGGGGACGACGACGTCGGGGGCGAGTCCGGTCACGAGCGACTCGAGATCCGCCGCCTTCCACACGCCGACGGTGCGCGAGTGCGCGCAGCAGCGCGAGAGTCCCGCCGGCGAGTGCCACGCCTCGGCGAGCACCGTCACCTCGAAGCCCACGGCGAAGAGCGACCGCACGACCGCGCAGGCGCTCGGCGTCTCCGCGGAGAGGACGAGCGCCTTCACTTCGCCTCGCCCCCGCGCCGCGCGGCGCGCCGCAGTCCGTGCGCGACGAAGCCGAGCGGCCCGCGCAGCTTCAGCGACACCTCCGCGCGGTGCAGCGGGCTGCCCCACTTCCTGCGGCGCAGGCGCACGGCACCGACCGGCGCAGGCGCGAGTCCGCCGTGGTCGCGGCGCCCGGCGCGTATCCGCGCGACGAGCGGCGCGACGCACGCGTCCCACGAGAACGGCCCGGCGGCGAGACGCCTAGCAGCGTCCGCGCACGCGGCGCGGCGCGCGTCGTCCGCGAGGAGCGACTCGATGGCTGCGGCGGCGGCCTCCGCGCTGCGTTCCACTGCGATTCCGGCCCCGGCGTCGAGCACCACGCGCGAGAGTTCGCTCTCGCCGTCCACGACCACCGGAAGGCCCGCCGCGATCGCGTCCACGACGCGGTTGCGCCACGACAACTCGTCCTCGGGTCCCGCGCGCGTCAGCACCACGGCAACGCGCGCCGCCGCGTAGACGCCGCCGCGCGACGCGTACGGTTGCCACGCGGCGAAGTGGATGCGCGCCGCCGCGGGCGACGTCTTCACCCGCGCGGCGAACCGCTCGAAGTTCGCGCGGTCGGCGGCCGAGGGATCGGGTCCGAGTCCTCCGGCGACGAGCAGGTGCGCGTTCGGACGCCGCGACGCGACGATCTCGAACGCCGCGAGCGCGCGCTCCGCGTCGAAGAAGACGTACGTCCCCGACGGCCACAGCACGACTTCGGCGTCCGCTGGCAGCGGCGGGCTGGTGACGATCGCAGGCGCGGACGGCGGCGGCGCCGCGCCGAGCGGCACGTCGACGAGGTCGTCCCCCGGATCGGCGTGACCGGGCGCGATCCGGCCGAGGAGCGCGAGCATGCCGAGCAGCGCGTGGCGCGACGCGCGGCCCGCGTGGAGGACGACGTCGGCCGCGAGCAGCGTCGCCGCCGTCTCGTGGATGCGGCTCTCGTACGCGAGGAGGCCGTCGGGCGTCTCGGGGTCGCGCTGCGCGTACGAGAAGAGCGTCTGGTCGTAGACGTCGGCGACGACGAGCCCCGTCGCGGGCCGCGGCGCGCCCGCGCCGAACCATCCGAGGGGGACGACGTATGCGTCGAAGCCGGCCGGCAGTTGCGACGGACCCGCGCCAGCGAACTCCGTGACGTCCACGCCGGCGACGTCGTCTCCGCGCGCGGGCGCGAGCAGCGTCGCCGCGAGCCCCGCGCGCGCGAGCGCCCGCGCCATCTCATGGGCCCGCGCGCCCGACCCGGGCGTGGACCGCCCAGCCGCGGGCAGCGGCGCGAACGTGAGGACGAGCACGCGGGTCATGGGGCGGCATCATCGCATCTCGCCCGGCGGACGCTACGCAGGAGGCTGCGACGCCCGGGAGGCTGCGACCAAGTCGCTGGCCGCCGAGCGCCAGTCCTGGAACTCGAACTCGAAGCCGGCGCCGAGGAGACGGCCCGGAACGACGCGGCGGCTCTTCAGCACGAGTTCGGACTCCGTGCGCAGCACGAGGCAGCCGATCTCGAGCAGCCATCGGGGCGTCGGCAGGCCGAGGCGCACGCCGCACGCCTCGCGCAGGATGCGCGCGAACTCGCACTGCGGCAGCGGTTCCGGCGCGGCAAGGTTGACGGCGCCGGCGATCTCGTCGTGAGCGAGGAGCCATCCGACCGCGCGAACGAAGTCGCGGCCGTGCATCCAAGACATGTACTGGCGCCCGCTGCCGATCGCGCCGCCGAGACCCAACCGGGCGAGGCGGTGGAGCGGCGCGAAGGCCCCGTGCCCGTGCGGGATCATCACCATCGACGTGCGCATCGCGACCTTCCTCGTTCGCGGCGTCGGCGCGGCGGCGAGTTCGCGCTCCCACGCCTTCGCGATCGCGATGCTCGCGTCCCAGCGGCGCGGCGCGCCGGGCTCGCCGCCGCCGAGGACGCCCGTCGCCTCGTCGTTCGCGGCGTCGAATCGATGGGCGTAGATGGTGGCGGTGCTCATCTGGAGCCACACGCGCGGCGGCCTCGCGGCTCGCGCGATCGCGTCGCCGACGGCGCGTGTCGACTCGACGCGCGAGTCCATCATCTGGCGGAGATTCTCCTTCGAGTACCGGCAGTCGACGCTGCGCCCGGCGAGGTTGATCACCGCGTCCGCGCCGTCGATCTCGCCCGCCCACGGGCCGAGCGTCCTGGCGTCCCAGGAGACGACGCGAGCGTCGCTCGTCCCGCCGCGCGAGAGCACGACGACGTCGTGTCCGTCGCGCGTCAGCGACGCAACCAGCGTCGCGCCGAGCGCTCCGGTCCCGCCGGGGATCACGATCTTCATGACGTCACCTGCATCATCGCTTGCGCCCCTCGCCGACCATCCCCGCCCCGAGCGTGAAGCCGCCGAGACGGACGCGGCGCGCAAGCCATCCGAGCGTCGAACCCGGCCCGCCTGCGCGGCGGAATTCGCCGAAGTTCGCGAGGCCGCGTTCGTCGCCCGCGGTGACGCGGACGTCCCGGAAGCCCACCGACGCGAGGAGGCGCGCGAGCGTCGTCGCGCTCCAGAGCACCACGTGCCCGGGGAGGTAGTAGCCCCAGTCCGCGCCGCGGGCAAGGCGGGCGAGACTCGCCGCGTTCGCCGTCGAGAAGAGGACGACGCCGCCGGGCGCGAGCACGTCGAACGCGGCGCGCGCGGTGCGCACGGGGTCGGCGAGGTGCTCGATCACCTCGCTGCCCGTGACGAGATCCGCGCTCGACGCGGCGAGTCCAGCGTCGGCGAGGTCGCACTCGCGCACGTCGATGCCTCGATGCTCGCGCGTCCACGTCGCCGCGTCCTGCGAGACGTCGCAGCCCGTCACGGTCCATCCGCGGCGCCGCGCCTCGTCGAGGAACACACCGTACGCGGAGCCGAGTTCGACGACGCGCCGCGTCGCGACGCCGTCCGCCGCGAGCGTGCGCTCGATGCGCGCGAGACGTCCGGCCGCGCGGACGCGGACCTGCGGCTCGCACTTGCGCTCGTCGCCGTAGGAGTACTCGGCGAGCCCGGCGTAGAACGCGTCGCCGTAGAGGCGCACGAGTTCCTCCGCCGACGGTCGCGGGTTCATGAAGAGCAGCGAGCACGCGTCACAGCGGACGATGCGGAGCGGCGGACTCCACCGAGTGACGACGGCGACCTCGCGCGAGCTCGGTCCGCCGCAGAGCGGACAGCGGATCTCAGACGGCACGGGCCGCGGCCTCCGCCATCGTCAGCACGAGGATGTCGCCCCGGTCGCGGCGGCGCGCGACGGCGTCGAGCACCGCCGCGAGATCGGCGATCGACGCGTCGTCGGCGAAGGCGTGCGGGTGCGTCCACACGTGCAGCATCGCGCCGTCTTTCGCCGCCGCATCGAGTCCCTTCTCCACGCGGGCCACGCGCGCGGACCGCGTGACCGCCTTGCGGATTCCCTCGCGGCCGAGGAGCGGGAAGGACGACGGCAACGCGACGACTCCCTCGGCGCGGCGCACGGGACGTCCGACGGACGGCGCCGCCGCGAGCGCGTGCTCCGCGAGGTTCCGCGCGCGCCGCAGGCCGCCCGGCGGGCCCGCGCGCGCGCCGCGTCCGCCGTCGCTCTCGCGGTAGCACGTGAAACCCGCCGCGGCGAGACGGTCCGCGTGGCCGACCACGTTCTGGGGAAAGACGAACGAGCGGAGCGGCGGAAGACCGGCCGCACGCGCGGCGTCCTGCGCGAGCGAGAACTCGGCGTCGGCGACGTCGGCGCCGACGCACGCGGGGTCGAGGATCGCGTGCGCGAAGCCGTGCGCGCCCACGTCGTGGCCGGCCGCGGCGGTCGCGAGCGCCTGCGAACGCGCGTACCAGAGCGGGTGCGAGTCCTCGGAGCCGCCCGGATCGTCGGAGTACCAGTCGCGGTCGTACCAGGGATATCGCGGTCGCGGCGCGTCGGGATGCGCGTCGCCCTTCCACGGTCCGCAGCGGTCGAGGAAGAGGTGCCCGACGAACGCGAACGTCGCCTGCATCCGCCGCTCGGCGAGGAGTTCGAGCATGCGCGGAAGCGCGGCCCGCCCGGCGGTCGCGGCGCTCGGATCGTCCACGTACGAGCGGACGAAGAAGAGTCCCCAGAGGCCCTCGACGTCGACCGACAGCGTGAACGCTCCGCTCACGCGCGGCGCCCCCCGGCGTCGAGGAGTGCTTGCGCGAACGGGTCCTGCAGCGCGCGAACGCTGTACTTCGCCTCGACGTACGCCCGGCCGCGGACGCTCATCGCCGCGCGCAGCTCGGCGTCGCCGAGGAGACGGTCCACGTGCTCGACCCACTCGTCGTCGGTCCGCGCGTGGAAGCCGCGCACGCCGTGCTCCACGATCTCGGCGTTGACGGCGACGGGCGAGACCACCGGCACCACGCCGCTCGCCATGTAAGCGAGCGCCTTGTAGCCGCACTTCCCGCGCGTCCACTCGTTGTCGGGCAAGGGATAGAGGCCGACGGTCAGCGCGCGGTACTCCTCCGGTTCGTCCGCGAGACTCCACGGTCGCTCGACGCAGCGGACGCCGGGGATCTCCACGGGTTCGCCCGCGCCGATGACGTGCATCTCGTAGCGCCGCCTGTGCCCGAGACGTCCGAGCGCCGCGCGCAGCGACCGGATGCAGTACGCGGCGGTCGGGCTCCCGATCCATCCCACGACGCCCGCCGCGCCGACGGACTCGGGGCGCAGCGGCGGATGGAAGACGTCGGTGTCGACCGGCGTCGGCTGGATGCGCACGTCGCGGCAGCGTTCGCGCGCCCACGCGGCGATCGTCTCGTTGCCCGCGAGGACGATCGTCGCCCCCGCGACGATCGCGTCGATCTCGGACGGGTCCTTCGACGTCGACATCCGGTCGCGGCTCGTCTCGCCCTCTCCCACGAAGTCGCGCGGCGAGAGGTAGATGGCGTCGTCGAAGTCGAACACCCACGGCACCTTCGCGCGCTCGAGGAGTCGCAGCGCGAGCGCGTTGCCGCGCGGCAGGAGGTCGCGGTGCACGACGACGACGTCGAAGCCGCCCGCGCCCAGCAGTTTCGCGAGGCGTCCGAGGGCGCCCGCGGCCGCGGACGCGAGCCGCCGCGTCTTCGCCGCGGGACCGAGCGCGTAGAAGCTCCGCGCCGCGCGCGACGAGAGCAGCGGCGCGAAGACGGGCTCGATCCCGCGGCGGCGCAGGTGCGCCTCGTACGCATAGAGCCGCGGCCGCGCGCTCGGTCCCTCGCGGGGAAGCGTGGAGAGCAGGAGAGCGCGCATCGTCAGGGGAGCGCCGGCGCGGGTCTGCTCGGCGCGCGGACGCTTCGCCGCCGCACGGAGGCCGTCGCGCTCCTGAGGCGCGCCCGCTCGCGCGCCCGGCGCCGCGCCCAGCCGACCGCGGCGAACGGCAGGAGCAGCGCGAGCGCCTGCGCGCGGTGACGGAAGATGATGCCGACGTTGCCCTCGACGAGGGAGTAGAGCAGCGTCACGAGGATGCCCGCGACGAGCGGCACGAGCGCGTGCTTGCGGCGCCTTCGCAGCGCGTACGCCGCGCCCACGATCACGAGCGGGATGCACGCGTACCAGATGAGCACCTCGGGGATCGCAAGCCCCTGGCGTCCGGAGTACTGCCACGGGAAGGGCGAGAGCA
Source organism: Planctomycetia bacterium (assembly GCA_031404455.1). Classification (GTDB taxonomy): domain Bacteria; phylum Planctomycetota; class JAJSAM01; order JAJSAM01; family JAJVHW01; genus JANNHP01. Next base: position 8,445 of record JANNHP010000374.1, on the reverse strand, counting down.
GGAACCACGCGAGACCCACGGGCAGGTACGAGAGGGCGCCCGTCGGCGTCGAGAGGTCGTAGCCCTCGAGCGCGATGCCGCCTTCGCCGCCGAGCGCGTTGTACTGCCGCCGGAGCGCCAGACTCCGGAGCGACGCGTCGCCCAGGTAGTCGGTGCCGAGATCGCCCGCCTTCATCAGCACGAGGACGGCGACGCCGCAGGCGAGCGCCGTCGCGATCGCGCGGACGGGTTTCCGGACGCCCGCGACGAGGAACGACACGACGATCGCGCCGGCCATCAGCGCGAGCAGGTACGAGCGCAGCGTCGCGATCGCCGCGAGGCACGCGACGAGTCCGAGGAGCGTGCGGAACCGGAATCGCGTGATGAGCGACTGCGCGAGACTCGCCGTCCAGAGGAGGAAGAAGAGGACGCAAGCGTCGCGGATGAGGAGCGCCGACCAGAGCACGAGCGACGGGAAGAACGTGACGAGGAGCGCCGACACGCGGCCCGCGCGGCGGCCGCAGACCCGCCCCGCGATGAGGTACGCCGGATACGCGCAGAGTCCGCCCATCACGCAGTTCAGGAGCACGGGGACGACGGGGTACTCGCCGAACATCGAGTAGAGCGTGCCGACGAGCGCGAAGTAGCCGACCTGCGTGGAACCGGCCCACTTGTAGGCGAAGGGTTGCGACACCTCGCCGCGGAGCCACGCGGCGAACCAGAGGCCGTTGTCGTGGAACGTCCCCTCGTCGGGCGCAATCGCCTCGTTCGCGCCGGTCATGCGCATGGCGAGCGCCAGCGCCACGCGGAGTGCCGCGCCGGAGAGGATCACCATCCAGAGGAAGTTCGTGTCGTCCTCGGCGCGGCGGTTGCGCACGGAACGGGCGTCGGTCGTCGAGCGGCGGAAGAGGACGAGCGCGAATGCCACGAGGAAGGCGCCCGTGAGCGCGAGCATCCCCGCACCCTCGAGCCCTCCGAAGAACACGGAGAAGGCCGCGAGGAGCAGCAGGAGGAGCGCGGGGACGACCGGGGCGTTCACGTCCGCTCGGCCTCCCGGTAGGCAGCGTCGTAGCGGTCCACGCCGATCGGCAGGGCGTACTCGCGCTCCGCGACCTCGCGGCAGCGCGCGACGACGCCCCGCGCACCGACAGCCCAGAGGCGGTCGAGTGCCGCGAGCGAGGCCTCGTAGGCATCGGCATCGAATCCGGTCACCGTCACGCCCACCTCTGCCTCGTCGAGGATGCGATCGGCGTCGCCGATGCCGCGGTTCATGACGACCGGCACGCCGCAGCCGAGGAGTTCACCGAGTTTCGTGGGGCACGACGCCCCCTTCGACCAGGTCGATCGTAGGAGGATGATCGCGGCGCGGGCGCCCGAAATCCACCGAGCGGCGTCCGCGGGGGCGATCGCGCGGACGAGACATCGCCGCGGGTCCACGCCGCGGCGCGCGAGGCCGTCGGCGAGCGGCGCGGGCGGGTCGAGCGTCAGCACGTGCAGCACGGCGGCTGGATCGCGGCGGAGCGCCAGCGCCGCGAGATCGAGCGTCTCGTCGCGTAGGTACCACGTTCCCGTGGAGCCGAAGATCAGGTAGCGCGCCGCGGCGCCGCGGCACTCCGGCGGGCGCTCGGCCGCGGGGACGGCGCGAAATCGCGAGAGGTCCGCGCACGTCGGGATCACGCGGATCGGCGTCGTCTCCGGTGCGAGGCCGAGACGGCGCAACTCGCTCTTCGCGCGCTCCGTGAGGACCACGATCCCGCGCGCGTCGCGACAGAGGCCCTTCTCGATGCGCTTCCAGAGCCGGTAGCCGAGGCCCTTCCGTGTCCACAGTCCGCCGTCGGCGCGCTCGTCGGGCCAGAAGCCGCGCATGTCGAAGAGGAAGGGGATCGACAGACGCTGTGCCAGGAACGCGGGCACGTAGCCGCGCGCGTGGACGAGCGTCGCCTCGTGCTCGCGGACGGCGCGCCGCATCGCCGCGAGTCCGTAGACGAGGTCGCGCGGCGGACTGCGGCGCCACTTCACGCGCGTCCACGGTGCGCCGCCGAGCGCGGCCGAGACTTCCTCGATCCGCGCGGCGTCGTCGAGCACCTCGGGCCGCTCGAACGAGAGCATCGCCATCGCATGGCCACGCTCCGAGAGTCCGCGCAGGTACGGAATCGTCTGCGAACGGCCGGGGCCGTCGGCGATCGCGTCGTAGGAGGCGAAGAGGACTCGCATGGCTCAGCGGGCACGCAGGTGGAGGGCGATTCCGTTCATGCCGGGCGCGCGTCCGCGAAGAGCGCCAGCGCGGTCAGCACGAAGAGCCGGAATCGGTGATTGCCGCGACCCTCGCGGTGCTCCTTCCACAGGGCGTGCGCGACCTCGGCGTCCACGCCGCCGACGCGCTCGAGCGCGCCGGAGAGGAGCAGGTCGCGCGTCGTCTCGGACCGCAGCGCCTCGTCGAAACCCGAGGAGAACCCCCGCTTCGGGCGGGACACGATCTCCGCGGCGAGCGGCGCGGGCAGCTCGCGGCGGACGAGTTCGCGCAGCGCGACCTTCGTCGTCCGGCCGCGGATCCGCATGCGCGGCGGCATCGCGTCGCACACGGCCTGCACGTTCGGATCGAGCCACGGACAGCGCGGCTCGACGCCGTTGCCCATGCACGCGGAGTCCACCTTGGCGCAGTGCGAATCCGGCAGCTCGAACGCGCGGTCCACGCGCAGCATCGCGGAGACGTCGCCGGCGCCGGCGTCCCGCCACTCGGCGCGGATCAGCGCCCGCGCGGCGGCGCCGTCGTCGCCCGGCGTGACGCGCGCGCGCCAGGCGCCGAACACTTCGTACATCGCCGCGTAACGGTCCGACGGCGCGAGCGACGCGATCTCGAACGCGCGCGCGAGTCGTCGCAGCGGACCCGCCGACGACATCGGCATCTTCGGCAACTGCGGGAGCGACGCGATCTTCAGGAGGATCCGGTGCCGCTCGTAGCCGCCGAGCGCTTCGTCGCCGCCGTCGCCGGTGAGGACGACGTCCACGTGACGGCTCGCGGCGGCGGCCATGAGATCGATCGCGACGGCGCTCTGCGCGGCGAAGGGCTCGCCGTGGCGAAGGAGCGACGCGCGCCACGCATCGGGATCGCCGGACGGCGCGTCGATCACGTCGTGCCGCACGCCGAGCGCCGCGGCCGCGCGTCGCGCGTCGGCGGACTCGTCCGTCGCGGCGTCGCGCGATCGCACGGTGAACGTGCGGAGCGAGCCGACGTCGCGGAGCACCGCCGCGACTGCGATCGAATCGAGGCCGCCCGAGAGGAAGACGCCCACCGGCACGTCGGAGCTCTCGAGTCGCAGGCGCGCGGCCTCGGCGAGCGCTTCCCGCAGCGCGGGGACGGCGTCCTTCTCGGAGATGGGCTCGTGCCGAGGCGGCGGCGGCATCCGTCCGATCTCGACGCGCCCGCCCGGCGTCGCTCGCAGCCACTCGCCCGCTCGCACCTTGCGGACGCCCGCGAAGATGGTGAGCGGCGCCGGCACGAATCCCCACGAGAGGTAGAGCGACAGCGCCTCGCGGTCGAGTTCGCGCGGGAAGGGCGCCAGCGCGGCGAGCGCGGCGAGCGTGGACGCGAAGAGGATGCGGTCGCCGTCCGTGCGCCAGAAGAGCGGCTTCTCGCCGGCGCGGTCGCGAGCGAGGAGCAGCGTGCCGCCGTCGATCCAGGCGATCGCGAACTGCGCGCGGAGCGACGAGAGCGCGGCGGCGCCGTCCTTCGCGAGGAGTCGCGCGAGCACCTCGGTGTCGCTCCTCGTCGAGAACGTCTCGCCGGACGCCTCGAGCGCACGGCGGCGCGAAGCGTGGTCGAAGAGCTCGCCGTTCCAGGCCAGGACCTGCCCCGCGCGCGGCCCCGCCATCGGCTGGGCGCCGCCCGCGGCGTCCACGATGGCGAGACGCCGGTGGAGCAGCCCGAACCCGTGGCCGATCGCGACGCCCTCGCCGTCGGGTCCGCGCGCCGCGAGCGCGTCGAGCGCCGCGCGGCGCGCGCGCTCGTCGGGCGGCGGTCCGGCGCCGGGCCCCGTGTCGAACCAGCCGGCGAGGCCGCACATCAGGCGCCCCCCGCGAGACGCACCCAGGCGGCGGGCGGAACCTCTTCCGGCCGCGACGCCGGATCGATTCCCGCCGCGACGAGCGACGCCGCGTCGGCGACATCGCGCAGCGACTTCGCGACCGTCTTTCGCCGCTGACGGAACGCCGCGCCCGCGAAATCGTTCGCGCGGCGGCGCGCCGCGGCGGGGACGCGCGCGGAGGGATCGGGCGTCCAGCGGAAGACGACGCTCTCGACCGTCGGCCGCGGGAAGAACACGTCGGGCCGCACGCGGCGGAGAGTCTCGACGCGCCCCGACGTCGACGCGAGCACCGCGAGCGGTCCGTAGTCGCGCGAGCCCGGCGCCGCGCGGAGCCGGTCGCACACCTCGGCTTGCAGCATGGCGACGATGGCGTCAGGCGGCGGCTCGAGGTCCATCAGGCGCGCGAGCGCCTCGGTGCCGACCGAGTACGGCAGGTTCGCGACGACGAGCGCGCGGCGGCCCGCGCGGCGCGCCTCGTCGAACGCGAGCGTGATCTCCGGATGGAGCCCGCCGTCGAGGCAGTCGCCATGCACGATCTTCAGCCGCGCGCTTCCGCCGAGGTGCTCGCGCAGGAGTTGCGCGAGCCCCGCGTCGATCTCCACGGCCACGACCCGCCCGGCCGCGGCGACGAGCGGCTGTGTCAGCCCGCCCGCACCCGGACCGATCTCGACGACCACGTCGTCCGGCCGCACTCCTGCGTCGGCGACGATCGCGTCGGCGAGCTGCGGATCGACGAGGAAGCTCTGCCCGAAGCGCTTCGAGAGCCGTATCCCGCGCGATTCGAGCAGCGCGACGAGATCGGCGCGGGTGCGGGGGATCGCGGCGGTCACCGCCGCAATCTACGGCATGGGCGGGCGGAGCGGGACGGTCCCCTAGCTGCCGACGAAGCCGAACGCGAGCGCGGTGCGGTCGTCGGCCTCGTCGGGAGATGCGTGACGGCCCGCATCGGCGAGTACGCGGCGAACGACCGCGCGCGGACCGAAGTCGCGGACGGCGGCGAGCGAACGGCCCACCGCCTCGCGGCCGAACGGGTGGCCCTCGCGGTCGACCGCGTCCACGACGCCGTCGGTGACGGCGACGAGGATCATGCCCGGCGCGAGACGCAGCGGACCGCCGTCCCTGTAGTCCACGTCGGGGAGCAGACCGAGCGCCGGACCGTGGCCTTCGAGGGCGACGACGCCGCCGGAGCGGCCGACCGCGCGCGGAGCGACCTGGCCCGCGTTGGCCATGCGGATCGTGCGCCGCACGCCGTCGAGGACGAACACGGCCGCGGAGACGAGTTCGTCGCCGGCCGCGGACTCGTGAACGAGCGCGTTGGCGGCCGCGAGCAGCGCACCGGGGTTTCTGGTGGAGTGGGCGCGCAAGGCGATGAGACGCGCCACGTCGCGGGCGATCCCGGCGCCGCGGGCCGTCCGCGACTTCGCGTCGATCAGTGCGACGAGCCAGCGTTTCTCGCCGAGCGGGACGAACTCGACGAGGTCGCCCGTCTCCCCGGCGACGAGCGCCTGACGGGCGGACACGGCGATGCCGTCGTGCCGCATGCGCCGCATGCGGCGCACGTGGTCTCGCAAGGTCTCGTTCGGGTGCAGTTCCAGGGTCGTCATCGAAGTCTCTCCGTCGGGAGGGCGCCGCTCACCGCGAGCCCACTCCGCACTACTACGAGCGAATGCCGGGCCAGAACCGGCGAAAGGGGAAACGCATTCCCGGGAGGCCCATCGTGCCCGGCGCGCGTCAGCGCGGCGTGAAGCCCGCGTCGCTGTCCGGTTCGCCCTGGTAACGATCGTTTGCCTCGCTGGCAACGCCGCGCTGCGCCGTCCCGATCCGCGCGAGGTGCGCGAGGAAATCCCGGTAGTCCCAGGCGAGCCGGTGCTTCTCGTGGAGCCACTTCAGGCGGGTGATGTACCGCTCGGTCAGGTCCTGCACGCGGTCCTTGAACTTCGGGTCGCAGAAGTACGTCCGGCAGGCGAGCGGACGGTGCTCGCGCGCCGTGCAGCGCCGGTCCTTCCACGCGGGGCAGAGACGGGACGACGGATCCCATCCGGCGAGGTCCACGCCGCGAGCGAAACGCAAGGCCTCGATCTCGGAGGTGTAGAGCCGGTGTCCGCTGGCGTCGAAGTCGCAGCAGTCGCCCGAGAGCCAGCAGCGCGCGCCGAGGTCCTTCACCTCGTAGTCGAGTTCCTCGAGCAAGAGGTCGAGGTCGGCCATGGCGTCGTCCCTGCCGGATCGCCGGTCGATCTCGTCCGGCGCGATCGGTTCGCCTTCGCCGATGCCCCTGCACCGCGCGGACTCCATCTCCCACGTCTCGCGGGACGCGACGACGCGGGGCCAGAACGGGTAGCTCGCGCACTGGTCGGGCTTCGCGGCGTTGACGCGGCACGCGGTCGTGCCGTCGGCGTCGCGCGCGAGCCACTCGCAGTCGCCGGTCGCATCGTCGTCGCGGAGCACGACGTCGTCGAGCGCGACTTTCGTGTGCGCGGCCTCGAACTCGGCGACGGGCATCCCGAGGTGACGCGCCAGCGCCTCGCGTTCGCGCGGCGTCACCACGACCACGCTGCCCTTGCCGGAGCAGCAGTTCCCGCACCGCTTGCAGGCGAAACGAAGGCCGTCCCGGTACCAGGTGCTCACCGGCAGAGGGTACCGCCGGGCCTTGCGGGCCGGTGACGACGCCTTCAGCGCCGCGGGCGGCGCGGCGGGATGCCGGATGGGCCGGGAGCGCCGGGCGGCGGACGCTTCTGCGCGGGCGGCGGGATCGGCGCGGCCTCGACGGAGGCCTCCGTCACGATCGACGGGAGCGGGCCGCGAGCGTCGATGATCGCGTCGCAGAGCGCGTGGAGGTCGTCGAGCAGGTCCTGCGGCGTCTGGTAGCGGTGCGCGGGGTCCTTCGCCATCGTGCGACGGAGGATGAACTGCGTCTGGGGCGAGATCCTCGACCGCTGCGACGGCGTGAACTCGAGCTCGGTCTTCACGTGGCCGTACATGATCTCGGCCGCGGTCCCCGTGTACGGCAGCTCGCCGGTCGCCATGTGGAAGAGCGTGACGCCGAGAGAGTAGATGTCGGCCCGCGAATCCACGTTCGACTCGCCGCGCGCCTGCTCCGGCGACATGTACTCGAGCGTGCCGACGGTCGTCTCGGCGCCGACGTCCTGCCACATGCCGGTCATCACCTTCGCGAGGCCGAAGTCGATGATCTTCACGTTGCCGTCGGCGTCGAGGACGAGGTTCCCCGTCTTGATGTCGCGGTGGACGATGCCCTTCTGGCGCATGTGCTCGAGCGCCGCCGCGACCTGCGCCGCGACGTGGAGCGCGAGGCCCTCCTCGATCGCGAGCCCCGCGTCGAGGATCGAGATCACGGAGATCCCGTCCACGAAGCCCATCGCATAGAAGTCGATACCATCGTGCGACTTGTACTCGCGTCCTTCGACGATGTTCGGGTGGTCGAGGTTGAGCAGGATGTTCGCCTCTCGCCGGAACCGCAGGCGGTACTGCTCCTGCAGGCAGAACTGAGTCATCAGCACCTTCAGCGCCACGCGGGACGCGACCGGCAGGTAGGTCGCCTCGTAGACCACCGCCATCCCGCCCTCGCCCACGCGCCGGACGAGCTTGTAGTCGGGGAAGGGCTGGAACTTCTCGAGGGGCACGTCCGCGAGGACGAGCGCCTGGGTCCGGGTGAGGGCGCCCTTCTTCACCATGACCTGCAGGAGCGACACGGGTCTGCCCTGCTTGGCGAACGTCTGCCAGAGTCCGAGGCACTCGTTGGCCACGTCCTTCGGGATGATCCCGGCGCCCACGAGAGGGGCCACGAGTGCGAGCTCGTCCTTCATCGCCCCATCCTAAGGAGGCGTGGAGTCGGGGGGACGATGTTCCCCTCGCCGCGCGGTGCGCCGCACGGGGTGCGTCACGCGGCGCGATCCCAGCCCGGCTTCTCGGATTGGCTCATCCTCCGTCCCGGGAATTGCCGATGAAGGAAGGCAGGGGACGGGTTCGAGCCGGTGGAAGTTCCGCCGGAGCGGTCCCGCCAGCCCCCGCGGACCTCCCGGGCAATTCGAAAAAGGCCGGGCTGGTCCGGCAGCCGAGTTGCGTCTGAGTGAGTGGGCGCCCGCCCGCGAGGCGGACACCCGGAGCCTTCGAAACCTCGAACTCCTCCTGAAAGAAGAGACCGGCCGGATGGCCGGACGATCGGTGTCACCGGCGCTCGACCCACGTCTTCCTTCCTTTCAATGCCCTACTCAGCGGGCGCGCGGCAGACAGGCTAGGGCCAATGCCCGACGCTTCGCGATGGACTCCTTCCCACCTCATGCCCAACACCATGGAGCACATCCGCCACGTCCGGTCCTCCGGAGGGTCTCCCTCCCCCCGCGGGGGGCGGCGCGGCCCCCCCCCC
>JANNHP010000373.1:0-20520 GCA_031404455.1 Planctomycetia bacterium | reverse complement strand
CTCGTGAAGCCGCTCGACCCGGCGTCGAATCCGAGCACGCCGGCCAAGGTCGCCCTCGGCGAGAAGCTCTTCACCGAGAAACGGCTCTCGGCCGACGGCACCATCTCGTGCGCGACGTGCCACGTGGCGTCGCTCGCGTTCACCGACGGGAAGCCGACTGCGGTCGGGATCACGAAGAACCCGCTCGCCCGCAACGTGCCGACGCTGCTCAACGCGGCGCTCTACCAACGTCTCTTCTGGGACGGGCGAACCGACTCGCTCGAGGACCAGGCACGTCACCCCGTGCTCAATCTCGAGGAGATGGGCCGCATGAGCGCCGAGGAGACGGCGAAGTCCGTCGGGGAGGACCCCGAGTACGCCCCGCTGTTCAAGGCGGCGTTCGGCGACCCGGCCATCACCCTCCAGCGCATCGCCCGCGCCCTCGCCGCCTTCCAGCGCACGCTGCTCGCGGGCGACGCACCGTTCGACCGCTGGTGGTCGGGTGACGAGAACGCGATGGACGCCGCCGCGAAGCGCGGCTACGACCTCTTCATCGACCGCGCCGGGTGCTCGCAGTGCCACTCGATCCGCCAGAGCTACGCGCTCTTCACCGACCAGGACTTCCACAACACCGGAGCGGGCAAAGGCGCGGGCAAGGACGACAAGGGACGCATGGCGGTGACGAAGCGCGACGAGGATCTCGGCGCCTTCCGGACGCCGTCGCTGCGCAACGTCGCGCTGACTGCGCCGTTCATGCACGACGGATCGCTCGCCACCCTCGAGGAGGTCGTCGAGTTCTACGTGAAGGGCGGCGAGCCGAACCCGCACCTCTCGCCGCTCGTCCGCAATCTCGAACTGACGAAGGCCGACGAGGCGGACCTCGTGGCGTTCATGAAGGCGCTCACGTCGCCCGTGCTGCCGCAACTCGAGGAGTGCGACAAGCTTCTCGCCGAGGGACGTCCTCGCGAGGCGTTCGACGCGTTCAGCGCGGAACTCGTCCGCATCCCCGACAGCGCGAAGGCGCTCGCCGGAGTCGCGCGCTCCGCGGTCGTCCTCGACGACGCAAGGGCGCTGGAGTTCGCGGAGACCGCGCTGCGCCGCCGCGTCGCGGCGCTCTCGCCCGATCGCTCGAAGGACGGCGAGGAGCCCGTGCCGACGCTCCTCTTCTGGCTCGGCCGCGTGAGCCAGGTCTACTCCCGCCACGACGACGCCACTGCGACGACGCGTCAGGAGGACGCCATCACCGCGCTGCGCCGCGCCCGCGAAGGCGGCAAGGCGTCGATCGAGTGCCTCGTCCTCGAAGCGCGACTGCTCGAGGAGGTCCGCGGCGCGGAAGAGGCGCGTCAGGCGCTCGACGCGGACCTCGCCGCGCATCCAGGCGACCCGGCGCTCGTCGAGACGCGCGCGGCCGTCGTCTACCGCTCCGTGTGGCAGGAGGAGAAGCTCAGCGACGCGGTGAAGGACCGTCTTCGGTTCGTCGCCGACGAGCTCGACGCGCTCGCCAAGTCCGGCGCAACGATGTCCGACGACGCGGCGCTCTTCCGCGCGTACGCGTCGCACCGTCTCGGCGAGACCGAGAGAGCGCGCGCGGCCTACGCCGACGCCGCCGCGCGCCCCGCCGCGTCCGAGCGCGCGCTGAAGGGGCTCCGCAACGTCTGCGCGAAGGACCTCGACCTCTACCGCCGCGACCTCGAAGCGTTGCGCGTCCGCATCCCCGACTCCCCGGCGATCCTGCTGTTCTCTGCGTACGAGGCGATCCAGGCGGGCCGTCTCGACGACGCGGAGCGCGACCTCCTCCACCGACGCGAGGTCGAGCCGCGCGCGTCCGGCGCGACGCACTACTACCTCGCGCAGATCGCCGCGAAGCGCGGTGACCGCCGCGCCGCCGCCGACCACTACGCCGTGGCGCTCGCGCTCGAACCGAAGTTCCCGAAGCTCGTCTCCGAGTACGAGAAGTACATCCGCGGGCGCGAACTGCGGGGCTTCGACGACGTGGACGCGCTCGTCGCCGACTACCGGCAGTTCCTGGAGGCGGGCCCCGACGACCCGGAGTTCCAGGTCCTCGCGCGGAACAACCTCGGCTTCACCCTGCGCGAGGTCGCCGCGAGCTACTCGAGCCGCGGCCCCGCGCGCATCCACACGTTCGCCGAGGGCGCCGATCCGCGGGCCCTCGCGACGTTGAAGCTCTGCGTGCAGATCTACGAGGAGGGCGTCGCGCTCATCCCGGACGACGCGACGGATCTCTCCTTCAAGAAGCGCTGGGACTACGCCGCGGTGCTGAACGACACGGGCCTCATGCACCACTACTTCACGGAGACGCAGGACTTCGCGCGCGCCGAGGCTCTCTATCTCCGCGCGTTTGACCTGACGAAGGGCGCGTACCAGGACTCGTACTTCTACAACCTGCAGTTCCTCTACGGCTTCGAGCTGACCGGCCGCGACGAGAAGTGGCTCGACCTCGCGCGCGTCGCGAAGGACGCGATCCTAAGGAGGACGCGCAGTCGGCGACCGGGTTCTCGCCCGACGAGTTCAAGCGCAAGGCGGCGCGGGCCGACTTCGAGCGACTCTCGGCGAAGCACGGGAAGTGACGAAGCTCGGACCGTTGGTTCTGCTCACGGTCGCCGCCTGCGCGACTCCGAAGGAACCACCGCCCGAAAGGCCCGAACACCCCTGGAGCGAGGAAGTGGGCGGGCTGCGGTGCCGCGTCCAGGTGCCGTCGAGCGCGATGCAGGGCGATCTCCTGCGGACACGCGTGGATCTGGGAGTCGTCCGTCTGCACAACCCGCTCAACGACGGGATCCGGATCAGTTCGGACCTGCGCACGCGCGGCAGATCGATCGAACTCGACGGGCCGAACGGACGCGTCGTCGTCCGCACCTACGAACCCGACTCCGGGATGCCGCCCGATGGCGCCGACTTCCCGCTCGAAGTGACGCACCCGGGCTATCCGCTGACCGAGACGATCGCGTTTCCGCTGGCGAGAGCGTGGGACGAGTTGCGACCCGGCGACTACCTCTGCCGAGTACGGCTCGTGTTCGAGCCGGTAGGTACCGGTCGCTACCGCGGCACGCTGGTCTCGCCCGAGTTCCCGCTCCGGGTCGACCCTGCGCCGCCGTCCGAGGAGACGTTCCTCCTGCCGAAGACGCTCCGCGTCGTCGAGACGACGTTCACGACGCGCGACGAAGGTGTCGAGACGACGATCCCGGTGCGTCAGGTCGTCTACGGGAGAGAGGACGCCGAGGAGGTCCGTCTCCCGCGGCGCAACGGCTTCTTCCTCGGGACGAACCTCCTGCGCGACGGCGAGATGTACGGGAGCCTTGGCGGTTCGACGATCGAGCCCGACGGCGCGAACCCGATCGACGCCTCGTACGGAACGGGATCGGAGGCGCAGAAGCTTGGCGCTGCCTACACGATCGTGATCTTCGAGACCGCGGACGCACCCGAGCACATGTGGCATCCGCATGCGGGTTCCGGCGGCTACCGGGAACTCTGGCGGCGGACGATCCAAGTCACACGTGTCACACCTCCACGCTGACCGCGAACTCCCGATGAGTTCGCCCCCGCGCTAGCCTCGTGGGATTCCCCGAGCCGTTCGTCCCCAAGACGGAGAGACCACCACTCATGTCCACGAACCTCGACCGCGACGCGCTGACGTATCACGAGGGCCACAGGCCCGGGAAGATCCAGGTCACCCCCACGAAGCCGATGGTCACGCAGCGGGACCTCTCGCTCGCGTACTCGCCCGGCGTCGCGGCGCCCTGCCTCCTGATCGCGAAGAACCCCGAGGACGCCTTCAAGTACACGGCGCGCGGCAACCTCGTCGCCGTCATCACGAACGGCACCGCCGTCCTCGGCCTCGGCGACATCGGCCCGCTCGCGGGCAAGCCGGTCATGGAGGGCAAGGGCAACCTCTTCAAGAAGTTCGCGGACGTGGACGTTTTCGACATCGAGATCGCGGAGAACGATCCCGCGATGTTCTGCGAGGTGGTGAAGCGCCTCGAGCCCACGTTCGGCGGCATCAACCTGGAGGACATCAAGGGCCCCGAGTGCTTCTACATCGAGACGCGCCTCAAGAAGGAGATGGGCATCCCCGTCTTCCACGACGACCAGCACGGCACGGCGATCATCTCGACGGCGGCGATCCTGAACGCGACGGAACTGACGGGGAAGGACATCCGGAAGATCCGCGTCGTCATCGCCGGCGCGGGCGCCGCGGGCGTCGCGTGCGGCAACATGATGATCGCGGCCGGAGTCAAGCGCGAGAACGTGATCATGCTCGACAGCACGGGCGTCATCCACAGCGAGCGCGACGACCTGAACGAGTACAAGGCGGCCTTCGCCGTGAAGACGAAGCTCCGCACGCTGGAGGACGCCTTCAAGGGCGCGGACGTGTTCCTCGGCCTCTCGAAGGCGAACACCGTCACCAAGGCCATGCTGAAGTCGATGGGCCCGAAGCCCGTCGTCCTCGCCATGGCGAACCCCGACCCCGAGATCACGTACGCCGACGCGAAGGCGGCACGGCCGGACTGCATCATGGGCACGGGCCGCAGCGACTGCCCGAACCAGGTCAACAACGTGCTCGGCTTCCCGTTCATCTTCCGCGGCGCCCTCGACGTGCGTGCGAAGGAGATCAACGAGGAGATGAAGATGGCCGCGTCGCACGCCCTCGCGGCGCTCGCCCGCGAGGACGTGCCGGACCAGGTCAAGCGCGCCTACGGCGGCCTCAACCTGAAGTTCGGGCCCGACTACATCATCCCGAAGCCCTTCGACCCGCGCGTGCTCACGTGGGTCGCCCCCGCCGTGGCGAAGGCCGCGTGCGAGACAGGCGTCGCCGCGAACCCGATCAAGGACTGGGACGCCTACCGCGACACGCTCGCCGCGCGCATCAGCCGCGGCAAGGAGGCGATGCGCAACGTGATCCAGCGCGCGAGGAAAGAGCCGATGCGGATCGTCTTCCCCGAGTCGCGCGAGGAGAAGGTGCTGCGCGCCTGCGAGATCCTCGCGGACGAGGGCATCGCCAAGCCCGTCCTCGTCGGCGACGCCGACAAGATCCGCGCGAAGCTCGCGAAGCTGAGCATCACGGAAGATGGCCTCGAGATCGTGGACGTGCTCACGAGCCCGAAGCTCGAGACGTACGCCCGTCACCTCTGGGAGAAGCGAAGTCGCAAGGGCATGACGCCGAAGAAGGCGCTCGACGAGGTGAAGAACACCCACGTGTTCGGCTGCATGATGGTGCGCGAGGGCGAGGCCGACGGCCTCGTCTGCGGTCTGAACCGCAGCTACCCCGACACGATCCGCCCCGCACTCGAGGTGATCGGTCTCGCGGCGGGTGCCACGCGCGTTTCCGGCATGTACATGCTGGCGCTCGAGCGCCGCGTGCTCTTCTTCGCCGACGCGACGGTCAACATCGAGCCCGACGCGCGCACGCTCGCCGAGATCGCGATCGCCACCGGACGAGCCGTGCGCGAGTACTTCGAGACGGAGCCGAAGGTGGCCATGCTCTCGTTCTCCAACTTCGGCTCGGTGGACCACGTGCAGAGCCGCCGCAGTTCGGAGGCGGTGCGCATCGCCAAGGAACTCGACCCGACGCTCGTCATCGACGGCGAGATGGCCGCCGACACGGCGCTCGTCCCCGAGATCGGGAAGCAGATGTTCCCGATGAGCGCGATCCAGGGCGACGCGAACGTGCTGGTCTTCCCGGATCTCCAGGCCGGGAACATCGCCTACAAACTGGTCCAGCATCTCGCCAACGCGGAACTGATCGGCCCCGTGCTCGTCGGGCTCGCGAACCCGATCAACGTGCTCAACCACTACTCCTCGGTGGACGAGATCGTGAACATCGCGGCCATCACCGTGATCCAGGCCCGCGGCGCGGGCACCCGCCGCACGGGCGGCACGAAGAAGCCGGCCCGGGCGCGTCAGAAGGCGATGGCCGCCTCGAAGACGCCGTTGGTCCGCACGAAGCGGAGCCGCGCGAAGTGAGGCGCGTCCCGACATTCGTACTCGCGTCCGCGGCGATCCTCGCCGCGGGGTGCAGTTCGCAGTGGTATCCAGGCTTTGCGAAGGCCGACGTGGCGCATACGGACGTCGTCGTCCGCACGGAACCGGCGGGTGCGACGGTGCTCTTCAACGGCGTGGAGCAGTCGGCGAAGAGCCCGATCCGAATCCCCGTGAAGTACAACCACGTCGAGACCGTGTGGGTGCGGCAGACGAACGCCGGCATCACGATGCGCGAGGGGATGAGCCCGCTCGTGCAGGTCCTGACGTTCCCCGTCTGGCTCGTCGCGTCGTTCTTCCACTCCGCCGAGGAGATCCGCCGGCACGAGTACGGCGGCAACGTCCACACGGTGGGCGCGTACTCCGCGGGCCACGACGAGACGCAGGAGACGATCAAGCTCGAGGGCGAGGCCGAGCACGAGGTGCGACTCGTTCTCCCCAAGACGAAGTAGCGGCGCCGTTCAGCGGTAGCGGCCGGCGTTGTCCTTCAGGAACTCGCGCTCGCTGTCGGTCAGGGCACCGATGCCTTCCTCGTTGATCTTGTCGAGGATCCGGTCCACGTCGGCCCTCGTGTTGCCGTCGCGGTACGGCCCCGGCTCGCGCGCCGCCTTCGCGACGCGCCGCGGGAAGCGAAAGTTCGGGACGAGCCCGAACCGATGGACGATCCACCCGAACACCGCGCCGCCGAGATGCGTCCAGTGGTCCACGCCCGCACCCCGCGAGACGACGCCGAACACGTCGAGGGCCACGTAGAGCGCCGCGACCTGCCAGAGCACGAGCGGCAGGAAGAAGAGCCGGATGGGCATCCCCGGGTACCGCAACGCGGCGAACACGATCGTCGCCATCACGATGCCCGAGGCGCCGATGGTCGAGGTGCGGCCCGCGGTCGCGAACTCGGCGGCGAGGAACGGCACGTGCGACACGACCGCGGCGAGGAAGAAGAACGCGACGAAGCGCGCCGACCCGAGGGTCTCCTCGACGAGCTTCCCGAAGTACCAGAGTCCGATCCCGTTGAAGAGGAGGTGCATCCCGTCGGCATGCAGCAGTGCCGCGGTGAGGATCGTCCAGACGCGGCCCTCCTCGATGGACTCGCGCGAGAGGAGCAGCGCGCCCTCGCCGCGCCAGTGGAACCAGCCCGCGGCGCCCCTCGTCACGAGGAAGATCGCGACGAGCAGCACCACGAGCCGCAGCGTCCACGACGAGCCGAACGCGATCGGCGCCGGACCCCGGCCCCGCATGTAGGTGCGATCCGCGACGCCCACGTCAGCGCTGCTGCTTCGACTTCTTCAGCGTTCCGATGAACGGGAGGTTCCGGTAGCGCCCGGCGAAGTCGAGGCCGTAACCCACCACGAACGGCTCACCGTCGAGGGCGAAGCCGCTGAACTCGAGATCCACCGCGACCTCGCGGCGCGCGGGCTTGTCGAGGAAGGCACAGATCCGGACCTTGGCGGCTCCCTTGCCTCGCAGCGCCGAGGCGAGCGCATCGACCGTGCGGCCGGTGTCGACGATGTCCTCGACGACGAGGACGTGGCGCCCGGTCCAGTCCACGTCGGGCGGAAGCTCGATCGCCGGTGCCTTCTGCGGACGCGTGCCGTCTCCGTACGAGTCGCTGCGCACGAAGACGAGCTCGCAGGGCTGGGCGATGTGACGCACGAGGTCGGCGGCGAAGAAGAAGGCGCCCTTCAGCACGACGACCACGGTGAGCGGCTCGTCGCGCCAGACGCCCATCACCTGCGCCGCGAGCTCCTTGACCCGGTCGTCGATGACCTCGCGGGTGAAGACGATCTCGTCGATGTCGGGGTACATGGCGTTGGAGTTTAGCCCTACGAGGCGCCCGCCGCTCGTCGCGCCGCGCGGAGCGTGTTCGCGAGGAGCATCGCGATGGTCATCGGGCCGACGCCGCCGGGCACGGGGGTGATCGCGCCCGCAACCTCGAGGGCGGCGGCGAAGTCCACGTCGCCGACGAGTCGCTTGCCCGTCTTCGTCGACGGATCCTCGATCACGTTCGTGCCCACGTCGATCACGGTGGCTCCGGGCTTGATCATCGCGGCCGTCACGTAGCGCGCCTTCCCGATCGCGGCGACGAGGATGTCCGCGCGGCGGCAGACTCCCGCGATGTCCTTCGTCTTCGAGTGGCAGATCGTCACGGTCGCGTTGCGCTGCACGAGGAGCAGCGAGACGGGCATGCCCACGATGTTCGAGCGCCCGAGGACGACCGCGTCGGCGCCGTCGATCTTCGTGCCCGAGCGGTCGAGGAGCTCGATGACGCCCGCAGGGGTGCACGGCGCGAACATGGGTTTGCGCCCCTTCATCGCGAGGCCGCCGATGTTCAGCGGGTGGAAGCCGTCCACGTCCTTCGCCAGCGGGACTGCGTCGAGGATCTTCGCCTCGTCGCACTGCGGCGGCAGCGGGAGCTGCACGAGGATGCCGTGGATCTTCGGGTCCGCGCCGAGACGCCTGACGAGCGCGAGCACCTCGTCGTGCGTCGCGGTCGACGGCAGCTCGTTGTGGTAGCTCTGGATGCCGGCCTCGGCGCAGGCCTTGCGCTTCATCCCGACGTACTTCTGCGACGCGGGGTTCTCCCCCACGAGCACGGTCGCGAGTCCCGGCGTCACGCCGCGCTCCGCGACGAGCGCCTTCGCGCCGTCCCCTACCTCCGCGCGGATGTGCGCCGCGATCGCGGTGCCGTCGATGATCTTCGCAGTCACGGAAATCTCCTCTTCGGGGTGGCCGGAGCTCTCACGCGCCGGGCAGCGCCTAGAACAGGCCGACGATGCGGTTCGTCTCGAGATCGAGGTCGACGCGCTCGAACGCCGGGTTGGACGAGAGGCCCGGCATCGTCTGCATGTCGCCGCAGAGCGGGTAGAGGAACCCCGCGCCGACGGCCGCGCGGATGTCGCGGATCGGCAGACGGAAGCCCTTCGGCACGTTCTTCAGCTTGGGGTCGTGCGAGATCGAGAGGTGCGTCTTCGCCATGCAGATCGGCATCTTGTCGTAGCCGAGTGCGGTGTACTGCTTCACCTTCTCCTCGGCGGCCGGCAGGTAGTCCACGCCGTCGGCGCCGTACACCTTGGTGGCGATCGCCTCGATCTTCTCCTTGATCGGCGCGTTGACGTCGTAGAGGAAGCGGAAGTTCTTCCCCTTCGCGCACGCGGACTCGACGGCTTTCGCGAGGTCGAGAGCGCCCGCGCCGCCGCGCGCCCAGTGGTCGGACATCGCGGCGCCCTCGGCGCCCGAGTCGATCGCGATCTTCTCGAGGAGCTTCACCTCGCGGTCGGTGTCGGTCGCGAACTGGTTCACCGCGACGACCACCGGCACACCGAACTGCTTGGCGATGCGGATGTGCGCGGCCATGTTCGCGGCGCCCTTCTCGAGGGCGGCGAGGTTCTCTTCCGTCAGCTCCTTCGGCAGGGGCTTCCCGGCCACCACCTTGCCGAGTCCGCCGTGCATCTTCAGCGCGCGGATCGTGGCGACGAGCACCACGCAGTCGGGCTCGAGCCCGCTCGCGCGGCACTTGATGTCCATGAACTTCTCCATGCCCATGTCCGACGCGAACCCCGACTCGGTCACGACGTAGTCGCCGAGGCGCAGCGCGATCTGGTCGGCAACGACGGACGAGTTGCCGTGCGCGATGTTCGCGAACGGACCCGCGTGGACGAGCGCCGGCGTGTGCTCCAGCGTCTGGAGCAGCGTGGGCATGAGCGCATCCTTCATGAGCACGGTCATGGCGCCCGCGACCTTGAGATCCTCCGACGTGACCGCGCGGCCGTCCTTCGTCGTGCCGATGACGATCCGCCCGAGGCGCGCGCGGAGATCGCGGAGATCCGTCGCGAGCGCCAGGATCGCCATCACCTCGGACGCGACCGAGATGTCGAACCCGGTCTCGCGCGGAAAGCCGTTCAGCTTGCCGCCGAGACCGACGTTCACCTTGCGCAGCGCGCGGTCGTTCAGGTCGACGACGCGCGGCCACGTGATCGAGAAGACGTCGATGCCGAGCGCGTTGCCGTGGTGGAGGTGGTTGTCGATCGCCGCGGACATCAGGTTGTGCGCGGCCGTCACCGCATGGAGATCGCCGGTGAGATGGAGGTTGAAGTCCTCCATCGGGATGACCTGGCTGTAGCCGCCGCCCGCGGCACCGCCCTTGATGCCGAACGTCGGCCCCATGCTCGGCTGGCGGATGCAGGTGAAGACGTTGCGGCCGAGACGGCCGAGCCCCTGCGAGAGTCCGATCGTGGTCGTCGTCTTGCCCTCGCCGAGCGGCGTCGGCGTGATGGCGGTGACGTCGATGTACTTGCCGAGCGGACGCGCGGCGAACTTCTGGCGCACGTCGAGGTGGACCTTCGCCTTGAAGCGGCCGTAGGACTCGAGGTCGTCCTGCGAGAGACCGATGCGCTCGGCGACGGACGAGATCGGTTCGAGCGTCGCTGCCTGGGCGATGTCGAGATCGCTCGGCACGGGACGCTTCTGCTCGGGCATCGGGTACTTGCTCGCGGTCATCCGGGGCGCTCCTCGGTCGTGGACCGCCGAAGTCTAGGTTCGGCGCGGGTCGCGCCGCCGTCTTTCCTCCCCCGCCGCGCCGCGCCCGGCCGGGGCCTGAAACCTGCGTCACACGACCGCTAGGAGTCCGGCCGAGGTCGTTACTCGGACGGACTCCTACTCGATGCGCTCGACCTTGTCCGCAATCAGCCGATAGATCCCGACGACGTGTCCGTCGCGCGTCTCCTCGCCGACGTCGAACTCGCCCGAGACGCGGACGATCTCGTACTTCCGGTAGTCCACGTCCGCGTCCGCCTTGTTCGTCGCCGTGATCCAGTGGTTCATCGGCGGCGCCTCGGCGAAGCAGCACGCGAGCGGCGACCGGAGCACGATGAACCGCGAGACCTTGCCGTCCTTGAAGTCGAGCGGGACGACGTAGCCCTCGATCGCGACGCGGGTGCCGCTCAGCGCGCGGACCTTCTCGGGGATGTCCTCGCCTTCGGGATGCGGCGTACGCAGCGCTTCCATCGGATCGGACGACGGCGGACTCGGCGGGACGTAGTGGTACTTCGAGATCTCGTCCCAGGTGAGGGTCCGGTACTTCGACTTCTCCTCCGGCCTGGACTCTGCGGAAGTCGCGGTCTCCTCGGCCTGAGCCTCGGCGACAGGAGGGATCGGCACGTCCGCCGGCGACGGATCGAGCGCGGTCGGCGCTGCGGGCGCCGGTTCGGCGGCAGGCGCCGGAGATCCAGTCGAGGGTGCCTCGACGATCGGCGCAGTCGGCGTCTCGGTGACGACGGGCGGCGCCTGGCGAAACGGTGTGCCCCGGATGTCGCCCGCGTCGGGCCGGACCGGCGTCGCATCGCCGGCCCCGGCGTCGCACGCCGCGAGCGTCAGCGCCGCCGCGAACGTGACGACGATCCGTCGCGCGCGCCGCGACCGATCGCGAACGTCACTTCGCGGCATCGAGCGTCCCGGTTCCCTCGTTCCCGTGCGGCACGCCGACGCGGACGTCGTCGAACTTCACGCCGCGCGCGGTGATCGTCCGGAGCACGCCGTCGAACTGCGTGGCGCCGCGGAGACGTTCGGACGCTCCCTCGAACTGCGACGTGTCGCCGACGGTCTCGCCGGTCAAGGGACTCGCGACGGCCCGCAGTTCGATCTTCTCGCCGCCCACCGTGAGATCGATCGACGGATGAGCGACGCGGACCGGACTCTCGGCTTCGCCGTCGAGGACGAACGCCGTCAGCCGTCCGGACTTCGGGTCGAACACCAGTTCGACGTGCGCGAACTCCTCGCCGAGGACCTGGAGCGCCCCGCCGTGCGGCGCGAGATGTTCGTGGTGCCCGCCGGGTCCGCCGCCGCCCGACGACTCCTCGCCGCACGCGGCGAGCGAAGCGACGAGCGCCATGGAGAGGAGCGCGCGGATCCGCATCTACGAACTCGGCGCGAGGTGGGTGGCCACGTCGGTCCTGTAGGCCTTGAACGCGGGGACGAGTCCGCAGAGGGCGCCGAGCGCCGTCATCCCGAGCGGGGCCGCGACGATCACCGAGTGGAACTTGAAGATCTCCAGCACGACTCCGGTCTCGGACCGCACGACCGCAGCGGCTCCGAGCATCACGGCGACGTAGACGGCGAGACCCGCGACGGCGCCGATCGCCGAGATCGTCGCCGACTCCGTCACGATCGCC
The DNA here is from genome assembly GCA_031404455.1 of Planctomycetia bacterium. Lineage (GTDB taxonomy): Bacteria > Planctomycetota > JAJSAM01 > JAJSAM01 > JAJVHW01 > JANNHP01. The sequence continues at coordinate 8,377 of JANNHP010000373.1, read as the reverse complement.
GCGAACACGGTCGAGCGGCGCGCACCGAGCGCGCGCAGGATCGCGAACTCGCGCCGGCGCTCGCTGATCGTGTTGTAGATCGAAGCCAGGATCGACGCGGCTGCGACGACGCACACCAGGTTCGCGATGAGCGTGAGCACCTTGTAGATCCAGCCCAGCTTGTCGAAGAGCTCGGCCATCACCGCGCCGATCGGCCACGCGAGCGTCGCGACCTTGCCCTGCGTGTTGATCGTCTGCTGGAGCTGCATGCCCATGCCCGGCGACTTCAGCTTCAGCATCACCGCGCTGACTTCCTTCGCCGCGTCGGGGATCTCCTCCGTCTCCTTGGCCACGTACATCTCGCCCGTGCCGCGCAGCCCGTGACCCTTCATCCGGTAGATGCCCTCGATCGGGATCCACACGACGCGATCCGACGGCGTGTTCGTCGGCGCGCGGACGCCGACGACGACGTACTCGTCCTCGTGGCGCTGCCGCTCGTCGTAGACGATGTCGTGGTACGGGTGGATCTTCGATCCGACGGAGAGCCCCTCGCGCGCCGCGACGAAGCTGCCGAGCACCGCCTCGCGGCAGGCCGGATCGAACACGCGGCCCGCTCCCGCGGCGAGGCGTCCATTCGCGCCGACGTCCTCCTTCGGGAACGCGTCCGTCGTCGTGCCGACGATCCGGAAGCCCTTGTAGTTGTCCCCCACCGCGTACGGCACGGCGAGCGCCACGCGAGAGTCCTTCTTCACCGTCTCGTAGAGCGACCACGGAATGTTGCCCGGCGACGTCTCGAGGTGGAACACGGTGTTCAACACGAGCTGGAGCTGACTGCCGCGCGCGCCGAGGACCGCGTCGTAGCCCGTCGGGCCCGCGGTGAACGCGGCACGCGCCTGCGCCTCGATCGCGTAGACCGAGAGCACGAGGCCCGTGGCGAGCGCGACCGAGAACGCCGTGACGAGTGTCGAGAGCGCGTGCTGGCGGAGACTCCGCGCGACGACGAGCCGAAGGACGCGCAGCGAGCTCACCGTTGACCCGCCGTCGCCCGCGCCCGGTTGATCGCGGCGAGATCGTGGACCTTCGCGAAGCGCGCGAGGACCGCAGGATCGTGGCTCACGAGGAGCAGCGCAGCCCCCGTCTCCTTGCACACTTCGAGGAGCAGCTCGATCGCCTCTCGCGCTCGCACCGGGTCGAGGTTGCCCGTCGGCTCGTCGGCGAGGACGAGTCGCGGACGGTTCGCGAGCGCGCGCGCCAGCGCGACGCGCTGCTGCTGTCCGACCGACAACTGCGCGGGCCGGTAGTCGACGCGGTCGCCGAGTCCCACGCGATCGAGGAGCACGCGCGCCGCGGCCCCGTCGATCCCGCGGCCGAACGCCATGCCGAGCTCCACGTTCTCGAGCGCGGTGTAGCCCTGCAGGAGGTTGAAGGTCTGGAAGACGTACCCGATCGTCCGCGCGCGCAGCCCGTCGCGCGCCGCTTCGGGCAGCGCAGCCATGTCGTCGCCGTCGATCAGCACGCGTCCGGCGTCGGGCGCGAGGATCCCCGCCACGAGGTGGAGCAGCGTCGTCTTGCCGGAACCGCTCTCCCCGCGCAGCGCGACGAGTTCGCCCTCGTCGATGCGGAAGCTCGGGACGTCGATCACCGCCTCGCGCCCGCCCTGCGGCACGGCGTAGGTCTTCACGAGCCCTTCGATCTCGAGGACGGCCATTCGGGGCACGCCTCCTCGGCGCGCGCTGCGGATGATCGGCGCACTTCGGCCGCCGCGCCACGAACTGCCCGGCCGCCGCGTCGGCGACAGCGGGCGTGCGAAGCCGCGCCGAGTCCCGTGTTCGGCGCGACGACGCTCCAAGGGCTATCTGAAGGAACGAGCCGCCTCGGCTCGTTCCTTCAGTTGTAGACGTGCAAGGAGCTCACCGACTCCGGGAGCAGATGCATGCAGAGCCACGTCACGAGGATCGCGGCGCCGCCGAGGACGACGACGAGCGCCGACTTCACCCCGTCCGCCCCCGGCGACCTTCGCAGGTGGAAGTAGACGAGGAAGACGGCCCACGTGATGAACGCCCACGTCTCCTTGATGTCCCAGCCCCAGTACGTCGACCACGCCTCCTGGCCCCACACGCACCCGAGGAAGAGTCCCACGGTCAGGAACGGGAAGCCGATCTTCATCGCGCTGTGGACGAGGTTGTCCCAGTCGAGTCCGCCGACGTCATCGCGCTTCGTCACTGCGCGAAGGACGAGGAAGAGCCCCGCCGTCGCGACGGCCACGTAGAGCAGGCCGTAGCTCACGATCATGCAAGGCGTGTGGATGGCGATCCAATACGTCTGCAACGCCGGCGGCTTGAGCAGCGCCTGCGCGTCCTCCTGCTTCGAGAGGAGCGCGAACGTGAGACCGGTGCCCGCCGCCGCGGCGCCGAAGAGCGCGACCCACGCGCCCGGCCAGCCCTTGATCTTGCGCAGACCCCCGCCGAGGTCGAACGCGACGAAGCCGACCGCGAGTCCCGCCATCATGATGAGGAACGTCTCGTACTTGCTCTGGAACGGGATCGAGCCCGCGTGCAGCCCGCGCGCGAGGAGGAGCACCGCGACCGCGAGGAACGACGCCGCGACCGGGACGAGTCCCATCCAGTTCCACGCGCGACGCCGCGACGCGTGCTTCGTCGACGCGAGGTGGAGCCCGAACGCCGCGACGTAGCCGAGGACGCCGAGCGCGAAGAGCGCGACGACCGTCCAGTGCAGGGTGCTCTCGATCGAGGTCATCTCAGTTCTTCGGTCCCTCCTCGGGAAGTCCGGCGAGGTGCGCGTGCAGCTTGAACGCGCGCTGGCCGGGGAACCACAGCATCACGATCACGCCGATCGAGATCAGCGCGAAGCCGGCGTAGAGGAACGGCACGAAGGGATCGTACTTCACGCGGAAGACCGCGACCGGGCCGCCCTGGTCCGGGCGCATGAACTGGTTCTGGTAGAACTCGTACCCGCCCATGCGGAAGGGCGTGTTGACGCGGACGACGTGCTCGCCGAGGACGTTGCCTGCGGGGTCGATCGCCTGGACGGCGCTGCGGTACATGCTCTCGGCGGTGCTCGTCAGCACCATCTTCAGACGCTTGTCGCGCGACTCGACGAGCGGCGTGCGCGTCCACGGATCGCCGCCGACCACCCACATCTCGTACGGCTCGGCACCGGGCTCAGTCACGCGCAGACGGACCGCCGGACGTCCGGGTTGCTCGTTCACGCCCGAGAGACCGTTCCTCATGTAGTCGGCGTCGGACTCCGCGGCGAGCGGTTCGACCGTGACGTCGAGTTCTGCGTCGCGGACGAGTTTCCCGAACCGGATCGCGGCGCCCTCGATCGGCAGGACGTCGCCCGCGCCGAGCGCACGCGGCGTCGAGACGGTGCCGCGTTCTTCGATCACGCAGACCGCCGTGTCGTCCGGGCGGACGACGACGCGCACCTCGCGCGGGACGACGAGGTCCAGGTGGAACGCGAGCCCCGCCTTCTTGAGGACGGGGTTCGCCATCTGCCCGTTGCCGATCTCGTCGAACTCGCCGCTGAACGCGTTCGCGCGCTGCAGGTCGACGCCGTCCGCGCTGACGAGTAGCGTCGCGCCGCCGATGCCTGGGACCTGCTTCTCGACCGGGGTGCGCTCGGCCTCGGGGAGCTTCCGCTCCGCGAGCGAGCGCGTCACGTCGAACGTCGTCTCCGAGACGACGAGCCGCCAGCGCCGTCCGTCCGCGTCGAACTCGCCCGACTGACCCACCGTCGCGGGGATGCGCGCGAGCTCCTCGCCCTCCGACGTCACTCGCACGAATCCGATCGAGCCCGTCGATGCGGGGATGCGAGCGGTCAGCGCGCGCTCCGCATCCTCCGGCGACTTCGCCATGACGACGACGAGTTGCGAACCCGGCAGCGCGAGCGGCGACGTCTCCTCGTCGGTGACCCAGTGGTCGCCCGCGGCGCCCTTCTCGTCCACCACGAGCTGGAGCGCGGTCATGCCGCTTCCCGGCCCGCGCCGGTATCCGACCTGCGAGGTGCGGCAGCGGTCGAGCACCTCGATCATCTCGAGACGGTAGCGCGGCGGCGCGTCCGGCGACGGACGCTCGAGCTCGATCACCTTCCCGGGGAAGAGGCGGAAGTTCTGCTGGGCGGACACTCCGCCGCCCTCGCTCGCGAACGCGACGGCCAGTTCCTGGTACCAGTCGGCGGACGTGCGGACGAGTCGCAGCGTCCAGCCGAAGCCGCGGGGGCGTCCGCCGTCCTGCTGGTCCTTGAACGAGCGCGCCTCCGTCGGCACATCCGTCGCACCCTGCGCCGCCGTCGGCGCGAGTTGGACGAAGCCGTCGCGCACGGCGAGGTCGCTCGCGGCGAGGCACACGAGCGTGAAGACGATCCCAGCGTGCGTCGCGACCCAGCCGGAGTCGCGCCATCGATACGGCCACCGCCGCGCCATCACGCCCACGACCGTGAACCCGAGCAGCACGAGGAGCGCGTTGAAGTACCACGTCTTGAAGATGCGCGTGAGCCGCGCGGACTCGCAGAGCTCGTAGAAGGACTGGAGCGCGTCGTGATTCGCGGCGACCCAGGCCCGTGCCTCGGTCTCCTTGGCCTTCCTCGCCTTCTCCTGGCGCTGCAGCTTCGCCCAGCGGTCGCCTTCCCCCGCGCCGAACTTCTCGTTCATCGCGGCGCGCCGCGCTTCCTCCGCGTCGGACCACGCGACGGGCGGATCGCTGAAGAGGTACCGCGCGTTCACGGGTGCCGCACCCTCGCCGTTCATGAACTTCTCGTGGTGCGCCTCCACGGAGTCCTCCGGCATGTGCTGGATGACGATCGTGCCCGCGAGGCTGCCGAGGCCGATGAGCGAGAGCAGCGTGACCGCCATCTTCAGCGAGCTGAACGCGCGCTTCGTCCAGTCCCACCAGACGGCGAGGAGCAGCAGGAACGACGCCGCGATCGTCATCGACACGACTGCGCCGACCGACTCCGAGTAGACGATCCGCGCGAGGCGGAACATCTCCGCGCCGAACGCGAGGAGCGGCACGAGCGCGAACGTCACCGCGTACGTGACCGGCGGAACCGCATCGCCGGGGCTCGCAAAGGCCCGCAGGTCGCTCGCGAGTTGCGCGAGGAACTGCACGAGGAGGACGCCGAGCAGCACGACGAGCGGCGCCGCCGGCAGCGAATCGAGGAAGACCAGTTCGAGGATCGCCCCGAGGACGAGCCACGTGACCCCGGCCATGACGAGCGACTGCGAGCGCAGGACGCCGCGCCGCGCAATGAGGACGCAGAACGCGATCCCGAGGACCGCCGGCGCGATGCCGTGCGTTTCCCCGAGGCCCGCCCACCACGAGAGTCCGAAGAGGACTGCCGTCCAGAGGACCGCCCGGCCGTACGTGACGGGAGCCGCGTCCGACCGCGCTGTTGCCGGCTCCGTCATCGCCGGACTACCGGCGGCGGTCGAGGACGTATCCGGCGATCCGCCGGAGCGTGTCCTTCGCGGGGCTGTCGGGGAGGACGGCGAGCGACGCGACGCCGTCAGCGACGAACCGCTCGGCGCGCGCGCGAGCGAAGTCCACGGATCCCGCGTCGAGGACGGCCTTGCGGATCATCGCCTGCTCGGCACCGCCGCGGCGCGCGACGAGAGCCTCCCGCACGCGGGCGACCGCGTCCTTCGGGCCGGCGCGCAGGAAGTGGATGAGCGGGAGCGTCATCTTGCAGCGGTCGAGGTCGGTGCCGAGCGACTTGCCGACGACGGCTTCGTCGCCCGTCAGGTCGAGGACGTCGTCCACGATCTGGAACGCCATGCCGATGCCCATGCCGTAGTCGTGGAGCGCCCTGACGGCCGGAGCCTCGCCGCCCGCGTACCGCGCGCCGACCTCGCACGACGCCGCATAGAGCACCGCGGTCTTCTTCTCGATGATCTCGAGGTAGTCGCTCTCGGGGAGATCGAGGTTGCCGCGGTTGTGGACCTGGAGCACCTCGCCCTGGCAGACCGTGCGAGTGACCTTCGAGAGATACCGCGACGCGAACCGGTCCTCGAGCGACGCCGCCTCGGCGTAGGCGGAGGCGAGCAGGAAGTCGCCGAGGAGGACCGCGACCTCCTGGCCCTCGAGCTGATGGAGCGTCTCGCGGTTCCGGCGGATGAGCGAGCCGTCGAGGATGTCGTCGTGGACGAGCGTGGCGGTGTGGATGAGTTCGACGACCGCACCGACGCGCGCGTGGACCTCGCCGACGGCCGCGGGATCGATCGCCCTGCCCGAGAGCGTGACGAGCGCGGGTCGCAGACGCTTGCCGCCGAAGCCGCGGACGTAGTCCACGAGGTCGCGGACGTACCCCGCCGGCGGGCTCGCGATGCGGCCGATCTCGCGCTCGACGGCGTCGAGGTCGGCGGACATCTCCTGGAGGAGGTCGGCGAGCGTGCTCGCTTCGGCGCGGGCGGTCTCGGCAGCGGCGGCGGAGGGCGGGTTCAAGCGGTCGCGACTATAGCGTTGGGGCCCGCAGCGGCGTCACGCCTTCGCGAGGCGGCGGCTTCATCTCCAGGAGAGTTCGATCGCCTTCCAGTCGCCGTCCCTTTCGACGACCCGGAGCTTCACCGCGACCCGCCCGAGCGGCCTGAGCCCGGCGGAGAGGACGACGTCGAGCTTCACGTCGGCGCCGTCGGCGTCGAGCGTCTGCTCCTGCACGACGATCGTGGCCCGCCCGATGCCGCTCGCCCGGTACCGCGCCCAGTCGCGCCGCAGCTCGGGGATGCCGCCGGTCGCCTGGTAGCGGATCGCCGGATCGAGCCGGGCGAAGAAGTCGTCCTCGCGAAGTTCGACGACGGCGTCGCGGCTCGCTTCGAGGAACCGCTGCAGACGCTCTTCGCGCGACGGGAACAACCTCTTCGCGACGACGAACAGCACGACGAGCACGATCGCCGCGATCACGATCCGCGTCGCCGCGAGGCCGCGCGACAACGATCCGCTACAGCGCTGCGAACGACCGTTCATCGTGCAGCCATGATCGCAGCGCGCGCCGCGCGGCACGCGCTTTGTGTTCCGTCCCCCGGCCGGATGCGCTACGCCCAGTGCACCGGTTCACACCCGCCTCCCCGGTCGCAAGGCCGGGGGGGCACTTTCGAAAGCCCGCGAGGCGCTGGCTTTCGGTATCGCGGCGGACGCGGTCGATGTTCGCGACCGCCGATCGCCGCGTGCGGCCCCGCGGATCGCGCGCTGACGGGGACCGCCGAGACAGCGCCACGCTCGCGCGCGGCGACGCGCGAACATCCATCGATCGATCCCGCGACGGTCGTCCGACGCGCGGTCGCCGTGCTGGGCGCGATCGGTGCGATGCTGCTCGACGGGTTCGATGCTTGGTGCCGATCCGCCGCACGCGGCGATCGGCTCCCGCTCTCGCCCACCAACTCGGTCGCGATACTGAATTCCAGCGCCTCGCGGGAATTCACCGCGCCCGCTCGAACCGTTTCTTGCTCGCCTCCCACCAGCTCCGCCAGACCTTCGGGTCCTGCGCGAAGTTCTGTCCCGTGAGGCGGACGAGGTGGCCGTGCGCCGTCTTCGCGTTCGCGGCGTCCTGCGACTCGAGCGCCGCGAGCAGGATCTCGATCGCCTCGCGGTCGCGCTTGTAGTCCTTGCCGTAGAGGAGCTGATGCAGCGCCTCGAGCGTTTCGGCTGCCTGCACGCGCATCTGCGCCTTCTCCCAGGACTGCGCCGCGAGGACGAGGAACGCCACGCCGACCCCGATTGCGTGGAGCCGGCCCTCGCTGCCGAGCGCTCGGGCGAGCGCGCCGTATCCGAGCCAGTCCGGCTCCGCGAGATAGAAGATCCCCGCGACGACGAGCAGTACGACGACGAGGCGCGACGAGAACCAGTTGGTGGCCGAGAGTTCGCTGCGGTCCATGGGCGCGAGGCTACTTCGCGGCTCCCCCGCCGCGAAGCCCGCGTCCGACGAAGATCAGGAGGAAGCCCACGCCGCCGAGGAGGATCTCGTTCCCGAGCGAGCCGCCCTCGCGCGTCCCCTCGATCAGCGCCAGCGGCATGAGGACGAGCCCCGTGAGCTGACACAGCATGCCGATGCGGTCACGCACACCGACTCCGGAGTACGACGCACCGGAACGCATTCACCACGCAGACCGCTCGCCGTGCACGCTGTCTACTTGGCGAGGAGCCCGCGGTCGGCCATCGCGCGGACCATCGTCGCGCCCATGTCGGCGGGCGATTCGGAGACGGCGATGCCCGCCGCAAGGAGCGCGATCTTCTTCTCGGCCGCGGTGCCCTTGCCGCCCGCGATGATCGCGCCGGCGTGGCCCATGCGCTTGCCGGGAGGGGCCGTCGCGCCCGCGATGAACGCCGCGACGGGCTTCTTCGAGCCGCTCTTCGCGTAGTACTCCGCGGCCTCCTCCTCGCTGCGC